>DAOUAN010000058.1:0-9257 GCA_034433385.1 Anaerolineales bacterium | reverse complement strand
TTGACCACCGAGATCATTGCTTGGGAAGAAGCGCGCAATGCCAAGAATGCCAGCATCCGTTGGAACTTTACCGTTGATGACGCTCGTATCGTTTTTAAAGATCACTACCCTACATCTTTAACTTGTTGATGTACTAGCAGTACTTATATGCGCTTGGCTAATCAACATTGTCCAGATAGATGGTATGTGGCTTGGAATTTTGGAATAGATTTGGCAACAACCCGTTTGTATTACATCCATGTAAACCGATAGAGACTACGAAGGTTTCCTATGAAACGCTTTACCCTACTTACAATAGTGCTACTCACATTGCTTGTTTTTATGCCAGTGTGGCAGATTGCTGTTGATAAGCAGTCATCAATGACCGATATACCTTCTGTGCCAACAATAGCCGATACCCCATCAGACTATGAATTATCTGCAACAGCAACGATTTCTAATGATAACCAAAAATTATCAGACAGTGATTTAGTAATACAAACCTTGACGAAGGCTTGCCAAATAGAAGAGGATGCTGTTTGGACGTTTGATACTAGTGAATTTTCTAGCGTATATGTTAATGACCCGCGTTTTCCTGTCTCCCCAGAGACTTTGAGTTATGTCCGACTAATCACAAATAATAAATCTCTAACAGATGTTGGCTATCTCGAGTTTCGCTTATCGGAAACTCGCTACTATCAAGAAGGCGTCCGTAAATGGAATGCTGTTTCTGAAAAAATGAGGGCAGAAAATCGAAATGAAATGACCGAGGGTGAAATAAATTCACTGATATCGCCGACTGGCAATATCTACCCTGCCCCTCCTGCACCAGAACTTAAGGGTAACGTGCCTTGTACATACGCTGTTCAGTCAATAATTATTGAAGGAGATATTGCAAAAGTCATAGCATCGCGAGGTGCAACGACAGATGAATGGTATTTAGTTAGCCGAGATGGGCGGTGGTATATTGCAGGGCGTAAAATTTTAATCATGCACCCATGAACAGAAGCCGCCCAACATCGTTTGCAGGCGGACAGCGGCTTCGCCGCTGAGGGTACGCACCGCGAGCCAGCGGAGTTGATTGTGGGCGAAGGAGTCTCGCCGCCCCGCCGCTGCCGCTGAGCCATACCGTTGGGCGGCGCGTAGCGGTGTGACGCGCGCCCCATTAGCCTGAACATAGCCATTGAACCAATCTGAACCAGTCTCAAGAAAGGAGAAAAATTATGACCAGCCAAATTAAGAGTATCACAGGCAAGAACTTCGATGCACCCGACGAAACGCGGCGGCCCTTCGAGAAAGGCAAGATTGATGTGATCACTATCGGGGGGCTGACATTCTACCGCGAAACCCTTGAGCCGGGCTGGCAATGGTCGAAGCACGTCAAGCCTGTTGTGGGCGGAGAAAGTTGTCAGCGGTTCCACGTGAAGATATTTCTCGCGGGACGTCAACGAATCCGCATGGATGACGGCACCGAGATGGAATTTGGTCCGGGAGACGTGGCGATCATGCAACCCGGACACGACGCGTGGGTCGTCGGCGACGAACCCAACGTGCTGATCGAACTGGCGGACGTCGTCAAACGAGAAAAGGCATAGAGGAGATAAATCGCCATGTCCACCAACGTGCCCGAAGAAATGCTGACGAAATCCACGCTTGAAGCGGTTCAACGCTTCAACGATGCCTCCAACCGGCATGATGTGGACGCCATGATGGCAGCCATGACCGAGGACTGTGTATTTGAAAACACCTACCCGCCGCCGGATGGCGAGCGCTATGAAGGCCAAGCGGCTGTCCGCGCCTTCTGGGAGCGCTTCTTCACCTCTTCGCCCCACGCAACGTTCGAAACCGAGGAAATCTTTGCATGTGGGGACCGCTGCGTGGTTCGCTGGCTCTATCGCTGGGTTGAGCAGGATGGGAAGCGCGGACACGTCCGGGGAGTGGATGTTTTCCGCGTGCGCGATGGGAAGGTGGCTGAGAAGTTCTCCTACGTCAAGGGGTAGGTTGTTGATGGTTGCATCCGAGACATCGGCATGGCGCAACCCGAGGTCACCATTCGATGAACAGCGCCGCCCAACACGCGCTTCCACCTGACGCCGCTCCGCTACGCTTCGCGGCGCAGGTGAAGCGCAGGCCGTTAGCCGCCCTATACCATACTCAGAGTTTTCCATCTTCAGGGTATTGTGCTAAACTTGGAGCGGAGCACTCGATGCTGAAAGATTTTGTTGAGATTGGACAAATTATTCAAAACGCGGTTGTGTTTAATCCGCAGAATTGGGAGAAACCCTGGATGGAAGCGGATTCTCTGTTATCGGCTGTAGGCCGTTTATTTGCATTGCTAGTTGAACGACAAGTAGGGTATGTGTTGGTTGGGGGCGTGGCTTTGTTGAATTATATTGAAGGCAGGAACACCCAAGACATTGATCTCATTATGGCGCTGGCTGACCTCGAGAAAGTGCCTGAAATTAAAGTGGAGAAGCAAGATAATCCGTACTTTGCTCGTGGAGCGTTTCAAGGGTTACAGATTGACATCTTGTTGACGAAGAATCCGCTCTTTCGGCAAGTACAGCAAAAGTATGTGGTCAAGCAAGCATTTGCGGAACGCGAAGTATTGATAGCGACGGTAGAAGGATTGTTATTGCTGAAACTGTATGCCTTGCCATCGTTGTATCGGCAGGGGGATTTTGTGCGAGTGAGCATTTATGAAAATGATATTGCGGCGTTGATGTATGCCTATCAACCAGATATGGAAGCCATTTTGGGAGAATTGGAAGGGTATGTAGGAGCAGGAGATATGAGGTCACTCCGAGAAATCGTAGCCGAGATAGAAGAACGCATTCAGCGTTTCCGCACAAGTGGTGGCGGCTAACATCGTTTTCAGCGGACAGCGGCTTCGCCGCTTCAGGGTACGCGCCGCGAGCCAGCCGAGTTGAGTTCAGGCAAGGGAGTCTTGCCCGTCCCGCTGCTGCCGCTGAAACCAACCCGTTAGCCCGCCCCTTGCAGAAGAAATCGTAATAAAAATTGGCGGTGAAGCGGGTAAAATTAGCGGTGGACAGAAGGAGTAGAGATATGGCTCTCCAGCAAATCACAATCGAAATTCCAGACAAGGTACTTCTTGCAGAAAAGATGGACGCCGAGTCTTTTGGGCGTGAAATCCGCATGTTGGCGGCTGTCAAGTTGTATGAAATGGGCAGACTTTCTTCTGGTTGAGCCGCTGAACTTGCGGGAATGTCCAGAGTTGGATTTTTGCTCAGTTTGAATCGTTATAAGGGTTTCCTCTTTGCGGCAGAACTTGACGATTTCACTGCTGGGCGCTTTCCACCGAAAGGAACTCCCCATGAAGACAAAAAACTCTTCTTCCCCCGAATCCCGCATCTCCAGCGGCGTCCCTGGCCTGGATGAAGTGCTCCACGGGGCTTCATCCCCGGGCGCGCCTACCTGGTGCGCGGCGGCCCCGGCACCGGCAAGACTACCCTGGGACTTCACTTCCTCACCGCTGGCGCTGCAGCGGGCGAATCATCGCTCTTCATCACCCTCGGCGAACCGGTCGAACAGGTACGCCAGAACGCCGAAAAACTGGGCTTCGACCTGAAGAACGTCCACTTCCTCGACCTGACGCCCTCGCCGCAGTTTTTTGCCGAGGTCGAGACCTACGACATCTTCTCCCCCGCCGAGGTGGAGCGCGCCCCCACTACGCAAAAAATTATTGACGCGGTGGAAAAAATCGCCCCGCGGCGCGTCTTCCTCGACGCCATAACCCAGTTCCGTTATCTGGCGAGCGACCCTTTTCAGTTTCGCCAGCAGGTGCTTTCCTTCCTGCGCTTCCTGATTGACCACGGCGCGACGGTGCTGTTTACCTCCGAAAGCAGTCCCGAAGCGCCCGATGATGACCTGCAATTCATGGCCGATGGCGTGCTGCACATCTTCTTCGCCCCGGAAGGGCGCGTCCTCAGCGTGACCAAACTACGCGGCTCGGACTTCCGCCCCGGCAACCACAACTTCACGCTGGGGAGCGGCGGAATGCAGGTGTACCCCCGCCTGGTGCCGGAAGCCGCTTACCGTCCGTTCAGCGCCGAGACCATCTCCTCCGGCGTGCCGGAACTGGATGAACTGCTCGGCGGCGGCATCGAGCGCGGCACGGTCACCATCATCACCGGGCCGAGCGGCGTGGGCAAGACCACCCTGGGCATGCAGTTCGTGAAAGAGGCCGCCGGGCGCGGCGAGCGCTCGGCCGTTTACACCTTCGAGGAGGAGGTCGAAATCATCCTCCGCCGCTGCGATGCGGTCAACATCCCGGCGCGCGTGATGATTGAGAATGGCAACCTCTCCATCGTCAAGATCGAGCCGCTGCAATACACCCCCGGCGAATTCGCCCAACTGGTGCGCCGCGATGTGGAAGAGAAAGGCACGCGCCTGGTCATGCTCGACAGCGTCGCCGGCTTCAATCTCTCCCTGCGCGGGCAGAATCTCATCGCCGAGTTGCACGCCATCGCCAAGTACCTGCAAAACCAGGGCGTGGCGGTCTTCCTGGTGACCGAGGTTGCCGAAATCACCGGCGATTTCCGCGCCACCGACGCCAACATCAGTTACCTGGGCGATAACATCGTCTTCCTGCGCTACCTGGAAATCCGCGGCGAAATGTGCAAGGCGATCGGCGTGCTCAAGAAGCGCCTGAGCAACTTCGAGCGCACCCTGCGCGAGGTTGAAATCACCCGCTACGGCATCAAGGTCGGCCGGCCGCTGACCAACCTGCGCGGCATCCTCAGCGGCACGCCGGAGTGGATCAAAGAGAAAGGGGATGAAGAGAATGGCTGAGCAACCCGAACCTGCGCTCATCCTGACGGTGGACCACAACACCCGCAACCTGGAACTGCTCGGCGAATTTCTCGGCCGCGCCGGCTACCGCACCCGCCCTGCCGCCACGCTGGAGGCGTTCAACCGCGCCCTGGCGGAAAAACCGCCCATCCAGATGGCGCTGCTGGATGTGAGCGGCTTTGGGCCGGAGGTCTGGTCGGCCTGCGAGGAATTGCGCGCCCGCCAGATTCCGTTTCTCATCATCTCGCCCAAACACAGCGCCGCTTTGCAGCAGACCAGCCTGGAACACGGCGCGCGCGGCGTGCTGGTCAAGCCGCTGGCGGTGAAGGAACTGCTGAATTTGATTCAAGCGATGTTGAAAGACTGATCACCGATGAGCAGGATCCTGCTTCTTCTTGAAAATGTTTCCAACCGCCGCCTGCTGGCGAGCGCTTTGGAATCCCATTACCAGGTGGTGAGCGCCGCGCCGCAACCGGCCGCGCTGGATGAAGCCTTTGACCTGTGCATCCTCGACGGCCCGGCGCTGGAGAAAACCTGGCAGGCGGTGGAGGCGCGCAAGGCAAAGGAATCCCCTGCTTTCCTGCCCTTCCTGCTGGTCACTGCCCGGCAGGATGCGGGCATGGCCACCCGCCATCTCTGGAAGACGATTGACGAGGTGCTGCTTTCGCCAGTGGAGATGGTGGAATTACAGGCGCGCGTCGCCAGCCTGCTCCTGGCGCGGCGCATGTCGGCGGAATTCCACCGCGTGATGTTGGAGGAACTACCCGCGGCAGTGATTCTGCTCAACCCTGATGGAACGGTGCATTACTGGAACGAGGCCGCCGAAGCGCTGCTCGGCTGGCGCGCCGACGATCTGCTGGACAAGCCGCTACCGAACGTCTGGCAGGGAACGGGCGACTCTTGGGAAGCAATGCTCCAACGCGCCTTAAAAGGCGAGACGCAGAAAAATCAAGAAGTCACGCTGCGAACGCGTGAAGGTCGAACGCTCGTTGTAGAAGTCTCGCTCTCGCCTCTCAGCCTGCCAGGCGAGGCGGCTCAGGGCGTGCGCGCCATTTTCCTGCTCAACGACGTCACTGCCCGCAAGCAGGCTGAAGAGGCGCGCCGGCAGCGGCTGGCCGAACTGGAGGCGCTCGACCGGGTCACTTCCGCGCTGCGCCAGGCGCGCACTATCAGCGAGGCGCTGCCGATTCTGCTCGATGAGACGCTCGCCGTGCTGGACTTTCCCGCCGGGGCCATCTGGCTTTACCATTCAGCGGAGGATGAATTGCGCACCGAGATCGCTCGGGGCTGGCTGGCGGAAATCCGCGAGGTGCCGCTCAAACCCGGCGAGGGCATTGCCGGCCACGTCTTTGCTAGCAAACAGGCGCTGATTTCCGCAGAGTTTGCCAGTGATGGGCGCGCCCACCCGGCGGTAGCCGAGCAGATTCCGCCCGGTTGGGGCGGCGCCTGCATTCCCATCCACGCTCTCGAAAACATCGTTGGCGTTTTCTGTGTCTCCTGCGCCTTGCCGCGCCAGATCCAGCCCGAGCAGGTGAAACTGCTCGAGGCGCTGGCGCGCATGGCCGGGGTCACCTTGCAGCGCATGGAACTCCACGAGGAGACCCTGCGGCGGATGGAGCAGTTATCCACACTAAGCGCGATTGACCGCACCATTTTGTCCAGCACAGACCTACGGCTAGCGCTGGGTATTATCAGCAAGCAGATTGCAGCCGACCTTCGCGCTGATGCGGTAGCTATTCGCCTGCTCGATCGCTTTGTCCCCACCCTGTCGTTTGCCGCTGGCAGCGGCTTTCGTGACGAGAAAGCCGCCCGCCGTCCGCTGCGGCTGGGTGAGGGGCTTGGTGGGCGCGCTGTCTACGAGCAGCGCATCGTGCAGAGCGTTGAACTTTCCGCCGAAACGTGGCAGGATCTCCTCGCTGCCAACGAGGGATTCAGCGGCGGCATCGCTGCGCCGCTCATCGCCAAAGGCGAGGTAAAGGGAACGCTGGAAGTGTATTATCGTGCTTCGTTTCAGCCTGATTCCGATTGGCTGGATTTCTTTCGTACGCTTCAAAATCAGGTGGCGCTGGCGGTGGACAACGCCCAAATGTTCGAGAATCTGCTGCAATCCAACCTTGACCTGGCGGCGGCTTACGATGCCACCATCGAGGGGTGGTCGCGGGCGCTGGATTTGCGCGATAAGGAAACCGAAGGACATACATTGCGCGTGACCGAAATGACTTTGCGTTTGGCCCGCGCCGCTGGCATGAAGGAAGACCAACTCGCGCACGTCCGGCGCGGCGCGCTTTTGCACGACATCGGCAAGATGGGCATTCCCGACGCGATTTTGCTCAAGCCCGGCAAACTAACGGATGAAGAATGGGCTATCATGCGTAAACACCCGACGCTGGCCTATGAAATGCTTTCGCCGATTGCGTACTTGCGCCCCGCATTGGACATTCCGTATTGTCATCATGAGAAATGGGATGGAAGCGGCTACCCGCGCGGGTTAAAAGGGGAGCAGATTTCCTTAGCCGCCCGCCTCTTCGCCGTGGTGGATGTGTGGGATGCCCTGACCTCTGCCCGGCCATATCGTCAAGCATGGTCACAGGAAAAGACTATTGAATATATTCAGCAGCAAGCAGGTTTTCATTTTGACCCCCAAGTTATTGATTTGTTTTTACAAATGATGAGTGAAGAGGAGCATTAAATCTAAACAGCGGCCTACTGACGATGATCTGCAGCGTCAAGAGTTGCGTACCCAAAGTGGGACCGGCTGGGCGGGCGTAAAAAGTGCATCTCTGCCCATCCTGACAGGACTGGTTGGCAAATGCAAAGGGCAATTGGTTGCTAATTTAGGCTCGGCAGACCGCCAAAAGTTGAAATAATGTGTCTACTTCCAGGGCGACCTGGTTGGTGGGTAGGAGATGATCTTGGTCCAGTTGGCAAGTTCATGGCTGGTCAAACGGGGGGCGCCATTTTCGTATAGCCAATATTGGACTGAGTGGGTTGTAGCCAATGTTGAGTTGACTGAGCTCGCGTTGAATCGGCTGGATTCGCGCGCGGGAGGCCGTGCCAGCCGCGAGGTCGGGGGAGAAGCGCTCAGAGTTTACCGAGGCGGGAATCTCAGGTGGATTGCTGGCCGCGGTTGTTCGCGGCATCCCCATCCTGTTTGTGATGTTTTGGATGATCATTGGCACCTTTGGGGGATTGATTTTTTCCATGAAGTAGTTATTCTGTAATTACTTGTTGTTTGTTTTTTGGGTTGGGTTGCAATAGGGGGCGTTTTGAAAGCATTTTTTCACTGCTGTTGACCTAGAGAGATGAACTGCGACCGTTTTTGGTCAAACTATGCTGATGAAATACTGGTTGGCAAATCCTGGCAGCGGAAGGAGGTGAGGCTGTATCCTGTGCTTTAGGGGTTGTGTGTTGACCTTAGTTTTAGCGAAGGAGTGAAAAATGAAAACAGCGACCAAAATTCTGGTCATTCTTATCCTGGTGCTGACTGTGTTCGGTAGCGCCATGCCTGCCAGTGCAGGCGGTGGAGGTGGAACGGGCAAATTCAGGGGGGAATCGGCCAGTGCGTTCTTCTCCAGCGTTGATTCTTCGGGCTGCATCTTTACGGATGTTAGCGTTTTTGCCAGCGAGGGTGTTTTTCAAAGCTCTCCCGGCCCGGGGAATTTCTCATCGGGCGCTTCTCTCTTCATCTCTCAATATGATGTTTGTTTGGGCGTTCAACTGATTGCTGCAGATGGTGGTGTCTCACTGGCTGGCCCCGATTTTCAAGTGGTTAGTAAACTTCAATCCGCCAGCTTACATGCGACAATTGATGTTTTTGACTATGTTTCTGGCACACCATTCCAGGTTGCTGTAAATTTAGGTTGGACAGCCAGTGCACCGCTTTCTCGCCAGAATAGCAATAGCCACTTCCAATCGCCGGGTTGTATTTTTAACTCACACTTCAGCGGCTCTTTCCGCCCGGCCATTGCCTGGGGCAGCGTATCGGATGGCGTCACTGAGTTTGTACCGACAGCATCCTTTGATGCCAGTATCTCGTCTGTCAAAAGCGGAACCGTTGCGATTGGATGTGGTTTGTAGATGTTTGGGGTGTAATGTGAAGTAGAAAGTAAAACATCCCAGTGCTCTTGTCTATTTTTGAGCACTGGGATGTTGTTTAGACGGCCATCCCAATGCAGCGAGACCCCATAGAAAAATCTCCGCGAACTCTGCGTCTCTGCGGTGCATTCTTGAATCCGGCCCTTTCCTCGAACTCACGTAAGAATAGTCTGATCATTTCGTCCGGGCGGGTCCGGGTTGGCATTCAGATTTGGAATTGTGGCAGCACAAACTGAATCATTGACATATTTTGTGGCAGTGGTAAAATCACGCCCAATGTTGACAACCTGGTCTTTACCTCGCTCCCGTCGTCCGCAGCCCACCTCCTTGAGAAGGTTGGGCTGGTTCTGTTTGGAGCGAAACGAGGCCAG
>DAOUAN010000057.1:0-21898 GCA_034433385.1 Anaerolineales bacterium | reverse complement strand
ACCCAAAGCGGCACCACCACACGCATCTCTATCGACTCGAGCGGAAACGAAGCAAATAACAACTCATACGGCCCGGCCATCTCCGGCGATGGGCGCTATGTGGTTTTTCATTCTTATGCCAGCAACCTGGTCAGCGGAGATACCAATGTAGCAAATGACATTTTCCTTCATGATACCCAAACGGGTAGCACTATGCGCATCTCGCTCGACTCAAGCAGAACCGAAGCAAATAGCGACTCATACTACCCTGCTATCTCCAGCGATGGACTGTATGTGGCCTTTGAATCGTACGCTGACAATCTGGTAAGCAGCGACACGAACAATTCCGTTGACATCTTTCTACACGAAAACGATCTCATTCAACCGGCTGTCTCCTCTCTCCTCCGCGCCGATCCGAACCCGACCAACGCCGCCAGCGTGAACTTCACCGTGACCTTCTCCGAAGACGTAACGGGCGTGGATGCTTCCGACTTCAGCCTGACCGCCACCGGCGCCATCAGCGGCGCGAGCGTGACGGGCGTCTCCGGCAGCGGTGCGACCTACACCGTCACGGTGGATACCGGCACGGGCAACGGCACCCTGCGCCTGGATGTGCCCGCCTCCGCCACCATCACCGACCTGACCGGCAACCCGCTCTCTGGCCTGCCCTACACCGGCGGAGAAGTCTATGACGTGGATAAGACGACGCCCACCGTGGTCTCCATCCTGCGCGCCGATCCGAACCCGACCAGCGCCGCCAGCGTGAACTTCACCGTGACCTTCTCCAAAGCCGTAACGGGCGTGGATGCTTCCGACTTCAGCCTGACCGCCACCGGCGCCATCAGCGGCGCCAGCGTGACGGGCGTCTCCGGCAGCGGTGCGACCTACACCGTCACGGTGGATACCGGCACGGGCAACGGCACCCTGCGGCTGGATGTGCCCGCCTCCGCCACCATCGCCGACCTGGCCGGCAACCTGCTCTCTGGCCTACCCTACACCGGCGGCGAGGCTTACGATGTCCAGAAAAATATGAGTCTATCCTTCACTTCCATCGCCGCTCAAGATGGCTGGATCCTCGAAACCACTGAAACCTCCAACACCGGCGGGTCACTCAACAACACCGCCACATCCCTCTACCTCGGCGATGATGCCGCCAACCGCCAGTATCGCGCCATCCTTTCCTTCAACACCGCCAACCTCCCCGATAACGCCATCATCACCAAAGTCACCCTCAAACTCAAGCTCCAGGGCATTGTTGGTACTAACCCCTTCAACACCCATGGCAATCTACTCATTGACGTGCGCAAAGGCCCCTTCGGCGGCAATGCTGCCCTGCAGCTGACCGATTTCCAGGCCATCGCCAGCCAGAACGCCATCGGCGCCCTGCCCAAGACCCCGGTCAGCGGCTGGTACACCCGCACCTGGACGACTGGCAGCATCTTCTCCTACGTCAACAAGACCGGCGTCACTCAGTTCCGCCTGCGCTTTGCCAAAGACGATAACAACGACAACGGCGCTGACTTCCTCAAGTTCTACAGCGCCAACGCCACAGCCGCCGTCCGCCCGCAGCTCATCATCGAGTATTACGTACCGTAAGGGGCCATCCTGCCTCAAAGAAACAGACTTCCGAAGTCTGAGAGACTTCGGAAGTCTGTCATCATTTCCCTTTCTCAAAAACCACCGCCGCCTCGTTTTCGAAAAGCAAGCGATAACCTGCCTCCCGCGCCGAATGGATCAATTCTTCCAGGCGCGGTTTTTTCAAGATCAAAACATGAGAATATCCCAATCCCGTTTCCTGTGACCACTGCTCCACGCAGGCGATCTGACGGCATTTCTGCAAACGGTTCAACTGCTCCAGGCGGGAAAAAAACTCTCCGGCCAGTGTCCACTCGGTCCCCTGGGCGGTGGACTGGCTACGCCGGCCGCTCAACGCCGGGAACCATTCCTGAATCGGGTCAGTCATCACTCCCGAATTGCCGCTCAAAATGATAAAACGGCTCTCTGCTGGCGTGGCCTGACGCACCCATTCCAGCGCCTGCTGCGGCGCCGGTGGTTGCAGGCTGATCATGACCATCAGTAACCCCCAAAAAGCACTCTCCACAAACCACAAGAACATCAGGCCAAATAAGGCCAGGGTAAAGCCGCGTTCCTGGAAAGCAGGCAGGTGAACCACTTTGCCCGTTTTCTGGCCCAATCGCCGCCATGCTGCCGGCAACACGTCCATGATAGCCCAGGCCACCAGGATAGATTTGGGGAAATGGGCAAAGGCCGGTGCGCTGCGCGGCTCGCTGAAATAAGGCAGCACCAACCAGGCCAGAACGAAAAACTGGCGCTGTCTGATCGCCCACACCAGGCCTGCCCAAAAGAGCAAATTAAATACCCCATTCCACACATCGAAGGTCAGACCATCTCGCAAGAATTCCAGGATGGGGTTGAGAATGTACGCTCCGGTGTGCATCGCCGTCAAAAACGGACGCGGGCCGTGCATCGCCAGAACGCTCCCCCACCATGGAGAAGTGAGCAGCAAGGTGCCCACTGCCACCACCCCCGCTTGCAGAGTAGCACGCCAGGTACGCCCGAAAAAGAGCCAGAACAAAGCACAGCTGGCCGCCGTCGCCAGGCTGACTTCGGGGTGACTGAGCACTGCCAGCGCACAAAACAGGGTGGCGGGGAAAACCAATCTCCACTCCCCGCGCCGGAACAAGCGATAGACCGCGTGGTTGGCCAGCAAAAGAAAGAACATGCCCAGGGCACGCGTCAGGCCGCCGCCCATAATCTGCCAGGAAAAACTCCCCGGCAGCAGGGCAAAGGCCATGCTCGCCACCGCGGCCCGCCGACGTTCTTCCAGCAAGGCATACGCCAGGCGATAAAACGCCAGGATGGAGGCAAAATTCACCAGCGGCGGCAGCCAGCGCAATACCTGCAAGGGCGGAATCCCCAACAGGCTCAGCGCACCCCCTACATAAAACCCCAACGGCGGATACGCAAAGGGAATACCGGCCTGATTGTAGGTGGTAAACGCTGGCAGCCGAAAGGCATTGTCGCGCAGGTCCTGAATCATCGTCAGGAACATGCCCCCATCATTTAACGGGAACCCGGCTAAAAGTCCGGGGAAGAAGCGCACGAGAAAGCCAAAGAACAACGTCAGGCTCAAAATCAGCGTGGACCAATCCAGTTGGGCGCGTGAATCCTGTTGGGTCATGGGCGCAATTTTACCATTCAGCCCGCAGAGTTCTCCAACCCTACGCAGGGAGACAGGCCGAGAATATAATGGCAAAAAATCATCCCCGGAGGAGAGATATGAAAATTCGACGTTTTCTTGTACAAGGATTCATTGGTTTGCTCATCCTTGCTCTGGTGGTAGGTAGCGGAGGCGCTTATTACTTCAAAGCGTACCTGCCCCAAAAGGTGGCCCCCCAATCCTTCCCCCAAATTGACGGCGAGATCAAGCTGCCCGGCCTGGATGGCACGGTGGACATCTACCGCGACCACATGGGCATCCCCCACATTTACGCCAGCACCGTGCACGATTTGTTCTTCGCCCAAGGCTACGTCCACGCCCAGGAGCGCTTCTGGCAAATGGACGTGTGGCGGCACATTGGCTCCGGTGAACTCTCGGCCATGTTTGGCAAAGGCCAGGTGGAAACCGACACCTTCCTGCGCACCCTCGGCTGGCGTCAGACCGCTGAAGCCGAGCTGGCAGCGCTGGGGCCTGAGCCACGCGCCATTCTGGATGCCTACACCGCCGGCGTAAATGCCTACCTGAAAGACCACAGCGGCACCGCCCTCAGCCTGGAATACGCCATCGTGAAATTGCTCAGCCCCGATTACAAAATCGAACCCTGGCAACCTGTGCACAGCCTCACCTGGGGCAAAGCCATGGCCTGGGATTTGCGCGGCAACATGGGCGAGGAGATCGAACGTGCCGTTTTACTCAAGACTCTCGCTCCAGAGCAGGTGGATCAACTCTTCCCGCCCTACCCCGCCGATCATCCGCTGATCGTCAACAAAATCGGGGAGGGGACGGCCGCGACCGCGCCGGAATCCCTGCCCCGCGTGGACCTGCCCAACGAGGTGCTCGCCGCCCTCGAGCACAACGCTTCGCTGCTGGACCCGTTGCTGGGCGCGCTGGGCGATGGAATCGGATCCAACTCCTGGGCGGTTTCCGGCAAATTGACTGCCAGCGGCAAGCCTTTGCTGGCCAATGACCCGCATCTGGGCATTCAAATGCCCTCGATCTGGTATCAGATGGCGCTCCACTGTCAGCCAAAAGGCCCAGACTGCCCTTACGAAGTGGCAGGCTTCACGTTTGCCGGTGTGCCGGGCGTGGTCATCGGCCACAATGACAAAATCGCCTGGGGCTTTACCAACGTTGGCCCCGACGTGATGGATCTGTACATCGAAAAAGTCAACCCCGAAAACCCCAATCAATACGAAGTCAACGGTCAGTGGGTGGACTTCGAAACGCGCACCGAGACCATCCCCGTGGTCGGCGGCGAACCGGTGCAAATCACCGTCCGCTCCACACGGCACGGGCCGGTCATCTCCGAAGTCTATGGCCCGCTGATGGACAAAGGCGACCCCAAAGACAAAAAATTTGAACCCTTCCGCCAGCGCGCCGGCATTCCGCTACCCGAAAACTACGTCATCGCCCTGAAGTGGACCGCCCTTTCGCCGTCCACGCCATTTGAGGCCATTTGGGGCTTCAACCGCGCCCAAAACTGGGAGGAATTTCGCCAGGCGGCGCGCGGTTTCCATGTGCCTGCCCAAAACCTGCTCTACGCTGACGTGGAGGGCAACATTGGTTACCAGATGCCAGGCGATGTACCCATCCGCAAAAACGGGGATGGACGCTTCCCCGTCCCCGGCTGGACGGATGATTACGAATGGGTGGGCTATATTCCCTTTGAGGAGTTGCCTTACACCTTCAACCCGGCAGAGGGCTACATCGTCACCGCGAACAATCAGGTACCTCCCCGCGACTACCCCTACCTGGTCACTGCCGATTGGGATTACGGCTTCCGCGCCCAGCGCATCGTGGACATGATTCAAAACGCCCCGGGCAAAATTGACATCCCTTACATCCAGCAAATGCAAGGCGATTCGCTTGACCTGGGTTCGCGCGCCATCCTGCCCATTTGGGAAGAGATCGACTTCAAGGCGGCCACCCCCAATCAGGCCTATGCCCTCGACCTGATGCAAAAGTGGAATGGGCAAAGCGTGGCCGATTCACAGGCTGCAGCGGTGTACCAGTGGTTCTGGTGGAACCTGTTGCAAAACACCTTTGACGATGACTTGCCAGAGCGCTACGCGGCTTCGGGCGGCGACCGCTACTTTGAAGTGATGCGTCATCTGGTGCAATCTCCCAACGATCCTTTCTGGGATGACAAGACCACCCCCGACAAAATTGAGACCCGCGACGACATTTACGTGGCCTCTTTGATTGAAACCGTAACCCAACTGGAAAAAGAATACGGCAAAGACCCGCAAAAATGGCCGCGTTGGGGAGAACTGCACACCGCCACCTTCCGCAACCAGACGTTGGGCAAATCGGGCATTGGGCTGATTGAAAATCTCTTCAATCGCGGCCCATTCGAGACCAGTGGTGGGCAGTCTATCGTCAACGCCACCGGCTGGAGCGTGGGTGAATCGTTCGCGGTCAATTGGCTGCCCTCCATGCGCATGATTGTGGATTTAAGCAACCTGGATCGCTCCGTCACTGTGCACACCACCGGCCAATCGGGGCATGCCTTCCACCCTCATTACATTGACATGGCCGAAATGTGGGCCAACATCCAATACTATCCCATGTGGTGGGAACAGCAATCCGTGATCAACGATGCCGAGGGCCATTTACGCCTGGTGCCTTAGCCTTTACGCTGAATCCCCTCTCTCGGCAACGGGAGAGGGGATTTTTTGTACGCCAGCCAGGCACCCAGCACCACCCCTAGAAGGCTAAAGAGCAAATCCCATACGTCAAATGTGCGGGCGGGGAAAAAGCGCTGCGACCATTCTTCGATTCCAATCGCCAGGGCGAGGAGCAGACTCACGGTCACGGCGACCCGCGGCGAGGTCAGGGTGCGAAGCGAACGGAGGGCAGTCAGGTTGAGGAGGAACGAGAGAATCCCGAAGAGGAGGAAATGTCCGGCTTTGTCGCCGCCGGGGAAATCATACAGCAGGTGCAAAAAGCCGATCTGGTTGCGATCTGCCAGGATGATGATGGCAAGGATCAGGAACGCGAACAGGAGGGTCAGCGTCTTTAACTTCATGGGACGATTATAGCCCCCTCGCGGGAGTAAAATGAAAGCGATGAAATTAAAACAAGCCTTCTTGCTCTTCCTTGTGCTTGCCATCCTGGCGCTGGGGTTTTCCTTTTTTCACGATCTGCCCAAGGTAAATTCGCTCGCCAGCCATCTGAACCAACCCTCCATCCGTATCACCGACCGCAACGGACGGTTGCTCTACGAGATTCTCCCCACGCAGGGCGGGCGACACATCTCCCTGCCGGTGGAGGCCATTCCCCCCTGCCTGAAAGAGGCCACCATCGCCGTCGAAGACAAAAACTTTTACACCAACCCTGGCGTGGATTTGGGCGGCATCCTGCGCGCCCTGTGGATCAACCTGCGCGGTGGCGAGACGTTGGCCGGCGGTAGCACTCTCACCCAACAAGTGGCGCGCAACCTGTTGCTCAACGAGGAGACGGGTCAGCGCTCGCTGCGCCGCAAGGTACGCGAGATCGTCCTCGCCTGGCAGATCACTCGCACGTTCACCAAAGATGAAATTCTGGCCCTTTACCTGAACGAGACGTATTACGGCGGCATGGCTTATGGGATCGAAGCCGCCGCCCAGACCTACTTTGGCAAGCCCGCCAGCGAGTTGACCCTGGCCGAATGTGCCCTGCTAGCCGGCCTGCCGCAATCGCCCAGCGCTTACAATCCCTTCACTCACCCGCAGCAGGCGCGCGAACGTCAGCACGTGGTGCTCGGTTTGATGGAAAAAAACGGCTTCATCAGCCCCGAAGAGCGCATTCAGGCAGAGGAAACACCCTTGCACTACACCAGCACCCCCTATCCCATCCGCGCTCCACACTTCGTCTGGATGGTCAAAGCCCAACTGGATCAGCTGGCCGAAAGTGGTCAGCTCGACCTCGCCGGGGCAGGGCTGATCGTGCGCACCACGCTGGACCTGAACCTGCAAGAAATTGCCGAGGAGGCCATCCGCCGCCAGGTGCGGGAATTCCGCCAGCGTCACCCCGAACAAAACGTCAACAACGCCGCTCTGGTGGCCCTCGACCCCACCAGTGGCGAAATTCTGGCGCTGGTGGGCAGCGCCGACTATTTCGATACCGACATTGATGGCGCGGTCAACATGGCTATAGCCCCGCGTCAACCCGGTTCGGCCTTCAAGCCCTTCCTTTACGCCCTGGCGCTCAACCCGCAAGGGCCCCTCCGCTGGACGGCGGCGACAACGCTGCTGGACGTCACCACCACCTTTCCTACCCACGAGGGCCAGCCTTACGTGCCACAAAATTACGACGGTCTCGAACACGGGCCGGTACCCGTGCGCCAGGCGCTGGCTTCCTCGCTCAACATTCCCGCCGTGCTCACCCTACAACGCGTGGGCATTGCCCCCACCATCCACTTTGCCCGCCAGTTGGGCATCACCACCCTCGGCGATCCGAACGAATACGATCTCTCTCTGGCCCTGGGCGGCGGACAAATGTCCTTGCTCGAACTGACCGGCGCCTACGCCGTGCTCGCCAATCGGGGAATCAAGACCGATCACCCGGCCATTTTGGAGATTCGCGATCCCAGCGGGGTTCTACTCTACCGGCCGGCTCCCACCCCGCCGTTTCAGCTCCTGGACCCGCGCCTGGCCTGGCTGATCAGCGACATCCTGGCGGACGACGAGGCGCGTCTTCTCGGCTTTGGGCGCAACTCCACGCTAAAAATCGATCGCCCCGCCGCGGTCAAGACCGGAACCACCACTAATTTTCACGATAATTGGACCATCGGCTACACCCCCGACCTGGTAGTCGGCGTGTGGGTAGGCAACAGCGACTACCAGGCGATGAAAAACGTCACCGGGCTGACCGGTGCGGCGCCCATCTGGCACGAAGTCATCCGCAAAGCCCTGGAGGGCACACCCAAACGTGACTTTGTGCGCCCGGATGGGCTGGTGCAACGAGAAGTTTGTACCCTCTCCGGCCTGTTGCCTACTCCCTACTGCCCGCACACCCACACAGAATGGTTCATCGCCGGCACCGAACCGGACCGCGCCGATGACCTGTACCAGCCTGTCACCCTGGACGCTTTGAGTGGTCAACTGGCCGACGAAAATACGCCGCCCGAACGACGCCAGGTGATCATCGCGCTCAACTTGCCGCCGGCGGCGCATCCCTGGGCACGCAGCCAGGGGTTACTCCTGCTGGCCGATCTGAGTCATGGTGCGCCCCTGGTCAACCAACCGCTTCTCACCCTGCTTTCTCCGCCGCCGGGCGCCACCTATCGCTTCGATCCGCTCTTTGAGCCCGCCGCGCAGCAATTGCTCATCGAAGCCGCCGGCTCTGGCCTGGCGCAAGTGACGATATGGGTAGATGACCGTCCCCTGGCCACCCTCTCCGCCGCGCCCTACCGCGTCTGGTGGCCGCTCAGCCCAGGGCAGCATCGCATCCACGCTCACGGCGTGACGATCCACGGCGAGGAAGTGAGCAGCGCAGAAGTGGTGATCACAGTGGAACGCTAGCCATCCCCCGCGCTTGAAGCAAGGGGGAAGACGAGACTATGAAATAGAGCCGGAATCTCTGCCCAAATCCCTGTGGATTGTTACGGAAGTCGCTCGAGGGGTTGGCGCCCGGAAACTAAAGTTTCGGGCTACGACGCACAAGGTCGGCCTGCGCCGACCAGAACACCGTTGAATTTTGGCTCAAAAACGCAGGGCACTATTATCTTTGCACTTTTTTTGAGCAAATGCAGATCTATGTTAACCTGAGTTCGGGATAAGTCGTTATCTGTCAGTCCTGGCCGCTCGAAGTTGACTCGTCCGTTTTTGCATCTGAAAATCCATCCTGATCGCAAAGATTCTGTATCCTGGTGGCCTTGCGAGCGAAGCGCCTGCTCTGCGAAGTCCCTGAAGGGGGAGCGAAGCGTGAGGGATGTAGACCTGCTCTTGTCCCGTCTGATGCTTCAAACACCCCATCCCCCCCTTCCCCGCAGACTGGCGACACTTAGGGCACATGCTCCTTGCGGGGACGGGGGAGGGGCAGGGGTGGGGGTGGCCGTGAAGATGGTACGTGCAAAATGCGCTGTTGCAAGCATAAGAAACCTGTTTTTTGCTGTCATTGCGAGCCGCTGAAGGCGGCGAAGCAATCTCCGCGCTCATGCGGAGGACTGGCACGCGGCGCAGTCGGCGGCCTTTCTGGCCGCCTCGCCGTGATACAGCAACGTGTTGGCCCAATCTCTTCACGGAGGTCGTTTCTCATGCTTTGTCCGCCAGGTGCACAAAAGTCAGGCTAGCCTGCCGGGAGATGCTTCGACGGAAGAAAACGTCGTCTCGCAAGGACAACCCAATTCGGGCGAATTTTCAGGTGGGTTTTATCCCGAATTGACATTTAAATCGCCTCACGCCTTTCTACCGCCCTCACGGCTCAACCACGAACACGCTCCCCTGCCCCCGGCCATACACATCGGGGAAGTAGAACTCGGCCGCGGTGGTGGGAATCACGTTGAACGTCCCGGCAGCGCTGGCGCGGGCCAGGTAGGTGAAGACATACGTCCCCGCAGGGAGGTAATCCGCCGAGAGCACCACCTTCTCATCCCGTCGCTCAATGTGATTGAAGAACCACCAGCCCCAGCCGCGCCGACTGAAATCGGTCACGCTGTACTTCTCCGGCACCTGCGGGTCGGTGAGCAGGGATGCATCCACCGCTTCCAGGCCAGCCGGCAAGGGATCGTTGACCACCACATAGTGCAAGGCCGCCGGAGCCACAATCGTCACCTGCACCCGCACCAATTCCCCGCGCCGGATGCGGGTGATGGGCTTCTTTGGGTTGTCCAACGTGAAGTATTGCCGCGAGACAATGATGCCGCGATCCAGCGCCGCCACCTCATTCACTGGTAATTCTGTTTGCAGGTAAGCGGTGTAATACAGGTTCCCCGTCCCGGCGCCCCGTGTAATGACCAGGTAGTTCACCTGCTGGCTCAACTGCTCTCCGCTGATCGTCAATTGCGTCGGCGTAGTCAGGTTGGCCTGGGTCATCTGCCCCTGTTGCAGCGATTCGCCGTTGAGGCCCACAGCATAGGTGTAATTGGCGGAAAATTCTTTCGAGATCGCCAACCAGTCCGTCAGCGCCAGCAACGTCCAGGCCGTTTCCTGGGTAGAGCCCCAGCCGTCGGGGTGGCGATGCGCCATCAGCCAGCGCACCCCATCCACCGTCAGGGGCGATTCGGGTTGAATGCGCACAAAGGCGTCCAGGGTGATCGCCGTCGTGCGTAAATCGGTATTCCAATTCCAAAAATCGGCTTCTTTCTCCTCCCAATGAGCCCCCGCTGCTGAAAGCACTGCCGATCCTACCAGGTCTGCCATCAGCGTTTTGACCCGGCTGGCTTGCGGGTTATCCAGGAAGAAGGCCTGCGCCAGATACGCCTGGCCATACGTGCCCAGATGGCTGCGGTTCTCGAAGAGATTTTGCGCCGCATAGGTCGGAAATTCACCGGCGCGCGCCAGGACATAGGTAATAAAGGCCTGGCGGTTGTATTTCCACACAGCGTCATTGGGGCTGAGTTTGGGCAGATTGTTTTTCAGGTACTCTACGGCGCGGTCAAAGGTATCCTGATGAATGTTGTAGCCGACGCCACGGGCCTCCAGCAGGCCGAGCAGTACATAAGCCGTCACCTGGGGGTCGCTGTTCTTGCCATCCCACCAGGCCCAACCGCCATCAGGCAGCTGTTTGGCATAAATGCGTTGTAAGGAGGTGCCCACCTGCTTATCGAGTCGGGCACGCAACTCCGTGGAGGGCTGGCCAGCCAGGTCGAGAGCGCGTACCGCTGCCACATTGGGCAAGAAGCGCGAGATAGTTTGCTCCATGCACAGGTATTCAAAATCTTCGAGGGCGTTCAAACCGCCGATCATGGAGGCTGCCAGGGAAGGCGAGAGTTCGAGATGGACCTGCGGGTTTTTGAAGGGAAGCGACGTGGGCAGCTGAATCGCCTCGGTGAGCGAAGTCGCATCCCGAATCACGCCGGACGTGCCAACGGGTTCCGTTACATGGAAGGTGTACACCGGGATGCCCTGTCCCGCCAATGTACCGACGGCCGGCTTGCTGGCATCTTCAAACGCTCCGCTCGCGGCGTGCACGGTGAAATCTACCCGGCTCACTCCGCTGTGAACTTTCACATCCCAGGTGACGTAGGCCTGTTGTCCGGCGCCCACACGCACGGTTTGCTCCGCCGACGAATTGATCTCCACGCCTTCGGCCTCCAGCCTCACCTGCACATTGAGCGGTGCTCTGGTGTTGTTGTGGACAATCGCCCCGACGCGAGCCGTATCCCCGGCAATGAAGAAGCGCGGCGATTGCATTTCCACATGCAGCGGTTTGGTGCTGACCAGGTCATGGGTAGCCTCGCCCACGCGCGAATCGGCGGTGACCGCGCGGGCTTTCATCTGCCAGGTGGTCAGGTTTTCCGGCAAGGTTACCGTGAGACGCGCCTGTCCCTGCGCATCGGTCTTGACCTGCGCCTCCCAGTACGCCGTATCGCGGAAGTTTTGGCGCACGGTAACCACCCCCAGATCGCCCTCGCCTTTGCCGCCGCCACTGCCACCCCCCTGGCCGGTAATCGCCGACTGCCGATAACTGGCATTGAATTGATCGGCACTGAACACCAGCCCCAGCGAAGTGAAGACGCTCAAGGCACGCTGGGGGTAAAAAGCCGAAAGTATCGGCGGCGAGTTCGGCGGAACCAACGCCAGCACGGCTTTATCCACCAGTGCCAGCGAGAGTTCGGCCTGCACTGGCTTGCCGGCATAATCTTTGACTGTCACAGTGTAGGTGACCTTTTCGTTTGGGCCAGCAGATTCTTTATCGGCCTGGAGAGTCACTGTCAATTGCTGTTGCGCCAGGTCCACGTTCAGGCGCGCCATGCCCACGCGAAAATCGGGCGGGGAATCGCTCTCGGCGCCCTTAATCACCACGACTGAGATGTAGGCCACCGGCGCCATTTCTTTGGTAATGGGCAACTCGTAAACTGTGCTGTTGCCATCGAGCAAAATGACTTTTTTCTCGTAAATGTGACCGCGTTCATAGGTCAGCAGGGCATAATGTTTCCCTTCAAAAGGCTGGGCGATCAAAATTTTGGCAGTATCCCCCACCTGATAAGAGGGTTTATCGGTCACCAGGCGGAAGCTGCGGTCATTGGTCTGCTGCCAGGGGATGTATTCTCTACCCGCCACCCAGATAAATTGCGAGGCCTGTTGCGTATTGCCGTGGGAATCCTGTACTTTGACCACAGCCTTATATACCCCGCCCTGCTGTGGGGTGAATGAGACGCTTGCCCGGCCCTCGGCATCGGTGGTGGCGTTCAAGGTGGTGACCGGTGTATCCTTGACGCTGGTCACCCAGCGCAAGGTGCCATTTTCATCTTTTTGTTGCACGCTGAACCACTCGCGGCGGATGATCTCCACCGTAAGGGGTTGATTGGGGATCGGCTGGGATTGCCAATCCAGCACGACCAGGTCGAAAGCGGCAGGCAGGCCCTCATTGCCCACGTAGCTCTGCGAGCGGATGCCCGCGTAGATCAGGCTGGGATGCACGTGCAGGCTGGTCCCGCCACTGACGAGATTCCCCGCCACGTCGGTGACGTTGGCCGAGAAGGTCACCTGGCTGCCGTTCTTGTATTTTTCCAGCCGGGCGGTCTGGCTGAGTTCCAGGTGACCGTTCTCATCGAGGGTGGCTTTGCCCTCCTCCAGAGTGATGACGGGGGGAAACGGTTCAGGGCGGAAAAGGTCGTAATCATAATCGGCGAAGGAGAAACTTGAATACTCGGGAGCCGGTTGAAAGTCCGCGGGCGAGGCGGAGAGGAACCAGCTGACCTGCCCGCTGCCGACGAATCCGCCCGAATAGTAGGCCGCATCCAGAGAGAGGGTGTAGGAATCGCCAGCAAGAACATCCGTCACGTTGGGCGCCGCTGTCACCTGAAATTCTGGCTTGCGGTATTCGGCCACGCGGAACGAATGGTAGGCAAAGGGAGTTTCATCGCTGCGGGAAAATTTGAGGCTGAGATCATACGAGCCGAGGGCGGCTTCCTCTGCCAGGTGGAAGACGCCGGAGAATGTGCCCATCTCGTTGAGGGCCAATTCCTGCTCATAGAGAGTTTCACCGGCAAACGAAATGGTGACGTAAACCGATTTTCGTTCGGGCAGGCTGTAATGCAGATCATCGTTCTGGCGGACGATGCCTTTGAAGAACACATCCTGATTGGGACGGTAGATGGGGCGCTCGGTATAGACAAAACCGAACGGCGCTTTGCTCGGGGTCCAGTAATTCCAATCAATGCCAAAACTAAAGGGGGAAACGCCGCTGTCCCAATCCTGGGAGGTAAAGGCGATGTGATTCTTGTCATCGGTGCGGGCATAGAACAGATGGGCATTGCCCATGCCCGAAAGGTATGCCAGGCCATCGGCATCAGTAGTGACCTTGCCGATCTGCTTGCCCGAATCATCCAGGAACAAAATCGGCACGCCAGAAACCGGTCGGCCTGTTTCCAGGTCCGTCAACCAGGCGAGGGCTTCACTGTCGGTCGTTTTGAGGGTCAGGTTTTCGCTGGCGACGATGATGGTTGCCCCCTGGAGGAATCTGGAAAAAGCGAAGGGTTTTGCTTTGAGGCCGATGAAGTAATAGCCGGGCGAAAGCGGGTTGCCGCTTTCATCCTTCAGGCTGAGCTCGGCACGTTGGAATTGATTGCGGGGAACATTCAGGTCGGGGTTCCAGGTGCGCAGTGGCTGCCCCTGGGGAGTGAAATCGGTCATGGAAATTTCGCCGCGTTGCATGCGGAGGAAATCTTCAGGGGAAATGGGGTAAAGACTGATTTCTGCAAATTGCAGGTTGGTGTACTCGAAGAAGAAACTTTGGTCGCCGTGAGGACGGTAGATCAGCGTGCCAGGGATGACCAGGTTAGCGGTAGGATAAAGTGAGCCGCTTTTAAAATCCCAGGAATATTCCGTGTTGATCGGGTTGCCATAAATATCACGCATGCCGGGCAACAGGCGCACAATATAATCCGTTGAAGGCTCCAGGCCAAAGATGTTTAATTCCCAATCGTATTCGTTGTAATACATGCGCAGGTCGCCCTTGGGCTGCGGCGAGATCACAACCCGGCTCTTCAGGGTGTCGAAATCCATGGGGGAACTGAATTTGATCGTGATCAAATCGGAGAAGTATTTCTCGCTGGAATGAGGCGCGGGGGTGACTCGCACAATGTGGGGTAAAGGCAGGGTAGAGAAGCGGAACGTCAGGCCATCGGCCAGGGGGCTGCCGTCTTGCGCCAGGGCGGTTTTGCCCAGCTCAAGCTGATAATAGCCAGAAACGCGGTAATGCCCCACCGGCAGGATGGTGAGAGCCGTAGAATCATCATTCCACTTGAAACGCACAGGGAAGGCCCTGCCACTATCGCGCTCCTTCAACGTCACGGCTGCTTCGGTAGAGGGGCGATCCATCGGCTGCAAGAAGGTGATGAGAAAGGCCTGGTCCAGCAGGACGTTTTGCAAATCCAGCGGCGGGTTGGTCTCACCGTTGACCAGGGAGAGGGTATCGATTCGCGGGGCGCGGGTGACGAATTTCCAGACGTAGGATTCGCCGAGGAGGGTGCCCTGCGCGTCCTTAATCCCCGCATCCACGCTGACCAGGTAACTGGTTCCGCTATGGAAGGGTTTCTCTGGCTGAAAGACGTACACCGATGAGCTGACCCATTCACCATGTCCCTGCACGGCGGGCTGGATGGTAAGCGGCTGGGGGAGATTCGCCTGCTCCTCGGCGATGGTCAGAGGGACGACAGGTTGGTTGAAGATGACGGTGATGGCCGTATCCAGGTTAACGTTCTGGCTATCGGGCGCGGGGAAGACCTGAGCAACGGCGAGCGCTTCAACGGTCTGGAATTCGAGGCGGATGGCGGAATCCAGGGTCACGCCCTCGGCGGAGGCGGCAGAGGCCGCAAGGGAGAGAACGTATTTCGTTGCCGGGACCAGCTCAACGTCTGGGGTGAAGCGCAGGGTGCGCGGATCGGGCCAGGAGATCGTGCCGGGGATGGATTCGCCCTCCATAGGGGCAAACGTCAGGGCGGCTTCGGTCGCGGCGGAGTCCATGGGACGGTCGAAGGTTAATTCGATGCGCGGCTTAAGCGGCAATCGTTCGCCCGCTTGAGGGGATTGGGCTACCAGGTGGGGGATGTTGGAGAGGGTGGGAACAACAGGTAGGGGTTCAACCGTGGGGGTCGTGACCGGGGTCACCGGCGCACAGGCAGAAAGCACAAACGAAAGGACAAGGAGTGAAGCGAAAATTTTGTTCATGAGAACCTTCCCCAATCAGTATGAACGCCTGCAGGGGATTTGTCAAGCAGGCATTTAGGCGCATGGGGTATCGAAATTTTCCCGGCCGCGGCAGTTCGCGGTCCATCTTCCCGACAGGCGGGAAGATGGGCAACGCACAGGCCTGTTTTTAGACGCTGAAGGGGAAAGGGAGGTTCCCGTTAGGGGGCAGGTTGTTAGTGAGGGGGAAGGATTTGCCGGGCAGGAAGTTCAAGCCAGATCTCGCGATCGGCCAGGAATTTGAGCAAAACGCGAACCCGTTCGCTGCCGGCGATGCGATGATCAAAAATCGCCTGGTAGCCCGCAAAGGGGCCTGATTGGATTTCTATCGTGTCGCCAGGTTGCAGGCCACTCAACGGGTCGTTGTCAGCCGAATTAATTTGTTCCAGGCGAGTGCGCAAGGTTTGGATGAAGTGATCGGGCACAAAGGCAGGCTCCCCGCCCAAATAGACCAGGCCGGTAGAGCCAGGGATCCAGTTGAGCTGTGAGAGATGAACACGGTTGAGGTCCACATGAATAAACAGGTAGCCAGGGAAATAGGGCTGAATTTTGCGCGAACGGGGATTGACCGGCTGCACACGAATCAACGGACAGAACGATTCGATGTTGCGCAGATGGAATTGAGTATCGAGAAAAATTTCTTTCCAGGGTTTGGTGTGGACGACGTACCAGTGTTCCATAAATGAACCCATCTCCCGTGTAATAAAACTACCTGGCAACGTTGGCACTGGCAAATCGGCTAACGTGAGCCGCTCTTCGGTTCCCCCTGTGACCTGACCCCGACCGGAGAATGTCCGGCCCGGCCCACGTCGCTTGCAATTGAAATATACAACACTCCGTTAAAGTGTGGGCAGGTTGCAAGGATTTTAATATGTTTTTAATTTATCCTGAGTTCGGGATAAGTCGGTATCTGTCATGCCTGCACAAGCCGACTTGGAAGTGGGGCAGTCCGTTTTTGCATCTGAAAATCTATCCTCACTGAGAAGATTAGACTTTATCTGCAATAAGGCTTAATTCTCTTTTGCATCGAATTTTCACGAATTTCCCGAAGAAAATTTGCCGTATTTGTGTCATTCGATACGGAGTGGCTATTGCAAATACTGACTATTCTGCGTGGCAACCCAATTCGAGTGAAGTTTCAGATGGATTTTATCCCGAATTGACGTTAATTTATCCGGAAACCAATTGTGGAGCAAAATAGCCAAAATTGTCTATATGGGTATTTTGTACTACTTGAAGGTGGGTTGATTTTTTGCTATACTGATTTTGCTTTCAAATTTGAAAAGTTCATGCTGTTGGAACATGCCATGGACAGGTGGTGGGGTAACGATAGAAAAAACACCTCGGCCGATAGCGGTCAGCCGAGGCAACGCAAGGGTGCAAAAGCAGCGCCCCTGTGCAAGCAAATTATAACTCCAGTTATCCAATCAGTAAGTAGAGATTTTAAAGTTTTGCCCTTTGTCTTCTTATGCGAAGGTTAAGGAGGGGCATTTATGGTGCATAAAATTCTGGCAATCGAAGATGATTTTGACTGTATCCAATTGCTTGAGTCGGTTTTCAAAAACAACGGATATGACTTTCTTTCTGCGCCCACTGGCCTGGAAGGATTACGAATGGCCTACGAGCACCACCCTGATTTAATCATCCTCGATGTTATGTTACCCGACCTGGATGGTTTTGAAGTTTGTTGTCGGCTGCGTGAACTAAGTGACGTTCCAATTTTGATGTTAACCGCCAGAGGGACAAACAATGATTTGCTTCGAGGCTTTTCATCCGGGGCAGATGATTATGTGCGGAAACCTTTTTCGAACGAGGAATTGTTAGCACGAGTGGGGGCACTCCTTCGTCGTCAGCATCCAGTAAATCAACAGTCTATTAAATTGACGCGTTATGCAGATGGAAGACTGGAAATAGATTTGGATAGACAAATCGTCACGATTAATGGAAAAGCCATTAGCCTGACGCCAACCGAATTCCGTGTACTGGCTTTGCTGGCCTCACATCCAAAACAAGTGCTATCACCACGTACAGTTGCCCTACACTTATGGGGGAGTAATTATGATTTTGACCACAGACTGCTTTCAGTCTATATTTACAATTTGCGGAAGAAACTCAATGATGGACAAAATGGACATCAATACATCAAAACTCAATGGGGAATGGGATATTGGTTTAATCCGGGTAGTTTATTGAAGAGATAATCACTCGATTTATGCAAGCAATCTTATTTCCTACCCCGAATTCAGACTCACCTGCCTAAGGCTCGGCGTTACAGGGGGAATGCAAGAAAAGCCCCATGATCTTAATAATTCTTAATAATCTTTGAAAACATTTTAATTCAGGGTTGGTTATTATATGAAAGGCTCTGAGCGGAGAGCCTCAATAATAAAAGGGCAAGGGTGGCGCTCCTGTGCAATGCGAGACCCTCTGCCCCCAAAAAGGAGGTGGTGAAATATCGGGCAGAAACATCTTTTCCTGATTCGAAAGTTCAATCCGTCTACCCTATATTTTCCTATTTCGAATAAAAGGAGGATGCCATGTCTCGCAAATCTCTCGGCTTGATCGCCTTAGTGTTGATCATCGCTCTCGCCAGCCTGGGAATTGCCCAGGGCTTGTGGAGTGAAACACTCAACATTAATGGCACGGTTCAAACCGGCACAGTGGATGTAGAGCTGTCCATGTCAGGCTGGACGGAGGACAACGAGCCCGCCAACAAGGATACTGCTACCTGCACCTGGGCATTGTCTGACAACAACAATACCCTGACCATCACGATCAACAACGCTTATCCTAACTACATCTGCTACGTCAAGAACATGGATGTGCACAATGTGGGCACTATCCCTGTCCACGTGCATCAGCCAGTATTCACCGCACCGGCTGAACTGACAGTGGAGTTGGAGAGCTGCTATGCTCAGGATGTTCAACTCCACACCAGCGATGTTGCGTATTGCAACTGGAAAATCACCGTGCTACAGAGCGCTGCACAAGGTTCATCCTACAGCTTCACAGGGACCATCTTCGCTCACCAGTATAACGAAGAGCCAGGGCCCTAAATCTACAGAACAGGAGAGGGAGGGCTGAAGCCCTCCCTCAACCGGAAGGAGGCTCTCTATGGTTAAACGCTTCCCCATTCTGTCATTGGGCTCGCTGATTCTTTTGGTGAGTTTGGTCCTGAGCAGTTTGGGCTTGGCATACGGGCTATGGAGCGAGAGCCTGCAAATCAACGGTACAGTCACGACCGGACATTTGGATGGTGAATGGATAGATGTCCATTGCTATGAAACAGAGAGTAAACAGGTAGCAGATACAACCGCATGGATTGACAACAATGATCCCACTAATCTGTATTTTCAGATTGCAAACGGTTATCCAGGCTATTTTGGCGGTTGTGAAGTGGAATATCAAAACACTGGCACCATCCCCGTACACGTGGAAGCCATCAACTTCATCCCGGGAACATTAACAAACTGCACCGTCAATCAATCGCAGAATACAGGCTCATTCACGGCAACCTGTGACCAGGTAAAAATCGTTTGGGCTGATGGTCTGTGCACCCAATTGCACCCGGGCGACTTTCATGGCAGCAGTTTGAAAGTCACGGTTTTGCAAAACGCACAAATGGCCACCACCTATACTTTTGGTGTACAGGTGCAACTCAATCAATACAACGAGAGCAGTTGCCCATAATCTCTGACCAGGGAACGAGATGCAGCTTCCCGTTCCCTGGTATTTTTGTTTTGGAGCACTGCCATGAAACAAATACACGAATATGGCCGCCTGACATTGATAGCAATTTTTGCATTTTCGGCCCTTGTTCTGTTCTTTCTGACTCTCCAAGAATCTCAGGCCCAGGTAATTCTGTCGACGAAAGGAGGAGAAAGCATTTGGTTCAAACGCATTTGTTATGACTCAGAAAAGATAAATGTAGCAGATTCAGCAATCGTACCCTGGCCAAGAGCCTGGAAACCCAAGATTTTGAAATTTAAAGTTCAAAATGCTTATCCAGGGTATCAATTGCATTGTAGGTTATATCTTGCAAATGTAGGCAGCACCCCTCTAGAAATCACGCAAATTCAAACAATCAGCGGCCAACCAAAGATAATTGCCATTACCGCGAACCAACCTGCTTCAGAGAAGAAGGTTTTGTATCCTTGCAAATTCGTTCCTGCCTGGGATACGGCTCCGGGGAAAGTACCCGCTTTCTGCACTACTGTGATTGAAGTCACCCTGGAGATCGGAAAAGACATAAGACAGAACAGCAATTCTTCATTCTCAATCGCAATAAATACAAGTAGCAAGTGAGCATCTCGCTCAGCAAGGAGACCTGCCATGCAAAAAATCGCTCAAAAAATCCAACTTTCGGCTACCTGGCCCCCCTTAAAAAATGCCTTTCATAAATTTATGTCGAGAACAGTCCTGGAAGGCAAGGGCTGGATATTGATTATCGTATGGCTGGCAGTTACGTTTATTCTGACGAACTTTATCCTTCCCCGCTTAAATCCGCCTGGCTTAAACATTTATGTTATTCAACCGACTCTTTGGCTGGCCATTACAGGAGTCATCCTCTGGCTTTGGAAGATCGAAACTCAAGAACGTCTAGTTCCAATCAATCGTAAAGCAATTGGCCTGGCATCACTAATTGGCCTGTTTCAAGTGGCCGTTTTCGTTTTGAGTGGGCTTTTCTTTGGCTTTGGCAATTCACCTTATGCCCACCGGATCGATCGGGTATTGCTGAATCTCTGGTTTTTCGGCAGCCAACTTATTGGTCTTGAAATGAGCCGCTGGTATCTGGCCCATAGCCTGGAACGTCGTTTATCTCAGCAGGCGTTCACGGTAACCTGGCTCATCATGATGATCATGATGATTCCCGCAGCAGCCTATTTATACCTGGATAGCCCTCTGGCCATCTTTCGATTCATCGGTCGGACGCTCTTGCCTTTAGGCGCGAGCAATTTATTTGCCATGTATCTGATTGGGGTAGGAGGCCCTTTAGCCTCCATTGCCTATTATGGGATAAATATGATCTTTGAGCTGATTTCACCGATTTTGCCGAATCTAACCTGGACAATTCGGGCATTTGTTGGAACGATTATTCCCATTCTTGGATTGGCTCTGGTGAATCCTTTGCTCTCAGAACATACCACTACCGAGCCTGCCGAAAAAAACAAGACATCCTCCCTCACAAGTTGGGCAGTAGTGGCACTCCTGGCCACCCTGCTTTTGTGGTTTCGTGTTGGGCTGTTCGGCATTCAACCTTCCCTGGTCAGCGGCCCAAGCATGACCCCCACACTCGTAGCCGGCGACATCATTATTACCCGCGTTGTTCCAATTGAAGCCATTCAAATCGGCGATATTATTCGTTTTCGGCAAGGAAAAGCTGACGTAGTGCACCGGGTGATTGATATTCAAAAAGAAAATGGACAAATCACTTTCATAACCAAAGGTGACTACAACAATGTAAACGATCCTCCTGTCTCACCTGGTCAGGTAGAAGGAAAAGTAATAATGGTAATTCCCAAGGTTGGTTGGATTGCCATCATCATCCGTAGAGCGGTTTCCTGGCTTTTCTAGAGAAAGTTGCGGTAAGCGCCAGGCCATAAAGAGGCGATAAACATGAACCTGCTTCATACACTCAAACGAATGGCAAATGGCGAACACAGGCACCACATTTTGGCAAGCATTTTACTCATTTTGCTCTTTTTTGCCTTCTTACCGATCAGTGGTGCGCTTTGGGCTGAACAGTTACGCATCACTGCAAAAATTTTCACTGGAACCTGGCAAGGGCAAAACGGCACTACCCTCACAGCCAGGAAAACCGCTTTAGGCTTCAGCGAAGAACATAATGGAGAATTCATGCATGGAGTTCGCGGCGAAATATGCGTAGAAAATGGCGGAAATGTGCCAACCGAACAATTGGAAATTATCGATACAATCCAGGTCAAAAACGGTAAAACCTTTAAAGATTATTACACGACCCCGATTGATCTCAGTGCTAAACCAGTACTGGAGCCAGGAGAATCTTTTTGTTATCCTTACGAAATCATCTTCGACCCAGTGGAGAATGCCAACACAACCTATCGAAACATTGCAAAAGTAACCATCACCAACCACTCCGGCTGGTTGCCTGGCGATCATAATTGTCCTGGAACTACACCCTGTCCTTTTGGGCCAACCGTCAAAGCGACCTTCCAAATCCCCGCTCCGCCTCTCATTCAACCAACAGCTACCCCAACTGAACCAAGTCTAACCAACACACCCACATTAACCGAGATCGTAGATACAGAGACCGAAACATCAACTCCTGAATCTACGCCAACCAAACGACCCAAAAAAGCAACAC
>DAOUAN010000056.1:0-6350 GCA_034433385.1 Anaerolineales bacterium | reverse complement strand
CGCCCTGGGCCGCCACGAAGAAGCCATCGCCGCCTACCAGAAAGCCATCGCCCTGTACGGGCAAAGCGGTGCTTTGCCCCGACAAGCCGCCGCCCCCTGGAACGGCCTGGGCAACGTCTACGCCTTGCGCGGGGAGTGGGAGCAGGCGCTGGAAGCTTTCCGCCGCGCCGCGGAACTGGCGCCTGAGCGAGGCATGTATCACGCTTCCGTTGTGGGCGCGCTGCGCGCCCTGGGGCGCGAGGCCGAAGCGCAGGAGGTCATCGCCCGCGCCCGCCCGTTGATGGAAAAAGAAACCGAATACAACCGCGCCTGCTTTGCCGCCATTTGCGGCGAAACCGAAGAAGCCCTGCGTCTGCTGGAAATTGCCTTGCAAAAAGGCCAGACCTCGAAAGCATGGGCGCGCCAGGACCCCGAGCTGCGCTCCCTGCACGGCCACCCGCGCTTCGAGCAAATGGTAGGACAAGGCTGAGCCTTGTCCCACCCCCCACAATCTGAGACTTCCGAAGTCTACCAAAGGAGTCCCCCATGTCCCCTCGCACTGTCTCATACGGCAAATGTTTCCTCTGCGGCGAGACGCTCGCCAAGAACGCCGTCAGCCGCCACCTGGCAAAGTGCCTGCCCGCGCATGAAGAAGCGGGCAAAGGTCAGCCTGTGCGTCTCTTTCATCTGCTTGCGGAAGGCTACGACGCTCCCGGATACTGGCTGCACCTTGAAATCCCTGCCGCGGCCACGCTGGAAAAACTGGATAACTTCCTGCGCGACATCTGGCTGGAGTGCTGCGGTCACCTGAGCGCCTTTGAAATCCACGGCACGCGTTACGAGGTCGCCACCGAAGGCGCTGACTTTTCCTTTTACGATGAACGCCCCAAAGCCATGAAATCGGCCCGTTTGGAGAAAATCCTCGCGGTCGGCGACGCCTTCTCCCACGAATACGATTTCGGTACCACCACCGAACTCAAATTAAAGGTGGTCGGCGAGCGGATGGGACCCGCGCCGAAGGGAAAAATCCGCCTGCTGGCGCGCAACTACGCCCCCGACCTGCGTTGCAGCGTCTGCGGCGAGCCGGCCGAGGTTGTGTACGTTTATGAATATCCGTCTGAGCCATATTGCGAGGAACACGGCATGGAAAAGCACGGAGACGAAGGCTTGCTGCCGGTGGTCAACTCGCCGCGCATGGGCGAATGCGGCTACACGGGTCCTTTTGACGAATCCCTGCGTTTCGAGGAACACCTGCCGGGCAAGTGACCACTCTCCTTGAAAACACGCTATCAGCGGACGCAACGTGCATGAATGCGCAACGGACGCTCATTCGGCTGGCTTTCGTTGGCGCCGCCCTGGCTGCCTGTGGCGATGGAATGCTGCTCCTGCTGGGCAACGGAAATCTCGCCCTCTCCCTGTCTGCTTTTTCCTCCCTTGTGCTGATCGGCAGCCTGGCTGGCGTGATCGGCATCGCTCTGTATTCCTTCGGTTACCAGAGGCGAGCAGAACAGGTGCGCTCCATGCATCCCCGTGCCGCGGCCTGGCTGACCTTTTGCGGCGCGCTCTTTGCCTCCACAGGGGCAGCCGTACATGGCGCCACCGGCCTGAGCATTGCCTTCTCCTCGCCCAGGGCGGGACAAAATCCCTACTCCGCTATCCTCAGCGCCGGCCCGCTGCTGGTAAGCATGTGGGCAGTAGCAGCCCTCTTCTTTTTTGGCGTTGCCCTGGCGGACCTGGCCTCCTGCAGCAACTGGCGGCAGCGCCTGTTCAACCCCTTGATTCTCACGCTGGGCATCCTGGCTCTTTCCTTCCTCCTGCCGTCTGATTATGCCAATGTGATTGGCCCAGCCTCGGTCAACATCGCCCATCTCATCTTCTTCCTTGTTGCAGGTACGCGGTTTTTCAATTCTTGACAGATCACCTTGAGTTAGATATTATATCTAATATCTAACTATGCTTACCGATCCTCCCCCCCGTCAACTGCGTGCCTTTGTCGCTGAGCAATTGCGCACTGCCATCCTGGAAGGGCGCTACAAGCCCGGTGAGTGGCTGCGTCAGGAACGGCTGGCGCAGGAATTGAACGTCAGCCAGATGCCGGTGCGCGAGGCGCTGAAAGAATTAGCCACTGAAGGGCTGGTGGAGCATGTCCCCTATCGCGGCGCCCGCGTGGTGGCTTTTTCCATCGAAGACATTGAGGACCTGTATCAACAGCGCGCCTTTCTTGAAGGGCGCGCTGCCTTTTTTGCCGCGGCGCGCATTTCGAGCGGCGAAGTCGGCGTCCTGCGCCGCATGGCCGATGAGATGGCTGCCCTGCCTCCTGAGCGAATCGTCGAATACCGAAAGATGAACCGCGAGTTCCATCAGCGCATCTTCCGCGCCAGCGGCCGCGAATACCTCATCCGCACACTGACCCAAATGTGGGAAGCCTTTCCCACCATGTTGATTGGCAACTACGCCGTCACCGCCTCCCAGCCGCTGCCGCAACGCGACGAACAGGATCACCGCGAACACCTCGCCATCCTCGCTGCGCTGGAAAGGCGCGATGGGGAAGCCGCTGCCGAAGCCATGCGCGCCCACATCCTCTCCGCAGCGCAACATCTTATCGCCTCATTGCAAGGAGCGGCATGACCACCGTGCTGATGCCCATGGGCGGCGCTCTGGATGAGCGCGATGAGGCAGTCGTCTTAAAGGAATTCCTGCGGCGCGCCGGCGGACCTCAGGCGCGCATCCTCGTCTTTCCGCAGGCTTCACAGCGCAAACAAGCCGGCAAGGAACTGACCGATCTCTTCCTCGAATGGGGCGCGGCGGAGGCGATTGCCCTCGAATTCCGCAGCCGCACTGCCGCCGATGAAGAAGACAATCTGCGCGCTGTCCGCCGCGCCAGCGGGATCTTCTTTGGCGGCGGGGCGCAGCTGCGACTGGCAGCGCTGCTGGGCGGTACCCGCTTGGAAGCCGAACTGCTGACTGCCTTCCGCGCCGGCGCCATCGTCGGCGGCACAAGCGCCGGGGCTTCCATCCTTTCCAAAACCATGATTGCCCTGGGCAAAAGCGGACCCACGCCGCGCTTCGGACTGCTGCACATGTCGCCAGGGCTGGGCTTCACCGACCGCTTCATGTTCGACCAGCATTTCCGCCAGCGCGACCGCTTCGGACGTCTGACTTATGCCGTCTGCTCCCACCCCGGCGTCCTCGGCATTGGCATAGACGAAAACACCGCCGCGTTGATCGAGGACGAAAACCGCCTCACCGTCTACGGAGCGGGCGCGGTGACTGTGGTGGACGGGCGGCAGATGGAAGCCTGCACCCTGCCCGAAGTCGAATCGCCCGCGCCGATTGCCGTGTCTCACCTCATCGTTCACGTCCTGACCGCCGGCTGCGCCTACGAGCGCGAAAGCGGTCAGGCGTCCATCCCTGCACTTCGCCTCGTGGACGAGTGAGTCAAATTTCATATCCAAAGGAGAAGAACATGAAACCGTTCAAATTCCTCGGTCCCGCCCTGCTTGCGCTGGCGCTGCTTCTTTCCGCCTGCGGAGGCAAGAGCGCCGCCACTCCCTCCCCCGCTCCGGCGCAGGAGACACCCGCTGCCATGGAGACCGCTGCGCCCACCGCTGCCGCAGGAGGTCCCGTTTCGGGCGGAACGGTCATCATCGGCACACCGCAGGAACCGCAAATCCTCAACACTTTGCTGAGCGGCGCTTCCATCGAAGACGCGGTCATCTCACTCTTCACCGAAGGCCTGGTGCAGGTCAACGAAAAGGGCGAATACGTGCCGGTGCTGGCGAAAGACTTGCCGGAAGTCTCGGAAGACGGCCTGGTCGTCACCTACCATTTGCGCGAAGGCGTCAAATGGTCCGATGGATTGGACTTCACCTGCGAGGACGTGGTCTTCACGTACAAAGGCATAATGTCCGACCTTTCGCAGGTCAGCACGAGCGGCTACCGCCTGATTGACACCATCGAATGCCCCGACCCGCTGACCGTAGTGGTCACCTTCAGCGAGGTGTATGCGCCGTACCTGCGCCTCTTTGCCTACCTCGTCCCGCGCAACGCCGGCGAGATTGACCAGATGGAAACCTGGGCTTACAACCAGAAACCGACCGGCACCGGTCCGTTCGTGTTGGAAGAGTGGGTGCCGGGCGACCATCTGACCTTCGTCCGCAACCCGTATTTCCGCGAAGAGGGCAAGCCCTATCTGGACAGCGTCATCATCAAAATCCTGCCCTCGCGCGAGGCGGGGATGCAGCTGCTCAAAACCGGGGAGATTCACGCGCTGTGGGACATCACCGAGGCTGACTTCCCGGCGCTGGAGCAGATGGCGGCAGACGGCGTCTCGTACGTCAGCGTGCCGAACGGCGACATCGAGCAGCTGGTGTTGAACTTCGGCGCCAACGACGGCAGCGCCCCGGCGGACCCGGCGCAGAACCCGCATCCTATCCTGTACGATCTGCGCGTGCGCCAGGCAATCCAATACGCTATTGACAAGCAGAAGATCGCCGACACGCTGCTCTATGGCAACGTGAAGCCCGGCACCTCGGTGCTTTCCTACGGTCAATATGCCTGCGATTTGCCGGTCAGCGAGTATAACCCCGAAAAAGCCAAAGCCTTGCTCGAGGAAGCCGGCTGGAAACCCGGCGCCGATGGCATCCGCGAGAAAGACGGCGTGCGCATGAGCCTGAAGATCGCCACCACCACCGGCAACATGCTGCGCGAACAGACCGAGCAGGTGCTGGTCGAAATGCTCAAACAGGTCGGCATCGAACTGGTTATCGAAAACGTGCCTTCAGACGTGCTCTTCGCCGGCTGGGAAAGCGACGGCATGCGCGACAAGGGCAAGTTCGATATTGTGATGTACACCACCGGCCCCTACATCTTCGCCCCCGACAGCCATCTCTACAGCAACTACCACAAGGATTCCATCCCCACCGTAGAGAACGAGGGCAGCGGCGCCAACTTCAGCCGCTACATCAACGATCAGGTCTCCGCCTGGATTGACGAAGCCTCCCTCACTACCGACAGCGCCAGGCGTCACGAACTCTTCTGCAAAGCGGCGGCGCAAATCAACCAGGACATCCCGCGCATCTACCTCTACGACCGCCTCTCGATTACCGCCTACCGCACCCAGTTCCACAACCTGACCATCTCGCCCTCCTTCGTGGACTTTGCCTGGAACGCCAAAGAATGGTGGCTGGAGCCGTAAACGTTTCTCAAATCAGTGTAGGGCACGTCTAAACTTGCCCTACGCCCTTTCCTATGTCCACGTACTTTCTCCGCCGCATCCTTCAAGCCGTCCTCACCCTGCTGGTGATCAGCATGGTCATCTACGGCCTGCTTTCCACCGTCCCTGGCGGCTTCATGACCGTGTACAACGTGCGCGACGACATGACGCCGGAAGACCTGGCGCGCATTCGCACCAAATTCGGGTTGGACGATCCGCTGCCCGTGCGCTACCTGAAATGGTTGAGCGCCACGTTGCAGGGTGACCTGGGTCGCTCCATGACCAGCAAACGTCCGGTGATCCAGGAGATCGGCGAGCGCCTGCCCAACACGCTGCTGTTGATGGGCATCTCCCTGCTCACCACCCTGCTGGTAGCCATTCCGTTGGGCATTCTCTCGGCGGTCAAAAAATATTCCATTTTCGATCACATCGCCACCACGCTGGCTTTCGCCGGGCAATCGCTGCCGGTCTTCTGGTTTGGGCTGCTGCTCATCATTGTCTTTGCTGTTACCCTGCGCGGCGCAGACGGTCGCCCGCTGCTGCCCGGAGCAGGGATGTACACCCTGGGGCAGCCGTTCTCGCTCGCCGACCGCATCCGCCATCTCATCCTGCCGGTGACCATGCTCACCATCGTCTCGGCGGCCGGCTACACGCGTTACCTGCGCTCGTCCATGCTGGATGTCATCAACCAGGATTACATCCGCACTGCCCGCGCCAAAGGGCTGCACGAGCGCAAGGTGATTTACAAACATGGCCTGCGCAATGCCCTCATCCCGCTGGTGACGCTCGTTGGGTTGGATTTGCCTTCGCTCTTCGGCGGCGCGCTCTTCACCGAAACGATTTTCGCCTGGCCAGGCATCGGACGGCTCTATTTCAACGCCGCGCTCAAGACCGATTACCCGATGGTGATGGCCGTCCTGATGATCGAAGCCGCGCTCATCATCCTCTCCAGCCTGCTGGTGGATTTCCTCTACGCCATCCTCGACCCGCGCATCCGCCTCTCTTGAATTTGATCCCCTTGCCCATCCGCCCATCTGACTATCCGCCCACCCGACTATCCGACTATCAGACTAACTACCCGACGAAATGCCCCGCTCCGACTCCCCCTCCCTGTTCCTGTTCTTCTGGAGGCGCTTCCGCAAGCACCGCATGGCGC
>DAOUAN010000055.1:0-3029 GCA_034433385.1 Anaerolineales bacterium | reverse complement strand
CTGGCCTCGTTTCGCTCCAAACAGAACCAGCCCAACCTTCTCAAGGAGGTGGGCTGCGGACGACGGGAGCGAGGTAAAGACCAGGTTGTCAACATTGGGCGTGATTTTACCACTGCCACAAAATATGTCAATGATTCTCCAGACATCATCTTTCACTTTGCTCTGGCTTTCGTCACCGGATCATAAACGATGAAGAATACCATTCCCGCCAGAGCAACCCAACCCATCCAATCGCCCAGGCGGACGACGAGCGCGTCTCCCGTACCCAGAGGCACATCGGCCAGCATAACTTGACCATTTCGATCCCCGCCAGGGGTGATTGCAGCAGCAAGGATGCGCCCGTAAGGGTCAACAATGACTGAATCGTTCCCGCTGTTGTCGGCTTTGACCAGGCTAACCCGATTTTCTATGGCGCGGAACACCAAATGGGTGTAGTGTTTGCTGGCAATTTGCGGCCAGTCGTGGGAGGGCACCAGAATCAACTGCGCCCCGTTGCGCGTGATGCGGCGCGCCGTGCCGGTGAAATCCAGGTCATAGCAGATGATCGTGCCGATGCGACCCAGCGATGTCTCATACACCGGATAGGTACCGCGGGTCAGGCTGGTTTCCCCGGCAAAGACAACGGGATGGTCTTTGCCATAGACGCCCAAAAACCGGCCGTCCGGCGTCAGGACGGTGGCCTCGTTGCGCCAATCTCGTTCGGTCACCTGAACGAAATAACCCAGCGCCAGGAAGGCGTCCGTCTCGGCGGCCAGTTGGCGGAAGTGATCGGTGTTCACCACTTGCGGGTCACCCTCAACAGCGATTTCGGGCCAGACGACGACACGAGCACCCTCCTGCGCGGCCTGGCGGGTAAGTTCGCTGAATTTGTCCACCGCGCTCCAGGGGAGCCCGGCGTCGTAATGCAGCGCGGCGACGCGGACCGTCGGGGTGGTCGGAGTGCGGAAGAGGGCCAGGCTGAGACCGATCCAGGCGACCAGCGTGGCCAGCACGCCCAGGGTCCAGTTGCGCACCGAAGGTTGGGACAGGAGCGGAGTATCTGCGTCGAGCCTCCAGCGCCGGTCAAAGAGATACAGCGCGCCCAGTCCCAGTCCATAATTGACGGACATGATGAGCAGCCCAAGGCCGAAAATGCTGAACATGCTCACCGGCTGAATCAGCCAGGGCTGGCTATAGAGCGTGTTGGCGACAAATCCCCAGGTGCCCAGAATAGGAATAAAGCCGCGAATCATCTCAAAGCCCACCCAGTTGAGCGCGCCATAGGGGACAAACCAGTGGTAGCCGGTGCGCTCATGGAAAGCGCGCACGCTACTATCGGCCAGGTAGCTGACGCCGGCGATGACCAGCGGAAGCCAGGTCATATACAGACCGCTGCCAGCAAAGATGGGCGTCAGATAGCCCCCCAGCCAGCCGCCAATGGCAATGGCCGAAGCCAGGCTGGAAACCCGGCGCGGCAGCACTCGAAATTGGGCGATCATCATGGGGATAAAGCCAATCCAGATGAGCGGCCAGAGATCGTAAGGCGGGAAGGAAAGCGTCAGCAGGATAGCGCTGACAACCGAGAGCAGAATACCCATGGCTGCGCGCAGCCAGATGCTTTTCTTGGGTGTATTCATTTCCACATCTCCCGATCCGGTGACAAAGAAAGGGGGGGCCCAACAAGCGGGCTAACGGTTGGCGCTTCAGCGGCAGCGGCGGGACGGGCAAGACCCCTTCGCCTGAACTCAACTCGGCTGGCTCGCGGCGCGTACCCGCGAGCGGTGAAGCCGCCCTCCGCTACAAACGGTGTTGGCACGCTTTTGACTTGCAAGACTCTTACATGCTTTGAAGTTGCTCACGAATTAAGGTGCTTAATTTCTTGACAACTTCGTTGTATTTTTCAGGCGGTAATTTACAAACAAATTCCGCTTTCCTTGCCTTCCAGTCAATGCTTTTCACTTGGTCGGATAAAATTGCGCCTTTGACTTCCAAACCTTCAGGTATCAACACTTCAAACGGATACCCTTTGACTTGGCTTGTAATCGGGCAAAGCAAGGCTAAACCAACTTTCCCGTTATACGCCTTGGACAAAACCAATGCTGGCCTATGCCCGGCTTGCTCATGTCCTGCTTGTGGATTGAACATAATCCAAACAATATCGCCACTATCAGGAACGTATGCCATAGATTCACCAAATCTCGTGTCCTACGGCAGAACCCGTATCAACTTCGGTGTGAAGATTATCTTTGGTGATACCTGCAAGCAATTCGTCCAGCGTCCAACTCGGTGCTGAAACTGGCGTGACAATAATTTTGCCTTTGACAAGGCTAATTTCGACTAAAGAATCATTTTCTAATTGAGCGTCAACGGCAAAGGCTTTCGGTATTCGCAGAGCAAGGCTATTGCCCCATTTCTGAACTTTTGTGAGCATAAGGTTCTCTCCTGTTCGTTTCTACAACAAAGATACACCTTTTGACTCATTTTTCCAAGACCTGTAAGAACAGTTCTACCGCCTTCGGGTCAAAATGTATCCCATCTTGTGCACGGATGTATTCGCGCGCTTGTTCTTCCGGCCATGCTTGACGATATGGCCGGGCAGAGGTCAGGGCATCCCACACATCCACCACGGCGAAGAGGCGGGCGGCTAAGGGAATCTGCTCCCCTTTTAACCCGCGCGGGTAGCCGCTCCCGTCCCATTTCTCGTGATGGCAATATGGAATATCCAGCGCCTCGCGCAGGGGGTGAACCACAGGCCGTAATAGGTCAGCTCGGCGTATTTGATCGCCGCCATCTCTTTGAAGTGCGCCGTCTCGCGGTCGAGGACGAGCGATTCGAGTTCGCGGTGTGCATGGAGCAGAATGGTGCCACCGGGGGTTTCGTACACGCCGCGCGACTTCATTCCCACCAGGCGGGTCTCCACCAAATCTACTCGCCCGATCCCATGCGCCCCGCCAATGACATTCAGCCGCTCGATGAGTTTGGCCGGGCTCAGTTTTTCACCGTTGACGGCCACGGGTTCGCCGCTCTCGAACTCGATTTCGACGTACTCT
>DAOUAN010000054.1:0-16999 GCA_034433385.1 Anaerolineales bacterium | reverse complement strand
GCAAGGCATTTCAACCGGCTTTGAGTCGTCCGTTTGGGCGATCATCGTCATTGCGTTGACCATTGTGGCTTCCATCTTCATCTTTGGCAGCATTCCGGGTGTTACCGGTCACGAGAAGGTTACCTTCATCCTGTACGGTGTAGCTATGACCGGTATCGGGATGCTTACGTTGACCGGCAACAATGTGGCCATGGATTCCTTTGGCCCCATCGCCGATAACGCCAATGGCATCGGCGAAATGTCCTGGTCGGGCCAAGAAGATGTAGAGACCAAACAAGCCCAGCAAATCATGGCCGACCTGGATGCGGTAGGCAATACTACCAAGGCGATTACCAAAGGCGTGGCCATTGGCTCGGCAGTGATTGCCGCAGTCTCCTTGTTTGGTTCTTTCCTCGTGGATGTGAGCCGCTCCCAGGCAACCCTGGGCGTGCCTCCTGAGCAGCAAATCTCCGCCATCGGCATCCGCGTGGACATTCCGCAGGTCTTCGTGGGAATGCTTATCGGTGGCGCACTGCCCTGGCTGTTCTCCTCGTTTGCCATTCAAGCCGTTTCGCGTGCTGCTTCCTTGATCGTTTTGGAAGTTCGCCGCCAATTTAAACTGGGAGTTTTGGAAGGCAAAGTTAAGCCCGATTACCGCCAGGCCGTGGGTATTTCTACCGCTGCTGCCCAAAAAGAGCTGGTTTCTCTGGCCTTGCTCGGCGTGGTAACCCCCATCGTCGTTGGTCTGTTGCTGCAAGTGGAGGCCCTGGGTGGCTTCCTGGCGGGCATCATTCTCTCTGGCCAGCTGCTGGCAGTGTTCCTGAACAACTCCGGTGGTGCCTGGGATAACGCCAAAAAGCTGATTGAAGACGAACCGAAGAAACCCGCCGAAAATCTCGGCAAAGGTTCCGAGCGCCACAAGGCGGGGGTGGTGGGCGATACGGTCGGCGATCCGTTCAAGGATACGGCTGGGCCGGCTCTGAACCCGATGATCAAGGTCGTCAACCTGGTCTCCGTGATCATTGCGCCGATTGTGGTGCAGTACGCTGGCGCTACGGGCACGACCCTCTTCACGGTTTGGGGCATTGCCCTGGTATTGATCGGCGTTCTGACCTGGGCCATTCTGCGCTCGAAGGCGCCGGCGCCCGACATGAAATAAAATCGGCTGTCGTCAATCAAACTGCTCCCGATGTTCATCGGGAGCAGTTTTTTGATCTTCAGCATATTTGCTTATTTCTTCTCACCAAATTTCCTCTGCCACTCAAACAATTTGTTCAATGCTTCAATGGGCGAAAGATTGTTAATATCCAGCCGTCGCAGCTCTTCCACCAGCGGATTGGTCTCTGGGAAAAGGGCAATTTGTTGGGCTGCCAGCGGATTGATCTTTACTGCCCGGCCGGTGGTTTTTTCCAATTCGGCCATGATTTCGCCAGCGCGCACAATAACCGGCTTGGGCAGGCCGGCCAGCTGAGCCACGTGGATACCGTAGGATTTGTCCGCGCCCCCTGGAATGATCTTATGCAGGAAGACCACCTTGCCATCCGCTTCGCTTACGGCTACGTTGTAGTTGCGCACACCTGGAAGAAGATCGGCCAGTTGGGTCAGTTCGTGGTAGTGGGTGGCGAAGAGCGTCTTGGCGCGTAAATGGGGATGGTTGTGAATGTATTCGATCACTGCCCAGGCAATCGAGACGCCGTCGTAGGTCGAAGTCCCGCGCCCGATTTCGTCCAGGATGAGCAGACTCCGTGACGTTGCATGGTGCAGGATGTTGGCCGTTTCAATCATTTCGACCATGAAGGTGGATTGCCCGGCGTGAATCTCGTCCTGCGCACCGATGCGGGTGAAGATGCGGTCCACCAGCCCGATGCGGGCCGAGGCGGCGGGGACGAACGAACCGATTTGCGTCATCAGGACGATGAGCGCGGCCTGACGCAAATAAGTACTTTTCCCGCTCATGTTGGGCCCGGTGATGACGCGCACGATTTCGCCCCGCTCGAAGACGATGTCGTTGGGGACGAAGCGCTCGCCGCGCAGGGTCTGCTCGACGACCGGATGACGGCCCTCGCGAATGTCCAGCACCGGTTCGTCCTGGACCTCGGGCCGGACGTACCCGCCCAGGGCGGCCGCCTCGGCCAGGGCGGCCAGCGTGTCCAGTTCGGCGAGCGCCCGCGCCGTCTCTAACAGCCGCGGCGCAGACCTGGACAGCGCCGCGCAGACTTCTTTGAACAGGCGCAATTCGATTTCGCGGATGCGCTCCTCGGCGTTCAGCACCAGCGCTTCGTATTCCTTCATCTCTGGCGTAATGAAACGCTCGGCGTTGACCAGAGTCTGTTTGCGAATGTACTCGGCTGGTGCCTGATGCGCCGCGCCGCGCGAAATTTCGATGTAATAGCCAAAAATTTTGTTGTACCCCACTTTCAGGGTCTTGATTCCAGTACGCTCGCGCTCTGTGGCTTCCAGGTTGGCAATCCATTGACGGGCGTGCTGGGAGGCTTCGATGACGCTATCCAATTCGGTGGAGTAGCCCGGGCGGATGATGCCGATGTTTTGCAGCGTGGCCGGGGGATCATCTGCAATGGCGGCCTGGAGCAGGTTGAATTCTTCCTGGCATAGATCCAGGGGAACGCTGGGCAGGCCTTGGGCCTGGATATTTTGTAAAATGGACAGAAGGGCCGGTAGTCGCTTTAGTGTATCGCGCAGGGCGACCAGGTCGCGCGGTTGGGCGTGACCGGCCAAAATCCGGTTGGTGAGCCGCTCGAGATCGGCCAGTGGCTTCAGAGCGGCGCGCAACTCGGCGCGTTCCAGGCCGTGCTCGAAGAAGCATTGCACCCCGTCCTGGCGTTGCCGAATTTTTTCCAGGTCCAGCAGGGGCTGGCTCACCCATTGGTGAATCAACCGTTTTCCCATGGGGGTAACGGTATGATCCAGCACACCCAGCAAGGACCCTTTGCGCTCGCCGCGCAGCGTTTCGGTCAGTTCCAGGTTGCGGCGGGTGGCCGCGTCGAGGGTCATGAATTCGTTCAGACTGTAATAGCGCAATGCCACCAGCAGGTTGAGTGCTTCGGGCTGAGTCTCTTTGAGATATTGCACAATGGCGCCGGCAGCGCGTATCGCCAGAGGGCGTCCTTTCAGGCCGAAGCCCTCCAATGTGGCGGCTTTGAAGTGGGTGAGCAGGGTCTCTTCGCATTTCCCCGGCTCGAAGCGCCATGCTGGCCAGGGGGTGAGATGACCAGGAATGCCGTTTTGCAAAATTTGCTGATCGGGGTAAAGAATTTCAGCCGGATGCAGGCGCACCAGTTCGGCGCGCAACGCCTCGAGGGGGATCTCGGTAACGGCAAACTCTCCAGTGGTGATGTCTGCATAGGAAACGGCAGCCCGCTCATCGTCCAGGACGACCGCCGCCAGGTAGTTGTTGGCATCGCCCGGCAGCAGACCCGGTTCGATGATCGTGCCGGGGGTGACGACGCGGACAACTTTTCGGGGGAAAAGACCTTTGATGGGCTGATCGCCCACTTGTTCGCAGATCGCCACGTGGTAGCCTTTTTCGATCAGGCGCGCCAGATAGTTTTCGACGGCGTGATAGGGGATGCCGGCCATGGGCACACGCACCCCTTTGGCCACGTTGCGCGAGGTGAGCACAATATCCAGTTCGCGGGCGGTGGTTTCAGCGTCTTCGTCGAAGGTCTCGTAAAAATCCCCCAGGCGGAAGAAGAGGATGGCGTTGGGGTAATTCTTTTTGATTTCCAGATATTGTTGGCGAATGGGGGTGACGTCTTGATCGGGCATGCTGGCATTCTACGTGGAAAAAGTGAAATGGACAAGAGGCCGAACGGCAGTGATAAAATTAACCCCAAAGGAGTGAAATTGCGATGTACAAACTGGTCTTACTTCGTCACGGACAAAGCGTTTGGAATCTTGAAAATCGGTTCACCGGTTGGACCGATGTGGGGCTGACCGAACAGGGGCGGGCAGAGGCTCACGAGGCGGGGAAGTTGCTCCGCGAAGGTGGCTACCAGTTCGATATTGCCTTTACTTCGGTTTTGAAGCGTGCCATTCATACCCTTTGGATTGTGCTGGAGGAGCTGGAGTTGGAATGGATTCCGGTTTTCAATGCCTGGCAGCTCAATGAACGGCATTATGGGGCGCTTCAAGGCTTGAACAAGGCTGAGATGGCGGTGAAATACGGTGAGGCGCAGGTCAAGGTGTGGCGTCGCAGTTACGATGTGCCGCCGCCGGCGCTAGATTGGGATGATCCGCGCCACCCGCGCTTTGATCGGCGTTATGCTTCCCTCACCCCTGAGCAATTGCCCGCTACCGAATCGCTTAAAATGACCCTTGAGCGGGTGCTCCCATACTGGCATTCGACCCTGGCCCCGGCGATTCAATCGGGCAAGCGGGTGCTGATTGCCGCTCATGGCAACAGTCTGCGCGCTCTGGTGAAATACCTGGACCATATTTCCGACGAAGAGATCACGGAGCTCAATATCCCGACCGGCATCCCGCTGGTTTATGAACTGGACGAGAATTTGCAGCCGCTTCAGCATTACTACCTTGGCGATCCCGAAGCGGTGGCCAGAGCTGCTGCGGCGGTGGCCGCTCAGGGCAAAGCGAAGTGAACACGGTCGCGGCGCGCCGTTTCAAACGTCCCATCCCAGTGACGCTGGTGGGCTTCATTGCCCTCGGCGTCGCTGGCTTTCATTTCTACCAGGGGGCAGAGTGGTTGTGGCAGGCCAGGTGGCTCTGGACAGATTTCCCGGCCTCCTTGCAAAGTTTAAATGCAGAGGGGCTTCATGTCTTCTTTAGAAGCGTGATCAAGGTTGGTTTGTCTTTTCTGGCGCTGGTCATTCTTTTCAATTTCTTTCGCTTGCGCCGCTGGTCCTGGCTGGCGTTGACGCTGTGGATCACGGTGTATATGATGGTGGATCTGTTCACCTACCTTTACGCTCAGGCCAACTTTTTGAGCATGGCCATCAATTCGCTGCTGACCTTTCTGCTGATTCAAAGCGATGTGCAGCTGGCGTTTGGCCTGCTTTCTGCGGAGAAGGCACAAAATGACTCCCGTTGAGCGCCCTTCCATACCGAAAACGGCCACTGACCTGGAATTGTTACGGCGTTTTGAGCCTGTGCTTTGCTTTACCCGCGGCGAGGCGTTTTTCCCCATGAGCGTGGCCTCGTATGTGCGCGAGTGTAGTTTATGGGCGCATTTGCCCAGTGGCGAAGATCAATTGCTGGTCAAACAGGGAGATTTGACCTTAGACCTTCTGGCGCAACCTCGTCATGCCGACTTTGGCACTGTCCATTATCTGCGCTTCGTCGAGCCACTCAGTCTGACGGAGGCTGCCCATGCCCTCAACGAACATAACCGTATCCATCATCAGCGCAAGGACCGCTTCGAGGCAGGTCTTAGCCGCCTGGCGCGCGTGGGGTTGTTGCCCCGTCTGCTCGACGCGCTTTTCTCGCTCACCTTGCTTTTGCGGGGACGGGTGCCGGCAGCGGTGGCGGCCGCGGCCGAACTGGCCTACCTGCAAATGATGGGAGATCCGCTGGTCGGCGGCTCAGTGGCCTGCGAACAGGCCAGAGAATACGTTTATTACGGCCGGGTGGTGCGGCAAAATGGCTGGGTGGTGTTGCAATACTGGTTTTTCTATTGCTACAACAATTGGCGCAGCGGCTTCAAGGGAGTCAACGATCATGAAGCCGATTGGGAAACGATCAACATTTATCTGTATGAAGAAAACGGCTTCCTCTACCCCGAATGGGTAGCCTACGCCAATCACGATTTTCACGGAGACGACCTGCGCCGTCGTTGGGACGATATCGAAGAGCTAACTGTGGTGGATGGTCATCCATTCGTCTTTGTGGGGGCTGGTTCGCACGCTTCTTACTTTCGGCCGGGAGAATATCAGGCCGAAGTCAACCTGCCGTTGCCCAATTGGGTCAACTGGTTGGTGCAGGCCTGGCGCAAATTCTGGACAGATGTCCTCGATCAGCCGGTCGGCGACCCGTTTCGCATCCCATTTGTGGACTATGCGCGTGGCGACGGGCTGCGCATCGGAACGGGCGGGGAGGTGGCCTGGGCGCCAGTGCTGATCGATGATTCCACGCCCTGGGTGGCGCGCTATCGCGGTCTGTGGGGGTTGTATGCCCGCGATCCCATCGCCGGCGAAAACGCTCCGGCCGGCCCCATGTATAACCGCGATGGCACCCCGCGCAGCGCCTGGTACGATCCCCTGGGCTTTGCTGGCCTGGATAAAGTCCCGCCGCCTCCTGAATTGCCCATTCTCCTGACAGATGAATATCGCCAAATTCGTCAGCGCCAGGAGACGCTTTCTCAGCAGCTGGCGGAAAAATCGCAAGAACTCTTGGCGCTGGGGGCTTTGCTCAAGGGCATGGAAGGAAACAGCCACCTGCTCGCACTCCATAGCCGGCAGGCTGAAAAGATGGCCGCCCTGAGTAAGGAAGTCCATGAGTTGCGCCGCACCCTTGCCGAGGATGCGATTTTGCTGGCCGACCTGCAAAATCGCTTGCAAGATCTGCAGCAGGGAGCGCGGGAGGCGCCTCGCGCCCACATTCGACACCTGGCAAAACCGGTAGAGCCACCCCGCTCGCCTTACCTGCGCCTGGTGGAGACCTGGGCCTCGCTCAGCCTGGGATTGCTCCTGGCTAGCCTGGCGATGCTTTTGTTGTTGACCCCTGCCTTTTTCCTCGGTGGGATGCTGGTACTCATTGTCTTATTCGTCCTGATCGAAGGATGGTTGCGCTCTGCTTTTGCCCAAACTCTGGGGCGGGTGGCCAGTGTGCTGGCGCTGGTAACGGGCATGTTGTTCCTGATTCATTTCTGGCGACAGGCGCTGGCCTTGCTCATTTTGGGATCGGCGTTCTACTTGCTCAGCCAACATGTACGCGAATTACGCTGGCGGAAAACCCCAACTGACTTATGAATTCCCTCCATACCCCTATTGCTGATTTCATTGCCGATCTGCGCCAACATTTTCGCGGCGACATTCGCTTTGACCCGGCCTCGCGCATTCTCTACAGCACGGATGCTTCAATTTATCAGATCGAGCCGCTTGGTGTGCTTTTGCCGCGCACGCAAGAAGATTTGCATGCCGCCGTGGAGCTGGCTGCCCGCTATCGGCTGCCGCTTTTGCCGCGTGGGGCTGGCTCCTCGCTGGCGGGACAGGCCATTGGGCCGGCGGTGATCCTGGATGTTTCACGCTGGCTCAATCGCTTGATTGAGATCAACCCTGAAGCGCGCACTGCCACGGTCGAGCCGGGCCTGGTGCTGGCCAACCTGAACCGGGCGGCCGCCAGGTTTGGTCTGCAATTTGGCCCTGACCCGGCCTCCGCGGAACGTGCCACCCTGGGCGGCGTGATTGGCAACAACGCTACCGGCGCCCACTCGATTTTATACGGCATGACCGCCGATCACCTGATCTCAGCCGAAACGATCCTGGCCGATGGCAGCCTGGCCACCTGGGCCGAAGTGGATCTCAACCAGCAGAGCCAGGCCTGGCAGGATGATTCGTTGTTTTCGGCGTTTGTTCGCACTGCGGTGCAAATCCGCCAGAACTATGCCGCTGCCATTCGCCAGCATTTTCCTCATTCATGGCGAAACTCCGCCGGCTATCGTCTGAATTACCTGCTGCCCTGGTCGCCTGCGGTTCCGCCGCGCTGGGAGGCAGCCTATGGCCCACAAGGGAGGCGCGGTTATCCGCCCCAGGGCGCGGGCGATTTCAACCTGGCCGCCTTGCTGGCCGGCAGCGAAGGGACTTTGGCGGTCATCCGCCGTGCTACCCTGAACCTGGTGCCCAAACCCAAACATTCGCTGCTGGCAGTGCGAGCCTATCCCAGCTTGGCCGAGGCCTGCGATGATGTGCCGCGTTTGCTCCAGCTTCAACCCTCGGCGATTGAGCTGATCCCCCGCCTGATCTTTCAGCTGGCGCGCAGCATCCCGGCATATGCCAGCCGTCTCGGCTGGTTGTCGGGGGACCCCGCGGCGGTGCTGGTCGTTGAATTTAGCGGCGACCAACCTGAGGTCCTGCGCGCCGCGGCCGGCCAGATTGGGGAGGTTTTGCTCATCGCCGAGTCGCCGGCCGATCAGGCGCGCATCTGGGAAGTCCGCAAGGTCGGCCTGGGGTTGCTGGATGCCCGGCCGCAGCCGGCCCGACCGGTGGCGTTTATCGAAGATTGCGCCGTGCCGGTAGAGCATTTGGGCGAGTTTGTGCGTGAGATGGAGCAAATTTTGCAGGCACATGGCACCGAGGGGGGCATCTATGCCCATGCTTCTGCCGGTTGCTTGCACATTCGCCCCATCCTGGATTTGCATACCCCCCAGGGCGTGCGCTCCCTGCGCTCCATTGCCGAGCAAACCCTGGCCTTGACTCTGCGTTTGGGCGGCGCCATGTCCTCCGAGCATGGCGATGGCCTGGCGCGCGGCGAGTGGTTGCTGAAAACCTATGGCCCAGAAGTGATGACTGCCATGCGTGCTCTGAAGCAGGCGGCCGATCCGCACGGTTTGCTGAACCCGGGCAAATGGTTCGATGCGCCTGCCATGGATACTCAACTGCGCTACGGTGTCCTGGCGCAGGCGCACCCCTGGCAGCCGATGCTGGACTTTTCCCGTAACGGTGGCTTGCAGACGGCCATTGAACAGTGCAATGGGCAGGGCGTATGTCGCAAAGAGAGCGGCCTGATGTGCCCGTCCTTTCAGGCTACGCGTGAAGAAATGCATTCCACCCGCGGACGGGCGAACCTGCTGCGAGCGCTTCTCTTTCAACCGGCCCCGATCCTCTCTCGCACCCCGGCGCTGACCGAAGCGGTAGCTCAGGCCCTGGATTTGTGCCTGGCCTGCAAAGGGTGCAAGGCAGAATGCCCTAGCGGCGTGGATATGGCCAAACTGAAGTTCGAGTTTCAATATCAGTATTACCGCTCTCATGCGCGCCGCCTGCGTGATTATTTCTTCGCTCATTTCAACCTTTTTGCCCGGGCTGTTTCCCCGCTGGGAGGCATTTTCAACCGTTTCAGCCGCTGGCCTCTGCTGCGGCGTGTCCTGGATCGCTGGCTGGGCATTGCCGAAGCCCGCCCGTTGCCACAGTTCCGCCGCCTGCGCCCTCCGGCGCGTCGCTCCTTGTCTGGCAAAAGCCAGGAACGTGTGCTTTTTCTCCCCGATGCTTTTACCCATTTCTTCGAGCCAGAAATCGAGCACGCCGCGCTGAATCTACTGGCTGCCTGCGGTATCGAAGTCATTCGCCTGCCGCTGTGGGGTGCGGGTCGTTCCTTGATTTCAAAGGGATTTCTGGATGTGGCCAAACGCCACGCCCTGCGCCTGATTCAGGCCATTGAGCGGCTGGATCCGGGGGGCGAGCTGGCCATTGTTGGGATTGAACCCTCCGAGCTGAACGTGTTACGCGACGAACTGGCCGATCTGCTCCCCGAGCATTTTGCCACGACCGCTTCGCTCTCCGCCCGGGCCTGGTCGCTGGAAGAATATCTGATTCGCCTCGACGGGCGCGGTGAGAAGCGCATTCTGCGTATAGCCAAAATGGCGCAGCAGCAAAAGGACAAAAGTGCCCCGAAAGTGTTGCTTCATGGCCACTGTTCGCAAAAAGCGCAGCCGCCTGCCGCCGATGGTCTTCCGGTAGGGCAGGAGGCCGCGGCTGAATTCCTGCGCGCCTTTGGCCTGGATGTAGAAGTCATCCCTTCGGGTTGTTGTGGGATGGCTGGGGCCTTTGGCTATGAGAGCGATCATTACGACCTTTCGCTGAAAATTGGTGAGCTGGTTTTGTTCCCCTATTTGCGCGAGAAATTGTCGGCTCACCCCGAAGTCGCGGCGCCGGGCACTTCCTGCCGCGCCCAAATTCACGATGGTGTTCAGATTCGGGCAGAGCATCCTGTGCAGATTGTGTGGAAGCGAATGAAGGATTTGGGGATTGGAGATGGGAGATAGTGGATAAGGCAAAGGCATTCCCGCCGCGCTGGCGAGGCAGTGCGATATAATCGTCGTATGCCCATGGAACATCTCAGCCCACCGGTGTGGGTCAGTACGCCGAAGTCTCTGGAGCGGATGGTTGCTGATCTTGCTGCGCAGCCGCGCCTGGCCGTAGATACCGAATCGAATAGCCTTCACGCCTACCAGGAGAGCGTGTGCCTGATCCAGTTTTCCACCCCGCAAGTGGATTATCTGGTCGATCCGCTGGCTTTGGACGATTTATCTGCCCTGGCGCCGATTTTTGCCGACCCGAAAATTGAAAAAGTCTTTCACGCTGCCGAATATGACCTGATCTGCCTGCGGCGGGATTACGGATTTTCCTTTGCGCATCTGTTCGATACCATGCATGCGGCGCGTATCCTGGGTTACCCGGCCGTGGGTTTGGATCGTTTGCTTGCCGAGAAGTTTGGGGTGGTGGTTGATAAACGTCACCAAAAAGCAGATTGGGGGGCGCGCCCGCTGACGCCAGAGCAAATCCACTATGCCCGGCTGGATACGCATTATCTGCTGGCGTTGCGTGACTTGCTGGAAGCTGAATTGAAAGAAAAGGATCTTTGGGCGCTGGCTGCCGAGGATTTTTGCCGTGCCTGTGAAGTGGACGAATTTCGGGCGCCCAAGAACAACTCGGCCTGGGGACGATTTGAAGGGCGTCGCGATCTTTCCTTGCGTGAACTGACCATCCTCAGCGAGTTGACTGCCTGCCGTGAATCCCTGGCGGCGCGGATGAATCGTCCCCCTTTCAAGGTGGTCAACGATGAGATGCTGATTGCCATGGCGCGCACTGCCCCGCAAACGCCTGCTGACCTGGCAAAATTGGGCCTCAGCCCGCGGCAGATCCGCTCGTGGGGTGAGGCCTTCCTGGCAGCGGTGGCGCGTGGGGTGGAGGCTCCGCTGGTGAAACGGAAGCCGGCCGAACGTCCGAACGAGGCGATGCTCAGGCGGCTGGAAAAGCTCAAAGCGTGGCGAAAGCGTCAGGCCCAGGAGATGGGCGTCGAGTCAGACATCATCCTCCCGAAAACGTATGTGCACTACCTGGCCGAGAATCCGCCGCGCGATGCCGCCGAGCTGGCAAAGGTGATGGTGCGGTTGCCCTGGCGGCTGGAACATTTTGGGGATCAGATTTTGGAAGTTTTGGGAGAGAAAAAATGAGACTCTACTTTCACGGCGCGGCACATACGGTGACCGGTAGCCAGCACCTTTTGGAGGTCAACGGCTTCCGGCTCTTGCTGGACTGTGGGCTGTATCAGGGCCATCGGGCCGAAGCCTACGCCCGGAATTTGAATTTCCCTTTTGACCCGCGCTCGATCGATGCGGTGATTCTTTCTCATGCGCACATTGACCATAGCGGAAATTTGCCCAACCTGGTGCGCCGCGGTTTTTCCGGGCCGATTTATGCGACCAAAGCCACCGCCGACCTGGCTGACATTATGTTGCGCGATTCGGGGCATATTCAGGAGGCCGATGCGGAGTTCGTGAACAAAAAGCCGTCGCGCCGTGGCGATGGACCGATTGAGCCGATTTATACGCAAGAGGATGCGGCCCAGGTGGCGCAATATTTTCAGGGTGTGGATTACGATCAACCCTTTGAGCCGGTCCCTGGGGTGGTGGCGCGGTTTGTGGAGGCCGGCCACATTTTGGGGTCGGCGGCCGTAGCGCTGGAGATCGAAGAAAAAGGACGCAAAATCCGCTTCTGGTTTTCGGGAGATATTGGTCGTTATCAATTGCCCTTGTTGCGTGACCCGGTGCTGCCCGATGCTGCCGACTATTTGTTGATGGAATGTACCTACGGCGATAAGCCGCATCGCGATCCATTGGCAGCGTTTGATGAGTTTCGCGATGTGGTGGCGCGTACGATTCGGCGGGAGGGCAAGGTGATTATCCCGGCGTTTGCTGTAGGGCGTACGCAGGAATTGGTCTATCATCTCAACCAGATGATGCAACACGGCGAGATTCCGCTGATACCGGTGTATGTGGATAGTCCGCTGGCAGTCCATGCTTCTCAGGTTTTTCGGCGGCATCCAGAGTGCTTTGACGAGGAAACGCGCGCCTTTGTCCAGGAGGCGCGTCACCCTGCCCTGGATTTCAAAATGCTTACTTACGTTCAATCGGTGGAGGAGTCCAAGTCGCTCAACGATCGTAAGGATCCGATGGTGATTATTTCGGCTTCTGGGATGGCTGAAACCGGCCGCATTCTCCATCATTTGCGCAACAACATTGAAAACCCGCGCAACACGATTTGCATTGTCTCCTGGCAGGCGCCTGATACGTTGGGTCGCCGCCTGGCGGATCGCCAAAAGCAGGTGCGTATTTTTGGCGAGCCATATACGGTAAAAGCTGAAATTGCGACCATCGGTGGGCTTTCGGCCCACGCGGGGCAGGATTTGCTGTTGAAATATGCTCTGGCGGTCAAAGGGCGGGTGCGGCAGATTTTCCTGGTGCATGGAGAAGAAACGCCGGCGGCGGTGTTGCAAGAGAAACTCAAAGAACAAGGCCTGTCGCAGGTGTATTATCCCTCCTTGCATGAGAGTGTGGAAATCGGGTAAAAAACAGTGTCCCGTCTGGGGCTTCAAGCACCCCATCCCCCGTCCGAGAGAGGAACGTTGCGCTGCATGGGTTCACGGACGGGGGAGGGGCAGGGGTGGGGCAGGCCGTGAAGGTGGTGCGTGCCAAATCTCGTTCCTGAGGTCGTTTTTCCTACTTTGTCCGTTCGTTGCACAAAAGTAAATGGACGTCAGGTTAGATTTGGAATTGCTGAAAACAGTGGCGCAAATATAGACTTTCGCGGCGATTATGCTATAATTCCGCCCGCACCGTTTGGAGAGGTGCCAGAGTGGTTGAATGGGACGGTCTCGAAAACCGTTGTGGTCCTTGTGGCCACCGTGGGTTCGAATCCCACCCTCTCCGCTGAGCGAAGCAGGTTGCGTTTGCAGGCCTGCTTCAATTTTTTGGTGGTAAGATTCACGCCGATGAGACTCAAACTTGCCCTTGCTCAAATTTCCACCCACCTTGGCGATGTTCCCGCCAACCTGCAAAAGCATCTCGACCTGATTCAGCAAGCCAAAGCCCAGGGAGCCGATTTGCTGGTCTTTCCCGAACTTTCCCTGACCGGCTACGTGCTGCAGGACCTGGTTGCTTCAGTTGCCCATCGCCCTAACGACGAAGATCCTGTTTTCCGCCCGCTGCTCGAAGCGAGTCGCGATTTGGACCTGGTGGTCGGCTTTGTGGACGAAGATCATCGCCATCGCTTTTATATTGCCTCTGCCTATCTTTCGGCGGGGCGAGTCCTTCATGTGCATCACAAAGTCTATCTGCCCACCTATGGCCTTTTTGATGAAGGGCGTTTTTTTGCCTGGGGCGATTCCATCCAGGCGTTCGATAGTCGCTTTGGGCGGGTGGGCATGTTGATTTGTGAAGATTTCTGGCATGCTTCTCCCCCTTACCTGCTCTGGCTGGATGGAGCAGATATTTTTCTCTTTTCATCTGCTTCGCCGGGGCGTGGCCTGAACGACCGGGAGAAACTGGAATCGGCCCGTTGGGTAGAGCGAGTGACCAAAGCGTATGCCAGCATGTTCACATCCTTCGTTGCCCATGCCAACCGGGTTGGATTTGAAGATGGGTTGAATTTCTGGGGAGGTGCTACCGTCTTCGACCCGGATGGTGAAGAGCTGGCGCACGGCCCGTATTTTCAAGAAGCACTGACTTTTGCTGAGCTGGATTTGAATCAATTGCGCCGAACACGCGCTCGCTTGCCCCTGCTTCGGGATGAGCGCACTGGTCTGGTGCAAAAAGAGTTGAATCGCATTTTGCAAAAATGAATTCGACAAACGTTGACCTGACGATCAATACCGATCTCGCCCGTACCATTCTCACCGGTTTCATCCGCAGTGAAATCAGCCGGGCAGGTTTTGGGCGAGCAGTCGTAGGACTTTCTGGAGGGCTGGATTCGGCCGTTTCGTGTGTGCTGGCTGCTCAGGCCCTGGGCCCCGAAAATGTGCTGGCGGTGAGAATGCCCTACAAAACGTCTTCGCCCGATTCGCTGGAGCACGCTCAAATGGTCATTGACCAGCTTGGGGTCCGCAGCGAGACGATTGAGATTACCCCGATGGTTGAGCCGCTGATCGAGCGCGATCCGCAAATGTCGAAGGTGCGCAAAGGCAATCTGATGGCGCGGGCACGCATGATCGTGCTTTATGATCAATCAGAGGCTTTCAAAGGCCTGGTGGTAGGCACCAGCAATAAGACCGAAATCTTGCTGGGCTATTCCACCCTGTGGGGCGATTCGGCCGCGGCGATTAACCCCTTGGGCGATTTGTACAAAACCCAGGTGCGGCAACTGGCGCGTGCATTAGGGGTGCCGGCGCCCATTGTGGAAAAGCCGCCCTCTGCCGATTTGTGGGCCGGGCAAACCGACGAGGCTGAGCTTGGTTTTACCTATGCCGAAGTAGATCAACTGCTCTACTTGCTGGTGGATGCCCGCTACCATCTTCAGGAATGCGTAGAGGCTGGCTTTGACGAAGAATTCGTCCGAAAGGTCATGGAGCGCATTCGCCGCAATCAATTTAAGCGTATGTTGCCGCCCATCGCAAAATTAAGTAATCGCACGATTGGTTACGATTTTCTTTACTTGCGCGATTGGGGCACTTGAATCTACTGAAAACCTACACGTATGCACATTCCACCTGCACTTAAACATCGTCGCTTTTTCTATCTCTGGCTAGGGCTGTTGATTTCGATTGCCGGAACGCAGATGCAAATCTGGGCATTGTTCTGGCACATTCGAACGCTCACCGATCAACCCATTGCCCTGGGTGGCATTGGTCTGGCGCGTATTTTGCCGGTCATTTTCTTTTCGCTGATTGGCGGTGCCCTGGCGGATACATACAGCCGTCGCCGCATTTTGTTTGTCACCCAAAGCAGCGCGGCGCTTCTGGCCCTGACCCTGGGCCTGCTCACTGAATTTGGTCACGTCACCCTTTGGCACATCTACGCCCTGACGGCGCTCCAGGCGGTGGCGGTGGCCTTTGATGGTCCGGCGCGCCAGGCGCTGGTGCCTAACCTGGTCCCTGCTCGCGATTTGCCCAACGCTTTCAGCCTGACCTCCATAGCGTTTCAGGCCGGATCGGTAATTGGCCCGGCATTGAGTGGCCTGGTCATCGCCTATGGAGGGCAGGAGGCGGTTTATTACATCAACGCGGCTTCTTTTCTCGCGGTGATTGTCGCACTGGTGCTGATCGGCCCGGTGCCGCAAAAAACGGATCAGCGCAATGGCGGTGTTCGTTGGAGCGCCATTCGAGAGGGAATTCAATTTATCGTGGGGAAGCCGATTATTCTCTCTTCCATGCTTTTGGATTTTGTCGCCACGTTTTTTGCTTCGGCCAATACACTCATGCCCATTATTGCCCGCGATATTTTGCACGTGGGTGTGGTGGAATATGGCTGGCTCTCCGCGGCGCAGTCGGTGGGAGCGGTGCTGGCCGCGGTGATCATCTCCCAGATCCACGAATTGCGTCGGCAGGGTCCACTTTTGCTGGCTTCAGTGGCTGCTTTTGGCCTGGCAACGATCGTTTTTGGGGTGAGTCGCTCGTTTGCTCTGGCATGGATAGCCCTGGCGGTGACCGGTGCGGCCGATTCGGTTAGTACCATCATCCGCAACACCATTCGACAGCTACAAACTCCCGATTCCCTGCGCGGACGGATGACCAGCGTGAATCAAATCTTCTTTCAAGGCGGGCCGCAGCTGGGCGAAATTGAAGCCGGAGCAGTGGCCCAAATCTTCGGTGCGCCTTTTGCTATCATTAGCGGTGGGATTGGTTGCATTTTGGGAATGATTCTCATCCTCCGCAAATGGCCTCAACTGCTCGGCTACAATGGCGATGAGCCTGTGTTGGCCGGGGCAACGGCAGATTAGCGCGTTGAATACGCCTGCCATACGACTTTGATAACTTTGGATTTTCCTGGTTGACTTGTGGCTCGAAACTGGCTATACTCAGGGCAAGGTTGATTGTCCTATGCGAGTGTTTTTTGACCATCGGCTGGTAGTGTGTAGTAACAGGCACGTGTGAATGCGCGTGCCTGTTGTTTATTCTCAGCAAAAGGAGAGTAACGATGGACTATGGTTTGATTGGCAAACTGGAAAAAGCCAAACGTTACGCCCAGGAGCGGTCTCGTTTCCGCTTCAACAACTTCGCCATTACGTTTACGGGCGATAACAACACCCACACCGTTGTGCTCGAAAATGGTGCCTTTCGATGTGACTGCGAGTTCTTCCTTACCCACAAGCGATGTAGCCACACCATGGCGTTAGAAATCTTGCTCAAAGACATGCTCCCCGAATCGGTGCAGGCCTGAGCTCACCATTCAATTGAATAGCAAATGACTGCCCTCCACCTGGAGGGCAGTTCTTTTGAATAATGGTACAATGACGGGCATGAAATTTCGCCCCTCTCGCCGTGATTTTTTAAAATTGGGCGGCCTGAGCGCCGCTTCTCTGGCTCTTTTTCCCTCTTTACTGGCGCTGACCAGGTTTGACGATAGTAGCATCGTGCGCGTAGCCACAAATTCGGTCAGCGTTTATAGCCAGCCCAGCGACAAAAGCACCATCACCAATACCTGGCAGCGCGATGATCTGCTCCACGTTTACGAAGAAGTCATCGCCGAAGAACCAGCCTATAACCCGGTCTGGTATCGGGTGTGGGGAGGCTACGTACATCGTGCTCGCCTGCAACGGGTGAAAACGATTATCAATTCACCCCTGGAAACAATCCCTGAAGGAAAGCGTCGCGTTGCCGAAGTGACAGTTCCGTTCGTTCAGCCCTGGCGTTTTACCAAAACCTACGGATGGCAACGCCTGAACTTCCGCCTGTACTATGAATCGGTCTATATGATCGAAGCCGTTGAAGAAGGCCCGGATAAGCAGCCCTGGTATCGAATCTATGATGATCTCACCGGCTTTCCCTACCACGCACCGGCGATTTATTTGCGCCCCATCCCCGAAGAAGAACTTACCCCCCTCTCCCCAGATGTGCCCTG
>DAOUAN010000053.1:0-1916 GCA_034433385.1 Anaerolineales bacterium | reverse complement strand
GGGTTTGAGGGGAATGGTGGGACGCTCGGTCATGTGGGAAATTTAACCGCGTTTGCGGGATTGGTGCATTTTAAGACTTGTACAGTCTTCTTGCGCTACCCCAAAGGGTGGGGTTGTTGTGCCGGGTAAATTTTTTCCCAGGGGTCACGCAGCAGGTTGCCTAGCACTTTATCCGGTTCGCCCTGGGCGGGGAGCACGTCGCCATCGGGTTCGACGTAGAGCCAGGCGCGGCCAGCACCAGCGGGCAGTTCTTCGTCCACGATTTCGAGGGTGGCGGGGTTTTGGGCGGAGTAGGGGACGGGCAGGTCCCAGCGCAGGGTGAGGCCGAGCTCGGCGGCACGGTGACTGAGGTTGGCCAGTTCGTCGCGCAAGGAAGGCTCGGAGGTGCTCAGTGAAAGGCTGGTTACGCCCATCTCAGCCAGCCGTTGCAGGGTTGGGGAGGCCGTGTGCACGTTGGCCGGGGTGAGGGTGAAATGAACGGTGACGAAGATGTCTTCGGGCAGGATGGTCGCCAGCGCCTGCCAGGAGGCTTCATTTTCCGCTTGCAGCAAGAAGAGGATGTGGTCGAGGCCGGTTTGGAGCAGTGTGGTTAGATAGTCTTTATCGGCCAGATTCAGGCCGTCGGTGAGTAGGCCGCAGACCATGCCCAGCGCCTCGGCGTGAGCGATGAGTTCGGGCAGGTCTGTGCGCAGGGTGGGTTCACCGCCGGTGAAGGTGACGTGGGGGATGCCGGCGGCCCAGGCTTTTTCCAGGATGGTGCGCCATTCGTCGGTGGTCAGCTCGCGGTCGACGCGCTTGACCGGGGCGTATTCGGCGCGGGTAGCGGGGGGCAGGCGGTAGGTCAGGGCGCAGTCGAGGCGCAGCGGGGCGGTGAGATCGGCGGAATGGGGCGCGACCCGCTCCAGGTCCAGGAAAGAGACGGGATCGAGATCGGGTGTGGTCAGCAGGGTGTGAATCCGCTCGCTGAAGTCTTTGAAGTCTTCCAGGGCGATTCCTTTGCTCACGCGGTAGCGGGCAGCGATCTGCCGGGCGGCTTCTTCGGGCGGGGTGCCTTTGATGAAGTGATAGGCGTATTCGGCGGCGGTGGGGTTGAGGTGCAAGACGGTAGAGGCGTTTAGGATGAGGAGGCCGGAGCCATCTTTGTGCAGGCGCAGGTGAATGCGATAGGGCTTTGCATCGGGGAGGGTGTCTTGCTTGTGGTAAAGGCCTGGCGACAGAGGGCGAATTTGGGCAAAGCGATCGGCAAGGCGATTGAAGATTTTCATGGTTCCTCCACGGGGAGTTTTATTTTACAAGTCCGGCGTCCATAAAAAATAGGACGAAATAGCCAATGAGCAGGATAATCCAGCCGATCAGTTCTATCTGTTCCATCAGGCCGCGCCAGGAGAGGGAGAAGTTTTCTTGAATGGTGCTGATGATATTCTCCAGGTTATCCAGCTTGTCTTTGACGGCCTGTTTCCATTCTTCGAGGTAAAACTCTTCGCGGATGGCGTGGTAGAGTTGGGAGGTGTACCAATCGCCGATGAGCAGGAGGTTCTGTTCGCTGTGTTCGAAATCCAGCATCAGTTCGAGGCGGTGCTGGACAATGCGGCGGATTTGAGCGCGCGTGGGGCTGGGGCGCAGGGGACGCGGCTGTGCGCCAAATTGTTCGCGAATGTTGCGCAGGCTGGCCTCCACGCTGGAATCGAGCAGGCGGTAGCGCAGGAGCTGGTAGTTGCCGATTTTGAGCAGTTCAATATCGGATTGAAAGTCGCCCTCGGGGGCGATGACGACGGCGCCTTCCCAATCTACGACGGTGAGTTCGCTGGCCGAGTAGCGCACCCGCGAGCTGAGGATGTCGGCCACATCGCGCTGGTCAAAGGCCTCGCGTTGCGAGCGAATGAAACGGGCCAGTTCCACGGCGTGGTCGTCTACGA
>DAOUAN010000052.1:0-9822 GCA_034433385.1 Anaerolineales bacterium | reverse complement strand
GAAAGAACCTTCGCTTGGCTGGCAAAGCGCCGTAGCGTGGCTACCCGTTGGTGCAAGAAACCCGAAAATTGGCTTGCTTTTGTTCATATGGCTTGTGCCGAAATCGTTCTCGGATTAATTTCCGGATAGATACTTAGGTTGGGTTGGCGGCTGCTGGCGGGAATTAACGGGTGGGATTCTGCCGGTAGCATGATCAGATACTCTTCAAAGTGAGAGCCGCGCGATTGCATACCGGTGATGGCCTGGAGTTGCCCCAGCTTCATGGATTTGGTTGGCCCGTCAATGAAAATCACGTGTCCGCCTTTGGCCACAAAATCGGCCAGGGATTGGGCTACCCCTTCGCTGATGAGATACACATTGGGCAAAACCAGGACAGATTGTTCACTGAGTTCACTGATGCCATATTCGCCCACTTCCAACGGCGCCCAACCGAGGGAATTCAGCCAATCGTACACGAGATGCTCATTCTCATCGCCGTATTTGGCCGCGTTGGCACGTGAAAATAGCACATACACCCGCCCGCCGCGATCAAAAGAACGCAAGGCGCGTTGTAAAATCTCATTGCCGGCAGCCACCGTGCGCTCGGTTGCGTTCCAGTTCAAGACGAGGACCTGCCCTTTGCCGAATGTGTTCAGGGTCACTGCCGGGTAGCCGTTTTCAAAGCGGGCCAGTACCTGGGCGGTGGTGGGAATGGCCAGCGGATTGCTCTCGAATTTGCCGTACGCAGGCAAATCGGCATAACGCAGTTCGTTCAGATCAAACGTGTGGCTGCGGTTGAATTGCTCGATGGTGTAGGGGTCAAAACCCCACTTGTCGCCGGGGTAACGGGTATAGTCAAAGTGAATGCCATCCACCCCATAGGTTTCGATGGCCTCCAGCATCAGGTCGCCGATGAATTGGCGGACTTCGGGACGGGCGAAGTTTAACCAGCGAATGGTTTCTCCATCGGGTCCCACCAGACCCCAATCCGGATACCGGCTCAAAAGCGCATCCTCGCTTTGGTCTTCTACCCAGCCAACCACATACCAGGCATGGACCTCCAGCCCGCGTTCGTGTGCTCGCGGCAGCAAATAGGCGAGTGGGTCGAACCCTTTTTGAATTTTGGCGTATTGTCGCACCAGCCGACTGGGATAGACTGTTTGTCCCTGCAAAAAGACGTTGATGAAGATCGCATTGAACCCGCCTTTTTCGACCCGGCTCAGCATTTCGTCAATCGCTTCGGGCGAGACAAGTGACTTGGCCTGCACCCAAATTCCGTGCCAGCTCGTTTTGGCCTGTGCGATTTCTCCAACCTGTGGCGCACAGGAAACGATGCTGCTCAGCAGGATCAGGATCATGCTGAAGGTGAAAACCAGCCTGGGGATGGCTCGAAAGGGCAGAAAAGTGGGCAAGATCGGCATAGTTGCTTTCCGCGGCCAGGTGGATTACCAGGCGATTCCTTGATAACGACCATTGGCAAACGAAAAATCATGGGTAATTCTGACCAGGTCAATCATGATCTGATCGGGGCGTAAGCGCGGCAGGACATCGCGAAACTCAGGCGATTTGTTGCCGATCACAATCACCTCGCTGCTTTCCAGCACGCCTTCCAGCGTATCTGACATCAGCAAGGCGATGTGGGGGATGACCTGCTCAATATACGCCCGGTTGGCGCCATGCAAATTGGCCAGAGAAACGTAACGGTCATAGACTTTGACCTGATACCCCTTGCCGATCAAATGCTCGATCAGCTCCACCATCGGGCTTTCGCGCAGATCATCGGTGCCGGCCTTGAAACTGAATCCCAGCACGCCCACTTTGCGACAGCCGGTTTGCTCGATCATCCGGTAGGCCTGATAAATTTGCCGGTCATTGCTGGGCAAAATGGATTCGAGCAGCGGCACACGCACATCATGGTGACTGGCGTGATAAAGCAAGGCGCGTAAGTCTTTAGGCAGGCAAGAGCCACCAAAAGCGAATCCAGGTTTGAGATAGTAGGAGGAAAGATTGAGCTTGGTATCGTGGCAGAAGATTTCCATCACCTGATGGCTGTCAATTCCCTGTTGTTTGCAAATATTGCCGATCTCATTGGCAAAAACGACCTTGAGAGCATGAAATGCGTTGTTGACGTACTTGACCATCTCGGCTACTTTGATGTCCACCTGGAAAAGAGGCGCCTGGAGCATGGAATAAACCTGCGCCAACATCTCGGCGGCGCGGGCATCCTGCGAGCCAATAACGGTGAAAGGTGGATCGTAAAAATCTTTGATGGAACTGCCCTCGCGTAAAAATTCCGGGTTGAAGCACACGCCAAAATCCACCCCCGCTTTCTTGCCGGAGGATTTCTCCAGGGTGGGGATGACAACTTCTTCTGTGCTGCCGGGTAACATGGTGCTGCGCACCACCACCAGGTGATATTCCTCTTTCCCGGCCAGTGCTTCTCCAATTTCCTCGCAAACGCGTTGCACATACGACAGGTTGATGCTGCCATTGGGCTTGCTGGGGGTGCCCACGCAAATGAAGGAAATCTGACTCTGTTGTACGGCCTGCGTTGTCTCGTGCGTGGCGCGCAGCCGCCCCGATTTGACCACTTTGTTGACCAGCTCGTTCAGTCCGTCCTCGATGATCGGGCTGCGCCCCTCGTTGATGATGCTGACCTTGAGCGGATTGACATCTACCCCCACCACGTTGTTGCCGTTATCGGCCAGGCACGCTGCCAGCACAATGCCGACATACCCCAGACCTAAAACACTGATGTTTGCCATGAGAGACCTCCCAAAGATATTTTCTATTGTTTGCCTGTTGCAAGCATAAGAGAAACCTGGTTTTTGGTGTCATTGCGGGCCGCTGAAGGCGGCGAAGCAATCTCCGCACCTATCCGGGGGACGGCTTGCCACAAGCATGCTGTGCGGTCGGCGGCTTTTCTGGTCGCCTCACAGTGACACAGCAACGTGTTTGCAACAAAGCATCTCTTGTTCACTATAGCATTGCTTTGAAAAAGAAACACAACTGCAATGATGTTGTAGTGTAGGAACCCGCTGCCAAAAGCCGCTTCGCTCAGGCGCAGAGTTTGCTTTTATTTCTGCCGGGCAAATGCTTGTTGGATTAACTCAACCAATAAGCCAGTTTTTTGCTCCCATTCCTGGCGGCGCATCTGTTGCAGTTCCCCAATCCCGACAGCGTATTGGCGGTATTGTGTTTGCATTTCGGCGATGCCAGCGCGAATAGCCTCCGCATTGTTGTGCACATGGACTGTGCCCTTGCAGAAATAATCCTGCAACAGTGGCCAGTCCGAAGTGATGATGGGCTTCCCCATCCACAGCGCCTCGCAGGCCCCCCGTTGCATGGTGTTGTCGCGCGTGGTCAGGCATATCACGGCCTGACAGGCAGACATGAGGGCGTAATATTGCTCATTGGGCAAGAAGTCGGTGAAGTGCACATTCGGCGGAGCCTTGGCCAGCAGTTCCGGGTTGGCGTTCTTTTTCTTGCCGCTGACGTAAAACTGCACCTCCTCCAGCGAACGCGCTGCCTCTAAAACTTCGCAGAGGGGTTCATCATCGCCAAACGAATTGACCACCAGCACATTGAAAGTGCCGTCGAGCGAAAGGCCCTCCGCTTTGGGGAAGGTAGTGGGAATATCGCGCAACACAAAGGCACGGCCGCCCCATCCCTGCACCAGTGCCTGCAAGTGCTCATTGGTCACCAGGGTGGCAATCGCTCGCCGCGCCAGCCAACGATGTAACCAGCGCGGATACGTCCAGTAGGGTGAAAAGGCCGCGCTGTGGGCGTCAATCAGGTAATGACTGCCGGTGAACACACAATAAAGGGCCACAAACAACACCGCCAGGCTGGGCGGACTTTGTACAAAGACCAGGCGCGGCCGCTGACAAAAAAGCAGCACCAGGGTTTGAACGGCCTGTGCCATGTACTTAAACGGGGCATAGAACAGGCCGCGTTTGGTCGTGGCATAGACAAAATGCAGGCGTTTGATCCCCAGCTCGCGCGCCAATACCTGGCTGCGCGGACCATGGCTGGGTGGCCCCCATACCAAAAATAAGGTGTCTTGTTGCAGCGAGATTGTCATGGCTTCGCTACCACCCGTTCAAATTCCTTCAACAATTCTCTTACGTTGTGCTCTACGTCGAAATTTTCGGCAATGGTGCGCCGACCCTCCTGCCCAAGCCGGGCAGCCTCTTCAGGATGATCCAGCAAATGGGCAATTGCGGTGGCCAGGGCCGGTGCATCTGCTGGCGGGACGAGGAGCCCGTTCTCACCATCCCGAATCACCTCCGGAATGCCCGAATGGCGGGTGGAGACTACGGGCAACTCCATTGCCAGCGCCTCCAAAATCACATTGGGGATGCCATCCCGATCGCCATCGGCGCTGAGCACGGCCGGCAGGACGAAAATCGCAGCCTGCCGGTATTTTTGAATGACTTGCTGATGCGGCAAAGCCCCACGCAGTGAAACGATTTCCTCTAGCCCCAGTTCGCAGATTTGCCTTTCCAGGACCTGGCGCAAGGGCCCCTCACCAATGATTTCGCATTGGAAGGTGTATCCCCACTCTTTCAGCAGGCGGCAGGCGCCGAGCAAATAGGCAAATCCCTTTTTCTCTTTGAGCTGTCCAACCGCCAGCAGCAGGGGCGGTTGTTCCTTGCTTCGTCCCGCCGGCGGATATTCGCTCAGGTTCAGGCCGTGGTAAATGCAGTGGATCTTGCTTGCCGCTCCGTTGGTCAGCAGGCCGCTCAGGTGATTCTGATTGTAGGCCGTGCAGGTGGCGGCGAAGGCGGCTTGGGCCAGCTTTTCCGTCAATATAACGGGATCCACATAAATGTCCCGGGCGTGAGCCGTGACGCTATAGGTGAGATTCAGCAATCGGGCGGCTACCAACGCCACGGTCGCAGCGCGATCCACAAAATGGGCGTGTAAATGTTCACAGCCCTGGTCGCGCAGCAAATAAGCGGCATACACGCCCTCACCAAAGTGCAACAGGGTTAGGGCGCGCTGGCGTCCGCCGCGGTGCGGGCGGCTGAGCAGATAGAACAGCGTGCCAAAGTAAGCGCCGGGATGGCGCCAGGCGAAAAAGAAATGAGCGCGTAGCAGGGCGAGCGGTGCTACCGGCAGCAGATAAAGCACCCCTTGCTGAAGCTCCTGCTGCTCTGCCGAAAGCACCTCCTCGGGGCGGCGGATGGACACCACTTGAATCTCCACCCCCCAGCGGCGCAAAATGCGAATCTCCCGGTCAATGAAGGTGGTCGTCAGGGCGGGATACGTGCCGATGATATACCCCAGTTTCAAGCGGCCTCCTGTGTAAATTCTGCCAGCTCGTTTTCGCTATCTTTCATGCGGTGGGAGGGAATCGGCTCGCCGCGGCGGATCATGGCAGCTTCGAGGGTCATCCAACCGTACATGCGAGCGGCCTGGTAAGGCAACATGGACAGCAAACTCAGCCGATCGCTCAGGGTCAGGCGCAGCGGCTCCAGTTCATAACCCAGGGCCAGCATCTCTTTACCGGCAAACGTCTGAATGAAACCAATCTCGGCCGGGCTGAGCACCTGCCGAAAGCGCCCGATCGGTTTGGTGGAGATGGTTCCCGGCGTGATGGTCTCGAACGAACTGTTGCCGCCGCTATCGCGATAATCAGCGGCGCCGCTCATCGTCAACATCAGCGGCGAGTATTCTTCCTCGATGAAGGCGCATACCTGGCGCAGGGTTTCTTCGGGCTGCTGGGCCAGCTGTTCATAACGCACGATAAGATACTGCCCCGGATAGCGCTCCAGGTTGCGACGGGCCACGCGCATGGAAAACAGCCAGCGTCCCACCGAAGCCCCCACCCGATTCACCGTGCGCCCGTGGCGTTTTTTCACCGATGCGTAACGATCGCGCGGATCGCGCACCATGTGAATGATGCGCGCCTGGGGAAACTCTCGAAACACTCGCTCGGCATAATGCTCGGTGTGCAGCGATTTATCTCCCCAGCGCGATTTACCTAACTGCCTGGCGTGCTGCTGGTGAAAAATAGCGAACAGACGCCCATAAGTGGCCTCCCCCTGCCAGAACTCTTCGGCAATCCGGGCGGGATCGGGGCGAAGCACTCCCATGCGCTTATAGCGCACCATATCCGCCAGACAGTGCTCAAAATTCTCGCGCTGACTCAAGTCACCATAACGTCCGTAAAAATAGCGCCACATATTCGTCCGCCGTACCATCGAAATTTGCGGATGTGATGCCAGGAAGGCATACATCAACGTCGTTCCGCTACGATCGGGGCCGGCAATAAAGATTGGCTTAGTGTCCATATTCTCCTATCCCTGAAAAAGTGATCTTCCATTGTTGCTGATACAGGGCCAGGTGTTCCTGAACCTGTCGTTCGACGCTGAACAAAGAGACGACGCGCTGGCGAGCGGCCTCTCCCATTTCCCTGGCCCGCTTCGTATCGGACAGCAGGCGGGTGACTGCTTCGATCAGCCGATCCACGTCCCCCGGCGGGACAAGCAGGCCGGTCTGGTCATCCACCATCACCTCTTTCGTGCCCGAAACGCGAGTAGCCACAACCGGCAGGCCGCGGGCCATGGCTTCTACCAGCGCCATGGGCAACCCTTCCCAAAGGGAGGGTAAGACAAAGCAATCGCTGGCTCCCAATAAATCTGAGACATCGTTGCGCAGCCCCAGGAAGTGAATGCACTCGTTCAACCCCAGGCTCTGGACACGTCTTTGCAAACTTTGGCGTAGTTCGCCATCACCAATGAACAAAATGTGCAGGTCAGGGAAACGCGCTCGCAGGGTTGGCGCCGCTTCGATCAGGTAGCGATGCCCCTTTTGTTCTTTGAACATGGCCACCACGGCGATGACAGGCGCATCGCTGGCGATGCCGAGTTGCTGCCGCACCTGCTGGCGGTCCACCGGTTGCTGATAGCGCGCCACATCCACGCTGTTCAAGATCACGGTCACTTTGCCGTGGAGCGTTCCGGCGTATTCGTGAATGGCCTTTTTCACATCTTCCGAGACGGCGATCAGGCCATTCACCCAGCGAGCGCAGAGCCGGTACAGCCAGGCGTGAGCGCTTCGCTTAATCCCCAACAACCAGCGAAAACGGGGCAAATGCTCCGCGCGCAGCACAAAGCGGGCATTGTGAAACGTCCAGAAAACCAGCAAGGGGCGGCTCAGGCGCAGAGAAAGGACCAGAAAATCCAGGCCGCGGAGCAGTTGAGTCTGGACGATGTTGATTTGATATTGATCCACCACCTTCAAAATGGCCTGGCGAATACGCCACATATCGGCCAGAAAGAGCGGCAGTGCCAGTACGCTATAGCGGCGTTGCGGCAAAATTTCAACCGGGATGCCCAACCGCTCGATCTCAGGACGCAACGGCCCATCGCTCAATGCCCCGACGACCGTTGGATAGCCGGCGCGGGTGAAGTGTTCGGCCAGGGTGCGGACGATCTCCTGCGCCCCGCCGATTTCCAGGTTGCTGATCAGTAGTAAGATGCGAAAAGGATGGGGAGACATTTCAACGAGTGAGCAGGGAAATCACGTTCAGATGGGAAAGTTTTTCAGGGTTACGTAATGCCCAATCGGCTTGGGCTACGGCATCGCGAGCATTGAGCAATTTGTCTATGGGGCCGCCGGTTTCAAAGTAGGAATTCCAATAGATCAGCGCGGAGCGCAGTTTGTGGAAACGCCACACGGAGGGCAACAATTCCCATTCTTCTGTCTGAAGGGGATACACTGCCTGGTAACCGGCGATGAAGCTCTGAATGCTCTCGAAGTTATAGCGCCCGTCTGCGTAGCGCAGCCGTGAGAGGGCAGAAACCAGGTCGCTCAGCCGCCATTCGAGGCGGGCGGTTTCAAAATCCATCATGGTCACCGGGCCATTGTGCGGAAAGATCAGGTTGTGCAAGCCAAAATCACCGTGAATGATCACTCGCGGCAGGGAGGTGTTGCGTAAGAACTCATCCAGCTCTACCAGCTCATCCAGGATGTAATCGCTGTTCTCAATCAGCCAGTTGGCGTGGACACGGTCGGCCTCGTTTTCCAGAGCCTGAGATTTTTCTTTCAGTTCTTCCACTTTGCCGGCATACCAGACCATGTCACGTTGCCAGTTGCCGGAGTAGGAGGTAAAGCCCAGGTGATGACGTCCCTCGGGAATAAAGCCTGCCAGGGCGCAATGAAAGCGTGCCAGGGTTTGTCCAGCCAGCCACATGAGTTGCTGGCGGTGCGCGGGTAACAGGAAACTGAGCGAATAACTTTCACCTTCTACGAAGTCGAAAAGCGCATAATTGTTGTTGGCATGAGAGATAAAGTCGTTCCCGTGGGGAGTCACGACCAGCCGCGGGGCAGGGAAGTTCAATTCGGCCAGCCGTTTCAAGATGGAATGGCTATACAGGATGGTGGAGATGGGCAACATGGGCCGATAGCGCTTGAGCACTTTTTTGCCCAATGTCGTATCCACAATGACGTTGCGCGTGCGCCGGCTGAGCGGCAGGTTGCGCGGTGCACCCATGGGCGTTAGCTCGTAGCTGGTCAGGACGGCTTGGACGATTTCTGGCTCAATATCGGGGGGACGCAGTCGTGAGCGGAGCAGAGCGGCAAGCCGCGCTGGTCGCGGTAGGTGAACGTATTTTGGCGCAATCTCCGTGGCAGGAGCCGCGGAGGTTTGCAAGAGGGGTCTTCGGGCAAACAGAGAGAGTTTCATCATTTCCTGGCGCAGTTCTCGGAGGGTGTGGGAAAGGGTGTTCTCGGCGTTTTCTACTTCGATCACGTTCCAGCCTTTGTTTTTGAGTACTTTGAGGGCGAGGTCAACGGCTTGTGCGGCGTGAAGCAGATATTGCTCTAATTCGGCAGGTGTTTTGTGGCGGGAATGCGCCCAAACACCTCGCTGATAGACCCGTTGTTTGCAAATTTCCAGCGGGGCGCGCGGCACGATGAGCAAGTCGGGTGGCGGAATCAGATCCAGATAAGCCGCAAGGGTGGCTTCATCGGGTGTTTCGACATCTGAGACGAAGAGGTGGATGATGCGGTGAACGAAGCCATCGTCAAAGAGCAGGGCCTCGGCCGGGTAGGCGTGATGTTGCAAAAAATCATAGTGGCCGGCCAGGCGAAAGAACCAGGGAAGCACGCCTCGTTTTTGCACATCGGCAGAGGGGGGGCGTTGTTTTTGGGTGTGTAGAATCCATTCCCTCAGCCCAGGGTGGTGGGCAAAGAAGTTCCGCTGATGCAGGGCGCTCAGGGCGAGGAAGACCTGCCAGAGCAACATGTGTTGCAGGCGTTCTGGCCAGAGAAGAGCGGCGAGGTTGCCGGGCAGGGTGCGCCGGGCAAAGGGGCGTGCTGCACCGATGACGGTGTAGGCCTGCCAGCCCTGTTCACGCAGGAACTCGGCTATGCCGGGTAGGAGGGTGGTCTTGCCGGCGCCGGGGGTGCCCAAAAATTCGATGCTCAGCGGGGGGGAGCAGGGTGCGGGGTTCAAAGGAGTTGCCAAACTTCTCGTTTCAGTTGGGCGAATACCTGCTCAAGCGGCTGGTCGGCAGAGATCGGGATGAGATGAAGACCGCTCGAAACGGGATCCGGCTGCGAGGTCAGGGAACGAAGCGCCTGGATTTTGGCCGCGATCGCTTCGGGTTTATGATCCGGTTTGCGTTGTCGCGAGACGGCCGGGCTGACTTCCAGAATCACGACGTGTTCGGGGGCGTGCATTTGCCGGTAGAGGTTCTCTTCGGCCTGGCAGATGCGTTTGAGCCAGAGGGTGTTTTTGCCGGCAGTGAGCCAGGCGACTTGGGGGCCATCCAGCAGGTGGGTGTCGAGGTGTGGGTCAATGGCGCTGAGGGGGAAACGGTCGTAGATGCC
>DAOUAN010000051.1:0-42858 GCA_034433385.1 Anaerolineales bacterium | reverse complement strand
AAAGGTCTGGAACGAAACGCAGCACAGGCTGGCCTCGCCCCCGATGCGCCCATTGACCTCTACATCTATGCCAGCACCGATGACATGCGCCAGGCTGTCCTCTACGAACCCTCCTGGACAGGCGGCATGGCCTTCCCTGAGCACAACATCGTCATCATCGGCATCTCCCCCGCTGATCTCGATTGGGGCCGCAACGCCATCGTCCATGAACTTACCCACGTGCTGGTCGGACATCTCACCTTTTCATGCCTTGGTGATGTCCCCACCTGGCTGAACGAAGGGCTGGCGGTCTTTAGCGAAGGCGACCTCGATCCCTACTCACAAAATCAATTCGACAAAGCCATCCAATCCAACGCCCTGCTTTCGGTACGCTCCCTCAGCGGCGGCTTTTCCGAAATCGCCGACAAAGCCAACCTCTCCTACAGCCAGTCCTACAGCCTGGTTAAATTTCTTATCGAAACCTATGGCCAGGAAAAAATGACTCAACTGCTCATCGCCCTGCGCAATGGTGCGACGGTTGACGAAGCCCTGCGCCAAACCTACGGATTCGACGTGGACGGTCTGGAAGACGCCTGGCGGACAGCGATTCACGCCGCGCCCCGGGCAGCCACCCCTCAACCGACTATTCAACCTACCCCAACCTGGGTTCCCACCATCGTGCCCATCTCTGGCGCTCCCCTGGCCGTGACGCCCACCCCTTACACCATCCCCACATCCTCCTCACAAAACCCCATCCCTACCCCCGCCCCCAGTGGCCCACCCATCACCCTGACGCTTCTCCTGCTCGCCGTCTGCTGCGTAATGGGCCTACTCTTTGGCGTCATCGCCCTGGGCATCTTTCTCAACCTGCAAAGAAACAAGGAAGGCCATCATGAATAACACCAGGCGCATTCTCACTCTGCTGAGCCTGGCGCTTCTCCTCCTGGCAGGCAACTTCACTTTCCCTTTCCAGCCTCAGCAAATTGACATCCCCTGGAATCAGACTCTCGTCCTTTCCGGCGGCGAAAGCACCAATCCACGCGCCTACGACCCCGCCACCACCCACGGATCAGGCGATAAACTCGTCTATAGCGGCCTGGTTTCGTTTGACCCTCATCTCAACCTCACACCCGACCTGGCCGAATCGTGGGAGGTGCAAGAGAATGGCACCGTCTATATCTTCCACCTGCGCCAAAGCGCTCGCTTCCACGATGGCCGTCCCGTTACCGCGGGTGACGTCATTTATTCCTGGGAGCGCGCCGCCAATCCCGCCCTCGCCTCGGACACCGTCCTCACCTACCTGGGCGACATCGTCGGCGTCAAGGAAATGGTCACCGGCCAGGCCAATCACATCGCCGGTCTGCGCGCTCTCGATGATCACACCCTACAAGTCACCATTGATGCCCCCAAACCCTACTTCCTGCTCAAACTGACCTACCCCACCGCCTTCATCGTGGACAAAGCCAACGTCGAAAGTGGATCCGACTGGTATCGTCATCCCAACGGCACCGGCCCATACAAGCTCATCGAATGGCGCAGTTTTGAACGCATTGTCTATCAGCGCAACCCCGATTACTACCTCGGAGTCCCTTCTATTCCTTACGTAGTCATTAAACTTTACGCCGGCGAGGATGTGCGCCTCTATGAAAGCGGAGAAATTGACATCGCCGGCGTAGGCCTCTATAACGCCGAGCGCTTCACTGACCCGAGCGAACCTCTGCACAACGAACTCATCAGCGGCATCAACCTGTGCACCCACTACATCGTCTTCGACACCACCCAGCCGCCCTTCGACGACCCCAATGTACGCAAAGCCTTCACCCTGGCCTTTGATCGCCAAAAATACATCAATGTCGTCCTGCGCGGCCGCGCCTTGCCCGCCATCGGCCCCTTCCCGCCCGGTCTCCCCGGCTTCAACTACGCCCTTCAAGGCCTGCCCTACGACCCTGCCCAGGCGCGCCAATTGCTGGCTCAATCCAAATACGGCAGCGCCGACCGACTGCCCCCCATCGTGTACACCGATTCGGGTGTAGGCTCCTACGTCAGCCCCGATGTCGCCGCTCTGGCCCAAATGTGGCAACAAAACCTGGGCGTCACCATCACCATCGAAAACATCGAACCCAACTTCTACCTGGAAGCCCTCTACTCCGGCCATCACGGGCAACTCTTTGGCAGCGGCTGGTGCGCCGACTACCCTGACCCCGAAAACTTCGCCGATGTACTCTTCCATACCGGCTCGCAGCAAAACCTGGGTGGTTACTCCAACCCCACCCTCGACAGCCTCCTTGACCAGGCGCGCGTAGAACAAGACGTCGCCAAACGCATTGCCCTCTACCAACAAGCCGAGCAAATGATCGTCAACGACGCCCCGGTGCTTTTCACCATTCATCCCCTCTCGTACCAACTGGTCAAACCCTATGTAAAAGGATACGTCTTCACCCCCATCGACATCCCGATCGAACGCTACATGTGGCTGGAAGGAAAATAGACTCAGGGCCGCGCTTCTACCGCGACCTCGACCCGATTCACCACCCCGCCCAGGCTGGCTACCGTTAAAGAAAACGGCAGCCTCCCCCCTGGGCTGATACCGGAATCCGTCTCCCAACGGCGGATTCCGACCACCCGGCCGTTCTCATCATAAGCCACTGCCGCCACCCACACCTGCGTGGCGGCTTTGCTTTTCTCCGGCAGCAATATCTCGCCACTCACCCGCGCTGCTCGTCCGCTGGAATCTACCTCCACCAGCACATTGCCCAGCGTCGCCGGCAAATAACGCTCATCCCCCGGCAGCAAACGGATCGCCGTCAACGCCTGCGCCCTGGCCTGCACTTCGCCTGCAATAGGCGCTGCGAAATAAGTCACCAACGGCAACGACATTCCCGGTGGCAAAATATTGAGCGGCAGAAAAGCCGTTTGTGTGGCAACCGTTTGCCCTTTCTCATTCAGCAATGTTACCTGAGCGCTGATGTTCTCCATGAAATCGGCAAAATCGTTGTGGACCAGCACAAAGCACCACATCCCCTGGGCCAGGTCGGCAAAGCATTGCACCTGTTGCACCGTAAGCGGCGCAGGGAGCGGCGTCTCTTCCCCTGAAGCATTCGCCGGGCTGCTGGGGATGTTCAAAACCGTTCCCACCGGCATGGCATTCGGCGAGACCTGGGGGTTAGCCGCCTGCAATGCGTCCAGCGAAACGCCAAATTTTTCCGCAATGCGGAGAAGGGTGTCACCCCGCTGAACGGTGTAGGTAAAAGGCGTGGGCGTAGGCACAACAGGAGTTGTCTCGCTCCCCGCTGCGCTGATCTCGAATGTAGCGGTTGGGCTGGGAGAAGCCGTATGATAAGGCAACGGCGAAGGCCAGGGATGCACGGGTGGGGTTGCAGGAACAACCACACAGGCCGCCAACCAGCCCCCCCATAAAAACAACCAGAAAATGCGTCTCATCATGGATGATTATATTCCGGCAGCAGTGGCCCAAAAATGTTCAGATTCCAGCTGTTGCCAGGTGGCCTGTGGCAGGTGCATGTATTGGGTCAACAAGGGATAGACGCGGCTCAGTTCTTCATAGATGCGCAGTGCGACGCGACGGATGGAAAAATGGGCATTGGCCGCCGTGCGTAACTGGCAGAAATGATAGGCCTCGCGCAAGTTGAACTGCGCTAGCACGCGGCGATTGTAGCCATTGGGCACCACATATTGAGCCACATCGGGGTTGAAGGCATACAGTTTTTCAAACGTCGTCGCCGCCCTCTCCATGGCGGCCTCGTAACGGGCATCAAAGCCGGCTTCTACAATGAGGCGCGGCACGGCATATCCCAGGCGAGTCGTCAGGCGTTGCGGGGTCTGCGTCATCATACGGTGACGCTTGAATTCGGCATAAGCCCCCTGGTCCATGACCAGATCAAACACGCAGGTGGCATATTCCAGCTCGCGCAAGGGGACATCGTGCTGGCCTAACCGTCTGAGCAAGGATTCGGCCAATTGGGCGCGGTCCGCCTGGGGGGCGGTTTGAAGCGCTTGTTTCGCCTGGGGGTAGGATAAGCCCATAAAACGGTATAAAATCGCCGCCAGGATTCGCTCCTCTCCATCCGAATCATAAGCAACCAGATTGCACCAATCACCAGGAAGGGCTGGCCCGGCAGGGAAGGAAAGATCAGAGAGTTCCTGACAGGTTTCGATCAGGTAGGGAGCGGCATCGGCGTATTTGACCAGGGTGGGCACTTCGTTTCGCGCCGCGAGTTTGACTTGCTGGCCGATCTGACGCACTTCATCCAGCGGATGGGAAAGCATTTTGCGGATGGCGTTTTCCAGCACGCGGGCGTTGGCGGTCATGCCCACGTTGGCCAGCGAGGCGGCAGGGAGTAAGAAGCGGCAGGTATCTACATAGTGTGAGCGCAGGCGACGATCCCAGGCTTCTTCGCTTTCGTTTTCACGACGAGGAAATTTTTTCTCAATGAGGGCGCGCACGGGCTGAAGGGAATCGGCGTAGGTTTGAAAGAGCAAGCGGCAGGTTTGCAGGTATTCTTGTTTGAGGGGGGAATCTTCCAACTCGGCCGGGAGGTAGAAGTCATCCAGGCCCCACTTCTGGTAGCGGGTGGATTTTTCGGTGTAGGAAGCCAGGCGGTTGGATTCGATGCTTTCGATGGCCAGGCGCGAGACGTTTTCAAAGGCGATGTGCAAGACGGCATGTTCGGCTACGGAGGCGTGGCCGTAGCCAACCACCCATTTTTCGTGGAACTGAGCCGATTTTTCGTCGCTGAGTTCGGCAGCAATTTGCTGGAAGGATTCGGGGGAACGCGAGGTTTTCGCGAAGGTGACGGCAATCGTTTCGGGGGAAAGCTGGCGCGGGGAAAGCAGGTAGATTTGGCGAGCAGGCATAGGGACTCCTCGGGTTGGTCGGGCAGATTATAACGCAGACCTCCGAGGCTAAGGCATCGGAGGTCTGCGTTGTTGGGAGAGGAGCGCCCGTCCCTGGGCAATGTCGTTCCACATTTGCTGGATGAGGGCTTCGACGGAGGGGAATTTCCTTTCATCGCGCAAGCGGGCGATAAATTCGAGTTTGACGGTTTTGCCGTAAAGGTTACCTTCAAAATCGAGGAAGTAAGCTTCGATCAGTGGTTCTTGCAGGTCAGGGGTGAACATAGGGCGGATGCCGACATTGGTGGCTGCCATGTGACGGAGGCCCTCGGCCCAGGCCCAACAGGCGTAGATGCCGTTGGCCGGGATGACTTTCTGGCGCGGGTAATCTATGTTGGCGGTGGGAATGCCCAGTTTGCGGCCGCGTCCATCGCCGTGGACGACGGGGCCGCTCAGAGAGTAGGGGCGGCCAAGCAGTTTGGCGGCCTCGCTCACGTTGCCTACGGTGATCAGTTTGCGAATTTCGGTGGAGGAGACGACGCCGCTTTCATCGGTGAGGGCGGGGATGATTTGCACTTCGTAGCCCAGTTCGTGTCCGATTTCGCTCAGGCGAGAGGCGTTGCCTTCGCGGCCCCGGCCCAGGGCGAAGTCGTAGCCAATGAGCAGGCGCCGCAGGCCGAGACGTTGCTTCAGCCAGGACATGAAATCGTAGGCGGAGACCCGCGAGAGTTCCGGCGTGAAGCGTTGGGTGATGACCGCGTCCACGCCGAGGGCTAGGAGCAGATCGGCGCGTTCATCGGGGGTGGTCAGGCATTTGATCTCGCGCCCGCTGAGGACGGTGGCCGGATGCGGTTCGAAGGTAAGCACAACGGCAGGCGCGCCGTTGGCATGAGCGCCTGCCGTGAGAGATTTGATGATCTCCTGGTGTCCGCGGTGAACGCCATCGAAGACGCCGATCGTCAACCAGGAATCCTGCAATGAAACGTCTTCTAGCGAATGGTAATGGGTCATGCAGGTTTGAAGTTATTCGGAGGTGAAGAAGACTTTTTTCGGCTGCCACTCTGGCGTGCCGTCTTCGCCCTGGACGAGTTCCATCAGGGCGACCAGTTCACCCTGGGTGCTGACCCCCCGCACCATGCCGGGTTGAGCATCGGGGGCTGCCTTGACGCGATGGCCATGGCGCACTTCTTCGACTTCGTCGGGGTCGAGTTCGATGGCTGGCCAGTCGGCTAAGGCTTCGGCCGCGGGGATCAGGTATTGATACCAGTTTCCGGCATGGAAGGCTTCTTGCAGTTTGCGCAGGGGTACAGCGTCGCGCAGGCTGAAGCGTCCGCTTTTGGTACGGCGCAGGCCGACCAGGTAGGCGCCAGTGCCGAGGGCCTCCCCCAAATCGTTGGCGAGAGAGCGCACATAGGTGCCAGAGGAGCAGTGTACGTCAATGACTACTTCGGGGGGCGCCCATTCGAGCACTTCGAGGTGATAGACTTTGATTTTGCGCGGGGCCAGGTCTACTTCCTCGCCCTGGCGGGCCATTTCGTAGGCTTTGCGTCCCTGCACTTTGACGGCGGAGTAGGGTGGAGGGGTTTGTTCAATTTCACCCTCAAAAGTTTTGAGGACTCTTTCGAACTCTTCCTCTGTGATATTCACCGGTAAATTGGTGCGAGTGAAGCGCCCATCGGCGTCAAAGGTATCGGTGCTGGAACCAAGGCGGATAATGGCCTGGTAGCGCTTATCGGAAGCGGAGACGTATTCGCTCAGGCGCACAGCCGGGCCGATCAACACCACCAAAACGCCCGAAGCGCGCGGATCAAGCGTCCCGGTGTGGCCAGCACGCCGCAGACCCGTCCCGTTACGGATAATCTGTACCACGTCATGGGAGGTCATACCGACAGGTTTATCCACCACGAGGACGCCGGAGATGGCATTTTTGACATCTTGACTGTTCATTTTTAGAAGTCCTCCTGACCTATTAGTCAATTATGACACAAATGTCTGAAATATAGATTAAAGATTCAGCATCTCGCGTGTTTTCTTGAGCACCACGGGCTGAATTTCACTGAGTGTGCCCGGGATGTCGGCGCCGGCTGCAGCGGCATGGCCACCACCGCCGAAGTACTTTGCCACGGTTGAAACGTCAATGCCCGGCTCAAGAGCACGCCAGGAGATTTTCACATGATTATCGGTTTGTTCGACGAAAATCATACCGACTTTGCCGTTTTCGATGGAGGAAATGATGTTGATTAAATCTGCGTCGTCGTTGCCGCTGTAACCGGCTTTTTTACGGTCTGCAACGGTCAGGGTACCCCAAATGATGCCATCGGCTTTTTCGAGGCTGGAGAGGCCTGCCCCCCAGTAACGCGCCGCCGCGAAGGAGCGCCGCACCAGGCCACGCATGTAGAGTTCCGGCATGTCCACGCCGGTTTCCATGAGGGTGGCTGCCTGCCGTAAGGCTTCAGGGGTGACGTTTGAGGTGCGAAAGCCAAGTGTATCGGTGATAATACCGGTAAGCAAGGCCGCGGCCACGGGGCGAGTGATCTCGTACCCCCATTTTGGCAGATAATTGGTCAAAATGGCGGAGGTGGCCACTTCTTCCCCCTCGATCAGGTTGAGTTCACCAAATTTTTCGTTGGTGATGTGATGGTCAATGTTGATGTCGGGGCGGCGATAGCTTTCAAAGACTTTTCCCAGCCGTTTGAAATCGGCGCAATCTACCGAAATAAAGGTGTCAAATTCACCCTGCGGGGCTGTTTTGACCTGTTCACTGCCTTCCAGGTGACGGAAGGAAGAAGGAACACCATCGGCCAGGACCATCTCAACCTGTTTGCCGACGCTTTGCAAAGCCAGCCCTAAACCGAGCAATGAACCAACAGCATCGCCATCGGGGCGAACGTGGGAAGCAATTAAGATTTTATTGGCGGCAGCCAAACGCTCCCGAATGGCCGCACTCACATTTTCATCCATAGGGGTAATCAGTCACTCCTTTTTTCAGTATCAGAACGCTGGCGGATTTGCGCCAGTAATTTTTCGATGTGGTCTGCGTGTTCAGGGGTAGGATCCCAGTGAAAGCGCAGGCGAGGGAAAACACGCAATTCAATGCGATTGGCCAGGATTTTCCGCAAATAACCACTGGCCGATTCCAGGCCAGCCAAAATCTCTGGCGAACGGGCAACGCCTTCCACCGCGGAGACATACACATCGGCGAAGGCGAGTTCTTTATCAACCTTAACGTCAGTAACGTAAATTTGTTGCAGGCGCGGATCGCTAATCTCACGGATTAACAGTTCCGAGAGTTCTTCGCGAATCCGGCCCGCAATGCGTTGTAAGCGAATACCTGATGGCATGGGTTATCTTTCCACACAAAAACAGCGTTTAGTGGCCACTTTCCATGACATAACAAACGATCTGGTCGCCGACTTGAATATCACTGAAGTTCTTGAAACCAACGCCGCACTCAAAACCGGTACGAATTTCGCGCACATCCTCTTTTTCGTGGCGTAGCGAGGCCATTTCGCCTTCATAGACGATATCAGAGCCACGCAGGATGCGCACACGCGCATTACGCCGCAGCTCGCCTTCGGTCACGCGGCACCCCGCCACTCGTCCTAACCGCGAAGCGGGGAATACGGCCAGGACCTGCGCCTTACCGATGACCTTTTCCACTTTCTCCGGCTCCAGCATTCCCTTCAATGCCTTTTCAATGTCTTCGGTCAGGCGGTAGATAATATCATACAGGCGAATCGAAACGCCTTCACTTTCGGCCAGGCGGCGTGCGGCCACATCGGCTTGCACGTTGAATCCCACAATCAGGGCGTCGGAAGCAGAGGCCAGCATCACATCGTTTTCGCCGATGTTGCCGGTTTCTGCGTACAGAATGTTGATGCCAATTTCACCCTGACCGAGCTTTTCCAACTCGCTAATAATCGGCTCCAGAGAGCCTTGAACATCGGCCTTGATGATCAGATTCAGTTCTTTCGCTTTACCGGCCTGATAATTGGCGAACAAATCTTCCAACGAGATTTTCTTCTTTGCCTGAGCCTGTTTCTTGGCAGCTTCGATGCGTTCGGCGACGATCTGACGCGCCTCACGTTCCGATTCAACCACCTGGAAGATCTCACCCGCCGCCGGCACATCGTTCAAGCCCATCACCGAAACCGGCATAGAAGGTCCGGCCTTGCGGACCGGCTTGCCGCGATAATCCGAAAGAGCGCGCAGACGGCCATACGCCGTGCCGGCCACCACGACATCACCCACTTCCAACGTGCCATTTTGCACCAACAAGGTCGCCACTGGGCCTTTGCTTTTGTCCAGTTCGGCCTCAATCACCGTCCCAATCACCTTGCCGTTGGGGTTTGCACGAATATCGCTGTTGTCGGCCACCAGCAAAATCGCTTCCAGCAGGTCATCAATGCCAATTTTTTGCTTTGCCGAGACCGGGATGACCATTGTATTGCCACCCCATTCATCAGGGATCAGTTCCAACTCAGCCAGTTGCTGCTTGACCCGATCGGGGTTGGCGTTCGGCTTGTCGATTTTATTCAGTGCAACAATGATCGGCACGCGCGCTGCTTTGGCATGGGCAATTGCCTCCCGCGTTTGGGGCATCACCCCATCATCAGCGGCCACCACCAGGACGACAATATCCGCCCCCTGAGCACCACGGGCACGCATGGCCGTAAAGGCCGCGTGTCCAGGTGTATCCAGGAAAGTAATCAGCCGTCCTTTTTTCTCCACCTGGTAAGCCCCGATGTGCTGGGTAATCCCCCCGGCTTCCCCTTCGGCTACATTGGTCTGACGAATCGCATCCAACAAAGTAGTTTTTCCGTGATCCACGTGGCCGAGGATAGTCACCACCGGTGGGCGCACCCTCAGCTGTGAGGCATCCTCATCAGCGATCAATTTTCGCCACAAAGGAAGTTCCCCTCGTTCTTCCGGGCGCTCTTCTTCCACCGTTTCAGGGACCGCCTCATAGCCATATTCGGCCACCACCACCGCAGCCGTATCAAAATCCACGGCCTGATTGATGGTAGCCATCACGCCATTCATCATCAGTTTTTTGATAATGTCAATTGGGCTTTTTTCAATCTTCTGCGCCAGATCGCGAATCACGATACTGGTCGGAAGTTCAATTTTCTTATGACCATTTTCACTCATAGGCCACCTCCTCAGGAAATGACAAATCCATAAAATGAGCCACTTGCATGCTCACTTCCTGGTGGGATGGCTATGAAGGAACGGTCATTCAGACATAACCATCACTCACCAGGCTCTTCGTCTGGAGACAGGCTCTTCATAAAAGCCTCCAGGCGTTCACGATCTTCCATCGTCAATGTCGTCTTCAAAGCACGCGCCAGGGCACCCTTCAGGCCACTTTCCCAGCAAGAACGCTTATCATGCAGGTAAGCGCCCCGCCCGGCCAGTTTACCAGTCGGGTCCACCAGCACCCCTTGGGGAGTACGCACCAGGCGAATCAACTCACGCTTCGCCATTACCGTGCGACATCCCACGCAGGTTCGCTGAGGCACATGCTTAACACGCTGAGCAGTTTTCTTCGACACCTTCAATGTTTCCTCTCCCACTCAGAGAGAGGCCAGAAAGAATACTACCATTCTGCATCCAGGTCAAAGTCATCGCCGCCGCGTTTATGCTTCTTGCGGCCCACAACTTCGCCGAGGTCTTCGTCCAACACCAGTTCGACGCCTTTTTTCTTCTTTTTCTTATCTTTCTTTTTACCCTTTTCGTCTTCTTCTTCGTCATCCACAACCGTGCTAAAGATTTCGGACTTCAGGGTAAAGAGATCATCCAGAGAAACGCCATCCTTAGCAAAATCTTCTTCCTCGCTAACGGACTTCTTCGCTTCTTTCTGGACTTCGACAGGCGCGGCCGCCACAGGCGTTTCCACCACGCTGACGGCTTCCACTGCGGGCGCCTCCGGCTCCGACTGAGGCGCAGCAGCCACTTCTGGCTCGGCAAATTGCAGATTGGCCAGCGTTTCCTCGATGTTTTGCATCGCCTTCGGACCAATTCCCGGCAGCCCCAACACCTTATTCGGATCGGTCTTCATCGCCAAGAGGAGATCGCCAACCGACTCAAAACCAGCCTCGGTCAAAATGTTGAAAACATGCTCCTTCAAACCGGCCTGATCCAGGCGCATTTCAAACGCCGCTGCGGGGATTTCCGCCCGCGCCGCGCTAACCCGCTCTTCCTCAACGCGAGCCGCTTCCTCTTTGATCTCAATCGTGCGGCGCTCCACGCGATCCACAAATTTTGCCAACAAATCGTATTCTTCCGGCGTTACCGGGCGGTTTTCCGCCTTTTTCGCCAGGATCTCTTCCACCTGAGGCACCAGAGCCATCACCGCGGGCAACATGGCAGCCAATTCAGCATCGCTGCGCACTTTTGCCAGGGCATCGCCCGCAGCTTCCACCACAGACTTGATGTCAATCCGCCAGCCGGTCAATTTGGCTGCCAGGCGAGCATTGACACCATCGCGGCCAATGGCCAGGCTCAACTGATCTTCCTGCACCACCACTGTGGCAGTGTGCGCACCATCCGCTGTTTCGTTCAGGTACACACCCGTCACCCGCGCCGGGCTAATCGCTTTGGAGATATACACAACCGGGTCGGGATCCCATTGGATGATGTCAATTTTCTCGTCATGCAATTCTTTGACAATCGCCTGAATGCGGACGCCTTTGATGCCCACACACGCCCCAACCGGATCCACCCCCGCCTGGCTGGTAGAAACTGCCACTTTGGCACGCGCCCCTGGTTCACGGGCAATGGCACGAATCTCCACCACGCCGTGGTAGATTTCGGGCACTTCGTTTTCGAGTAAGCGGCGCAAGAAGTTACGATGGGCGCGCGAGAGGATAATCTGCGGGCCGCGCGAACTATCTTTAACTTCCAGGACGACGGCACGAATGCGATCATGCAGCCGCAGCCGCTCGCCGGGAATCTTCTGATTATTGGGCAACACCCCTTCGGCCTTCATATCCAGACCAATGGTTGCGCCCTGATTGTTAATCGCCTGCACCACACCGCTGACGATCTCGCCGATTTGTCGCTGGAAATATTGGATCTGATTGGTGCGCTCGGCCTCGCGAATGCGCTGTTGAATGACCTGGCGCGCGGTTTGAGCAGCCACACGGCCGAAATCGGCAGGTGTGCTTTCCACAATCACCATATCACCCAAATTCGCTGCGGGGTTTACTTTGCGCGCCTCTTCGAGGGAGACCTCCGTGCGCTCATCCTGCACTTCTTCCACAACTTCTTTCTCAGCGAAGATGGTTACTTTACCGGTATCCGGGTCAACTTTGGCCTCTACATGCTGGGCGTTTGAGGCATTGACTGCCTTTCGGTAGGCAGAAACCATGGCAGACTCAATAGCAGCCAGGATCACTTCTCGCGAGAGTTGCCTTTCTTCCAGCACTTCATTAAAGGCCAGGGCGAATTCATTTTTGGTCATACTTTCTTGCTCCGTTACTCCTCTTTACAAGCAGAAAAGTGGGGGTCGCCCACTTTTCGGTGTTTCCGCATCGGTTCGTCGTACGTTTGCATTTTAGCACAGGCCCATAAAAGTTGCAAGATGGCGCGTTCTATCAAATAAAATGTTACCGAAGTAAGATCGTTCACTCAAAAGAAAATGTTACCGGAGTGAACGAGATGGCCGAAACAGACCCCATGACCATAGACGAACGTCGCAAGTACTTACACAAGGTGCGGCTGCGCTCTTTACGTCCTTCTGCGTGTTTGAGATATGCCAGGACAGGTATAATTGGCGCCACAATGGAAACGCGCAATCTGAACAAAGCCGCCCTACGGGGTGAACCTTCTTACGTGTGGCGGGCAGGGCAACAACGCCGCCTGGAGATGATTGTACGCGCCGCGGGAGAACGCTTGAGCGGGCGAATCCTGGAAAATGGTTGCGGGGTGGGAATGTATGTCGAGCAGCTGACCCGCCTGGGGTCCCGCGTGATCGGGCTGGAGTTTGATTATGAGCGGGCAACCGAGGCTCATCAGCGCTCCGAGCACATCATCAACGCGGCAGGCGAATCCCTGCCGTTTCCCGCGGCGACTTTTGACCTGATCTTGAGTCACGAGGTGATCGAACACGTTCAGGATGATCGCCAGGCTGTGGCCGAGATGGTACGCACTCTCAAGCCGGGCGGGCGGATCGTGCTATTTTGTCCCAATCGCGGCTATCCCTTCGAAACGCATGGGGTGTACTGGCGCGGCAAGTATCATTTCGGTAATATCCCCCTGGTCAATTATCTGCCGCGTCGCTGGCGCGATCGCTTGGCGCCGCATGTGCGCGTCTATACCCGGCGTGACCTGGAAAAGCTGTTTGTCGGGCTCCCCATTCATTTTGTGGAACGGACGGTGATTTTTGGGGCGTATGACAATCTCATCGCTCGTTTTGGTCGTTGGGGGAAATTGTTGCGAGGAGTTTTGCAATTTTTAGAAAAAACCCCCTTGCGGGGGTTGGGACTTTCTCATTTTTGGGTGATTGAAAAGAGGGCTTCTAACCTTTGAGTGGCTCTCTGAAATCGTAAATGCCGTCGCGGATCACCCAGCTCCGGCCACAAGCGGGGCAGGTCAGGGCGTCTTTGCCTTCCGCCAGAGGGGAATGATGGCATTCCGGGCATTTGAAGAGGGCCAGGGGAGAGGCATCGATCCGGGAGGGCACAATCTGGCGGGGAAGCGTTTCGCGCACCAATACACAACGCAAGAAGACGCTTGGCGTGAGTTGTAAGAACGCGCCGGTGGGTTGAAGCAAACCATCCAGGGCGGCGAGGATCGAGGCCGGGATCAGACGCTTGAGCAACCCCATGCGAAAATGAGAGACCGTCAGAGTGCGCTTAATCACAAATCCGGCATCTTCCAGCCAGGCGCGAATAGCCTTGGGGTGAAAATCATAGTTCAGAACGACGAACTCCACCGGCTCAAGGGTAAACGGATTCCAGCTTTGCCGGCCCAGCCAGTAGCGCAAAATAGCTTTCAGGTTGAGTTTGTTGGCAAATTCTAAAATGAATACAGCACCGGGTTGCAATACGTTGCGAATTTGCTCCAGGGCTTTCGGCACATCGGCCATGTGATGCAGGGTGCGGATCATCGTGGCTGCATCGAAGATGCCATCCACAAAAGGCAGGCGATAAATATCTGCGGCTACGTAAAGGTAGCGAGGAGAATCGCCCAGGCGAGCACGAGCTTGTTGCAGCTGAGTGATCGAGTAATCGAGCAAAACAACTCGCTCAAAGCCGCGATAACGCGGCGTATTCCGCCCGGCCCCAGCACCCAGCTCCAGCAGGATCTGTCCGTTTTTGGGGAGCAAACGTTTTATGGCAATGGCTTCGGCGCGATCTTCGTAGGCGCGTCCGCCTTTTTCCCAAAAGGAAGTTTGATAATCTGAGCCGTCGTAATTACATACGGGGGGAGTGGTCATATCCCTATTTGTGCACACCTTTATCCGAAAAATCAAGGGAGCGCCTGCGGGCGCCCCCTTGATTGTAACGCATCTCAGACGAGTTCGTTACCGCGTCCTACCCCCCGATAGACGAAGCCAAGTTCTCTCATCGTGGCCGGGTCATAAATGTTACGCCCATCGTATAGGACAGGCGTCTTGAGCAATTGTCGGATCTGCACCAAATCTAACTGCTTAAACTCATTCCACGGTGTGACCACCACCAGTGCATCGCAGCCGCTGGCCATGGCATAAGGATCATTGAAAATTTGCACCATCGGCAAATGCGGTCTGGCTGTTTTTTCCGCCACCGGATCGTAGCCACGCACCACCGCTCCGGCCTCGCTCAGGTAGCGAGCGATCTCGATCGAGGGGGCGTCGCGCATGTCATCGGTGTTTTCTTTGAACGCCAGGCCAAGCAGACCGATCAACTTTCCTTGCAAAGAACCACCAAGCATGGCTGACAAGTGATGCGCTACCATCTTACGGCGGTTGTAATTCACTTCTGTGACGGCGTTCAAAATGCGCGGCGTCAGGCCTTTTTCTTCGGCCATGTAAGCCAGGGCCTTGACATCCTTAGGGAAGCAAGAACCGCCCCAACCCAGGCCGGCATCCAGGAAATATTTGCCAATGCGAATGTCGTAGCCCATCCCTGCGGCCACCTCCTTCACATCTGCGCCATAGGCTTCGCAAATGTCAGCAATCTCATTGATGAATGAAATTTTCGTGGCCAGGAAAGCATTCGAGGCGTATTTGATCATCTCTGCGGTGCGCAAATCAGTGATCAAAATCGGAGCGCGCAAGGGCAAGTGCAGATGCGCCACTTTATTGGCCGCTTCGCGATCCAGCGAGCCGACGATCGTGCGGTGCGGATTCATAAAATCGCTGATCGCCGTTCCTTCGCGCAGAAATTCGGGGCAAGAAACGACCGAAAACGGAATTGGCTGCGGCTGTGCCGCCTTGACAATTTCCGCCACCCAGTCGCCTGTGCCAATGGGCACTGTGGATTTATTGATGATAATGAGCGGCCCGCTCATGTTCGCCGCAATGGACTTCGCCGCGGCCTCCACGTACTTTAAATCTGCCTCTCCATTATCGCCGGAAGGCGTGCCAACAGCGATGAAAGCATATTCCGTATCCTTCAAAGCCTCGGCATACGAGGTGGTGAACGAAAGTCGCCCTGCTCGTACATTGCGCCGTACCAGCTCTTCCAGGCCGGGTTCATAGATAGGCATAATGCCATTCTTCAAATTTTCAATGCGCCGCTCATCCACGTCCAACGCAATGACCTTGTTCCCCAAATCGGCAAAGCAGGCTCCGGTCACCAGGCCTACATAGCCAACACCAATCACACAAATCTGTTTCATATACAAGATTTCCTTTTTGCACAAAGTTTCCGCCTGCACAGGCAGGCAAAATATACCATGTCTATGGCAAGATCGCCTCTGGCCTGAATAACAAAACAATTTCAGTTTTGGAGAAAAATCAGCCGCTTTCCCTTCCCCGCGCAGATTTCAGTTGCCTCTCTACGATGCGTAACAACGCACCGATGTCAATGGGCTTGGTAATAAAATCGGCACAACCAGCCTCCAAAGCACGCTGGCGATCCACAGGCAGCGTACGGGCGGTGAGCGCCACCAGCGGGATAGGCGCCGTCCGCGGGTCTGCTTTGAGCCGCTGGGCCACCTCCCAACCGTCCATCTCCGGTAAAGCTAAATCCAGCAAAATCAAATCTGGGGATTGAATCCGCGCCGCCTCTACCCCCTCCAGCCCACTCACCGCCAGGAACGTCTCATACCCATATTGCTCCAGGATGAAACGCACCAATTGATAATTATCGACATTATCTTCGATCACCAAAATACGGCCTTTGCTCATGGCAACCTGATTTAACTATACTACGCCTGTCAGAGTCCCGCAATGAGTATAATCAAGACCTATGAGAATTTTATTCGTAGCCGATGGCCGCTCCCCCATTGCTCTGAACTGGATTCGCCACTTCGTCGAACGCGGCGAGGAAGTCTACCTGGCTTCCACATTTCCCTGCTCACCCGACCTTCCTCTGGCAGGATTGGAGATCACCCCCGTTGCCTTCAGCCAGACCAAACGAGTCACATCCCTCCCCCGGCCCGCCTCCGCCCGGACGTTGGGTCTGCGTACCGTTCTCCGGCACTGGCTCGGCCCCCTGACCGTTTTCCGCGCCTCGCGGCGCCTGAGCACCTTCATTCAACGCATTCAGCCCGACCTGATCCACGCCATGCGCGTCCCTTACGAAGGGATGCTGGCCGCCGATGCCGGGGCGATGGCGCCTCTGCTTGTCTCCATTTGGGGCAATGACTTTACCCTGCATGCCCCATCCACCCCGCTGATGAGTCACTACACCCGTTGGACGATGCAAGTCGCCAGTGCACTGCACAGCGATTGTCAACGTGACGTGCGCCTGGCGCGACAATGGGGATTTGCCCCCACAAAGCCATCGCTGGTCATCCCGGGCAACGGCGGCATCCGTGGCGAGGTGTTCTTCCCGCCGGCCGCGCCGGTCGAAGCGCCAATCATCGTCAACCCGCGCGGATTCCGCGCCTACGTGCGCAACGACACCTTTTTCCAGGCCATCCCCCTTGTTCTGGAACAACACCCCGAGGCGCGGTTCTTGTGCCCGGCCATGGCCAATGAGCCCCAGGCGCTCCGCTGGCTAGAGAAACTCCAGATTGCCCATGCGGTTCAATTGCTTCCTGCTCTACCCCACGCTCAAATGGCCGAAATCTTCCGCCAGGCCCAAATCGTCATCTCCCCCAGCACGCACGATGGCACCCCCAATTCCTTGTTGGAGGGTATGGCTTGTGGCTGCTTCCCCATCGCCGGCGACCTGGAATCGATCCGCGAGTGGATTACCCCCGGTGAAAACGGCCTGCTGGTAGATGTCAACGAGCCACGCTCCCTTGCTCAGGCCATCCTCACTGCCCTGCAAAACAAAGACCTGCGCGCTCACGCCGCAGGTCAAAATGCTCAAAGGATCGCCTCTCGTGCCGACTATGCCACTTGTATGGCCCAGGCAGAAGCGTTTTATCAAAAGATCGCCAGAGAAAATCGTCCTTAAAGACTCAGGAAGGCTGCTCAGGGCCTGGCGAGCGCAGCGTTTCCAGGCGCTCACGCAACTCAATGCGGCGCACTTCCGCAGCGGAACGAACCTCCGCTAGAAAACCCTGGCCGCGTGCCCGCAACTCCGCTCGCAACTGTTCACCCGATTCCGGCGCCAGTAACAAGGCAATCGTTGAACCTACCAATCCACCCACCAGGATGCCGATTAAAAAGCCAAATATTCGCCGCATGTCGTCCTCTCTTTTTGAACTGGTCTGCATCAGACTTCCGAGGTCTCGCAGACTTTGGAAGTCTGTTTTCTTGAGAAATTATAGGCGAAAAGCAGGATTTATGGAATAATATACCTGCCGCGTGGATCACAAGCGACCGCGACGGCAAAATCTCATCCAAACGCCAGGCGCAAACCAGGGGGCAGCGCACGAGCGGACTCTACCGTACTCGGAGGGTACCATGTCTGCACAACCTATTTTAGCCAGCGCGACCACGCGCAAAAAAGTGACCACGCTCACATTCCGGCAGAAAAAAGAACGCGGCGAGCCGATCACCATGCTCACCGCCTACGACTACCCAACCGCCTTAGCTATGGATCAGGCCGGCGTCGATTCCATCCTGGTTGGCGATTCGCTGGGCATGGTCGTCCTCGGTTACGAGAACACCCTGCCAGTCACCATGGAAGAGATGCTGCACCACTGCCGCGCCGTCGCCCGCGGCGCCAAAGCCGCTTTGCTGATCGGCGACATGCCATTCATGTCCTATCAAATCTCCGTGGAAGAGGCTGTGCGCAATGCTGGGCGTTTCCTGGCACAGGGCAACATGGACGCAGTCAAGCTGGAAGGCGGACGGGAGCGTCTCGCTGCCATTCGCGCCATCGTCAGCGCAGGCATCCCGGTGATGGGACATTTAGGGCTAACCCCTCAATCCGTTCACCAATTGGGTGGCTTTCGACCCCAGGGAAAAACTGCCCTGGCCGCCAAACGCCTGCTGGAAGATGCCCTGCTCCTGGAAGAAGCGGGCTGCTTCGGCATTGTTCTGGAATCGGTGCCGGCGCGACTGGCAGAGATGATCTCCAAACGGCTCACCATCCCAACGATTGGCATTGGCGCCGGCGCCGGTTGTGATGGTCAGGTGTTGGTAACGCACGATTTGTTGGGCCTGTTCGATCGCTTTACGCCGAAATTCGTCAAAAAATATGCCAACCTGCACGATGAAATGCAGCGCGCCTTCCGCGAATACATTGCCGATGTTCAAACCAAAACCTTCCCTGCCGCCGAACACACCGTTGAAATGAGCGAAGAAGAGTGGCAGGCACTGCAACGAGAACTGTAAGATGGAGATTCTCATCACAGGCACAGGAGCGCTGGCCACTCTGTTTGCCGCGCGCTTGAGCCGGGCCGGGCATACCGTCACTTTGCTGGGAAGCTGGCCAGCCGGCCTGGAGGCGCTGCAGCAACATGGGGCACGCCTGATAGAACGCGATGGGAACGAATCCGCCTATGTGGTGCGGGCCACGGCCGACCCCGCCCAATGCCGGGGAGCAAAGTTCGCGTTGGTCCTGGTCAAAGCCTGGCAAACAGCCCGCGTGGCCCGTCAACTGGCCGAATGCCTGAGCGAGGATGGAGTTGCACTCACCTTGCAAAACGGATTGGGCAACCATGAGACACTGATTGAGGAACTGGGAAATCGGCGCGTCGCTTTGGGCGTTACCACCACCGGCGCCACGCTGCTCGGACCCGGGCTGGTGCGCGCCGGCGGGGAGGGGATTCTTTCCGTTGAGCGGCATCCGGCTATCGGTCCGGTAATTGAGGCGCTGCGGTCGGCCCAATTTCAGGTGGAGATCGTCGCCGAAGCGCGGTCGCTCATTTGGGGCAAACTGGTCATCAATGCCGCCATCAATCCACTGACTGCACTGCTGCGCGTGCCCAATGGGGAATTGCTCAAACGCCCTTCTGCACAAAAATTGATGTACGCCCTGGCCCATGAGGCCGCTGCCGTTGCCCGCGCCGAAGGCGTGTCCCTTCCCTTTGCCGACCCGGCTCAGGCCGCTGAAGATGTGGCGCAAAAAACTGCATCCAATCATTCCTCCATGCTGCAAGACGTTTTGCGCGGCGCACCGACCGAAATTGATGCCATTTGTGGCGCAATCGTCCGCTATGGGCAAAAACACAGTGTTCCCACACCGGTCAACCAGGTTTGTTGGCAATTGGTCAAGGCACTCCGCGCATAAAGGGTGACATTTATCACAAATGGGGGGTGTCGTTCAGGATGGGGAGTTGGACAGTTGCATGGTAAGATATAGAAAATGTGAATCTTATGGAGGCATCTCATGCGCAAAGGGTTATTACTGCTATTGATTTTAGTGGCCCTGCTCTTCCCATCGCCTGCGGCCTCGCAAAACGAAATCCGCCTGAGCACGCTTGAAATCCAACTATGGCCAGAATATGACCAGCCGAGTATGCTGGTCATTTACGATTTTGTCGTCGCCAGCGGAGCCACGTTCCCGCTTTCGGTCTCGTTTCGGCTGCCACTGGATGCGAATTTGATCGCTGTCGCCTCTTACGAGCCAAGTGGGTTGATTAATGCCAAATTTGAAGGCCCCACGGCTCAAGGGGAATGGCAGATTTTAACAGTGATCGTCGAATCGCAAAGTAAGTATCATTTTGAGTACTATCGTCCCCTTACCATCCAAAAGGCGACGCGGAAATTCAATTTTCTCTGGCCGGGGGATTATGCCGTCGATTCTTTCTCTGTGCAAATCGATGAGCCGTTGGATGTTACCTCTTTGAGCACTACCCCCGCTTTACAGGCCACAACCGGCACGGACGGTAGGAAGCATTACGTCAACATTCCTGGTCGAATGGACGCCGGTCAGCAATACACGCTAGACTTACAATATGAGAAAACCAGTGACAAACTGGTCCTCTCTGGCACGCCGAACGCGCCCAGCGCGCCCCTGGATCAAAAAGCGGTGGGGCGCATCTCACTGAGCAACCTGATTCCGTACATTCTCGGCAGCATTGGCGTTATGCTCATTCTTGGTGGATTAATTTATTTCTGGAGTTCTCGTGGTGCTTCGATCTCCCCTCGGCCTCGCCGCCGACGCCGGGTAAAAGAGGCCGAATCTTCTGAGGAGACCGATATTTATTGCCACCAGTGCGGCCAACGTGCCCGGCCGGGAGATCGCTTCTGCCGCGTGTGTGGCACCCGCTTACGGCTGGAAGGGTAACACCAGGGGACGGGCATGCCCAATCTCTCTCTCATTGTCATCTATTTTTGTTATGGCCTGGCATTTTTCAGCATGGGCTTGATGGTGGCAATGGAGGGGGGACGTTCTACCGATGAGCGTCTGCGCATGGCCTTGCGCCCCTTGGCTGGCTTTGGCATCGTCCACGCGGCGCATGAGTGGCTGGAGATGTTTGCCCTGATCAGCCTGACGGGCATCCATTCGCCAGTAACCTTGCTGACCGCGGCGGAATTGTGCCTGCTGGCTTTTTCTTTTCTTTCCCTGGCCGCTTTTGGCAGTTACCTGATTTTGGGGGGTGAGGCCACCTGGCGCGCCAGCCTTTTGTTGCCTTTAGTGCTGGAAACGATCTGGGTCTTTGGCCTGGTCACGCTCAAAGGACAATACCCACTGGCAGATATGCCGGCCATTGCCAACGTCTGGACGCGCTATGCCCTGGGGGTGCCCTCGGCATTGCTTGCCGCAATGGGACTGATTGTCCAGCAGCGTGTCTTTCGTCGAGCAGGGCTGATTCGCTTTGGGCAGGATAGCCTGTGGGCGGCAATCGCCTTTGGATGGTATGGCCTGATCGGGCAGATCTTCACCCAACCGAGCAAGCTTCCCCCTTCCACCTTTTTGAACGAAAACTTTTTCTCCGCCGTTGCTGGTTTCCCGATTCAACTCTTTCGGGCAAGCATGGCCATTGCAGCCTCTATTTTTGTGATACGCTTCTTGCGTGCTTTTCAGGTAGAAGCAGACCGCAAGATGGCCGAATTACAGGAAGCCCGACTGCAAGAGGCACAACAACGAGAAACATTGAAAAGCGAGCTTTTCCGCCGGATTGTCAGTGCGCAGGAAGCAGAGCGTCAACGCATCGCCCGCGATTTGCACGATGAAACGGGACAGGCCCTGACCGCTATCGGTATGGGATTACGCAGCCTGGCAGACAAATTAAATCCACGCAACAGGGCTGCCCTGGGAACGTTACATCATTTGCAAGAGCTAACTGCTCATTCTTTGCGCGAACTTCAGCGCATCATCTCGGACCTGCGGCCTTCTCACCTGGACGATTTGGGGCTTCCTTCCGCTTTGCGCTGGTATGTAGGGCAATTGCATGAAGTCACGCATCTGCACATCAAGTTAGAAATATTGGGAGAAGAAAGGGACCTGGACGACGCCAGCAAAATTGCCATTTTCCGCATTATCCAGGAAGCCCTGAACAACGTAATCAAACATGCCAACGCCAGCGAAGTGGATGTTTTCCTTCGCTTTCGGGAAAACGACATTCACATTCTGGTGCGCGATAACGGCATTGGCTTCGATACCGCCCTGATTCGCCTGGAGCAACGACATGGAACATCGTTAGGGCTGGCCGGTATGGAAGAACGTGCTGCTCTGCTGGGAGGCACGGTGAATATCACCTCCCGGCCGGGGTTTGGCACCAGCGTTGAGGTCACGATCCCTTATCAAACCACAAACGAGGTGGTACATGGCGATACGCGTGTTGCTGGTAGATGATCATGCGGTCGTCCGCTCAGGGCTGCGTCTGCTGCTTAGCAGTCAGAACGATGTGGAAATCATTGGAGAAGCAGGCACTGCCGGGGAGGCGATTGAACTCAGTACTCAACTTCACCCCGATGTTATTTTGATGGACATTGGCCTGCCAGATAAATCGGGCATTCAGGCAACGCGTGAGATAAAGGGGAAATTTCCGCAAACTGCCATTGTTGCCCTCACCATCCATGAAGACGAAGAGTATTTTTTCAAAATGCTGGAGGCAGGAGCATCCGGTTATGTGCCCAAACGGGCAGCCCCCGAAGAATTGGTCACTGCGATTCGGGCCGCCGCGGCCGGCGAGGTGTACCTGTACCCTTCCCTGGCAAAATTACTGGTACGCGATTATCTCAGCAGCGAGCATGGCGCAGAGGGCAAATCTATCAACGAATTAACCCCCCGCGAACAGGAAGTGCTCACTTACCTGGCCGAGGGCGCCAGCAACGAGGAAATTGCTGCGGCCCTGGTCATTAGCCCCAAAACCGTCGAGCGACACCGTGAGAACATCATGCGCAAATTAAATTTACACTCACGAGTGGAATTGGTCCGCTACGCCATTCGCCGCGGTATTATCAAGGCATAACCCATCCCCCCCATTCCATGTGACAAGTAAGTTAACCTGAGTTCGGGATAAGTCGTTATCTGCAATAAGGCTCAATTCTCTTTTGCATCGAATTTTCACGAATGTCCCGAAGAAAATTTGCCGTATTCGTGTCATTCGATGCGGAGTTGCGAAGTCCCCAAAGGGGGAGTGAAGCGTGAGGAAAGCCTCGCCAGAAACTGAAGTTTCAGGCTGGCGCATACCAGGTCGGCCTTCGCCGACCCGACAAACGGTTCGAAGATGATTTTCTCAGCCCTCAGCAGGGCAAGGACTATCATCTTCGGCGCGTGATCTCAGACATTGGTGCGCGTTGAGGCGCAATTCCAAAAATCATGGGGGAAAGCCCTCACGTTTTTGCGCCTTGCATTGGGGAAACACCCCACGAGGGGAAAGATAAAGTCCCAAAAACTCTGGGGCCAAAATGGGGAGGCAGCCGAATTTACTTCTCACATGGCGTTCCCTAAACTGAAAGTTAGAAAACGAAAGGAGGCTGCGATGAACGGCCCAGAGATTGTCCTGATCCTGTTCCTGCTACGCATTGTTTTCCCCTTGAGTCTCCTGCTCTGGCTTGGAGAATGGCTTCGCCAGCGGGACCTGAAACCCTTTTATCGCGGATGAGGTGAAATATGGAAGCCCTGTTCGCCTTTCTGGCCATCCTGGCAGGCATCCTCTTGCGCCTGGCTATCCCCATTGCCATCACCGCTGTAGCAGTTTACCTGCTGCGTCGCCTGGATGAGCAATGGCAACAAGAAGCCGGGCAAAGCACGCTCGCTCCCCCCAAAGTCGAGTGCTGGAACATCAAAAACTGCCCACCCGAACGACGCTCTGCCTGCCCGGCCTACACGTCCGCCCAACCCTGCTGGCAAACCCGTCGGCTGGCAAATGGCTATCTGCAAGAGGAATGCCTTTCGTGTGAAATCTTCCTCAGTGCACCCATCCCGGCTCATTCGCCCACTTCAGCCCCATCTTACACCCATGGAGGAATGCACCTATGACTGTCAAAGCCCGTTTTGAGCGTCTGATTCTGGCGATCATGTTTGCCCTGCTGGTAGCAGCAATTACCCTGGTAGTCGCCCAGGCCCAGGAGGGAACGCCCAATCAACCTACCACACCGAATTCAGAATGCGCCATTTGCCATACCGAATTCCAAATGACCTGGATGAACGGCCCGCACGGTCAAGCCGGCAGCGATCCGGTTTTCAAGGAGCAATGGGCCGCTCAGGGGAAGCCCGGAGCCTGCCTGGTCTGCCACACCACCGGCTACGATCCGGCCAGCGGCACCTGGAAGTCGGATAACGTGAGTTGCGAGGCCTGCCATGGGCCGGTTGCCCCTGATCATCCTAAAACCCCCATGCCGGTAGATCGCAGCCCGGCTTTGTGTGGCCGCTGTCACAGTGATACACGTTTTGGCTGGCAGGAATGGCAGGGTAGCACACACTATCAGCGCGGCATGAATTGCATCACCTGTCACGATCCACATAGCGCCGCCATAAAAGTCGTTGGCACATCCCAGAACAAGGGCGATGTCTCTCAATTGTGCATCAACTGCCACAAAGAGACCAGCATGAACTTCTCCTACACCACCCATTTTCAGAAAGGCGTCTCCTGCGTGGATTGCCACCTCAAACACCTGGGATCGCAAGAGCGTGCTGCCCACACGGTTCCCGATCACTCCTTCAATGCCAGCCTGACCACGTGTAACACCTGTCATGCCACGCAAATGCACCAGCCGGGAGAAGCAACCGCTCCAGCCATAAACACCAATCAGACGAATCCCCCTGCGGGGCCCCAGATTCAAACCTCCTCACTCTCGCCCGAACCGGAGCCGGTCAGCCCAATCGGCTACGCCACGCTGGCCGGACTGGTGGGATTGGCCGCGGGCATGATTCTCTCTCCCTGGCTGGAAAAAATCTACCGGCGTCTAGTCCGACATAGTTGAGGAGGATCTCATGACGCATCCACATCCTACTCGTCGTGACTTCTTGAAACTGACGGCGGCGGGTGTCGCTGCGCTGGCCGGAACTCGCGCCCTGCGTCCCGCCCAGGCATCTACCCCGGCCCCCAAAGGGAAACACCAATGGGCCATGGTCATTGACCAATCCAAATGCACCGGCTGCGGCTATTGCACCCTGGCCTGCCGGGCGCACAACGACGTTGCCCCCACCATCTCATGGAATGAGGTCAGATTGGCCGGCAAAATCAAAGATCGCCTCATATACCTGTCTCGTCCTTGTATGCATTGCGAGCAGGCTCCCTGCGTAGAAGTTTGTCCGGTAGGGGCCTCTTACTACCGCGAGGATGGCATCGTCATGATGGATTACGATCGCTGCATTGGCTGCCGCTATTGCCAGGTGGCCTGCCCCTACGGCGCACGCTCCTTCAACTGGGAAGCATTCACCGGCCCCAACCCAGCTGTACCGGAATGGGGGCAACCGGAAGTTGAGCGACGTCCGCGCGGCGTGCCGGAAAAATGCTCGTTCTGCTTTCAACGCATTGATCGCGGCCTGGCCGCCGGCCTGACCCCCGGCGTAGACGCTGACGCCACGCCCGCCTGTGTGGTTGCCTGCCCTACCGGAGCGCGCCTCTTCGGCGATCTAAACGATCCGAACTCGAAGGTGAGCATCCTCTTGCGCGAACACTCCTCTTACCGACTACGCGAGGAATTGGGCACCGGTCCCCGCGTCTATTATCTGCCAGCCGACCCCGCTGAAATGGAGGGATAACCATGGTGGCGAAATTGAACACCTTTCTGGCTGCTTTGAATCGCAATCGCTGGTGGTTCTGGCTGGGCTTTCTGGCCATCCTTCTGACCAGCGGGCTGATTGGCGCTGGCCTGGTCTTCTGGAAGGGGTTGGTGGTCACCAACCTGAGCGACCTCGTTCCCTGGGGGCTGTGGATTACCATTGACCTGTCCTCCATTGCTCTTTCGGCAGGCGCCTTCAGCCTGTGCGCGGGCGTTTATCTCTTCGGGCTGAAGCGCTATCAACCGCTGGCACGCACCGCCACCTTCATCGGGTTGATCGGCTACACCATGGCATTGCTGGCTCTCTTACTCGATATTGGCCGACCCGATCGCTTCTGGCACGCCGTAGTGTACTGGAACAAGCACTCCCTCCTCTGGGAAGTGACCATGTGCGTCTGTCTCTACCTGGCTGTGCTGGTGCTGGAAGCGATGCCAATTTTCGCTTCGATGGAATGGCTGCGCAAACGCTTCCCTGGCCTGAGCCACCAAATGCAATATGTGCATCATTACGCTCCTGTTCTGGCGATCATCGGCCTGGGGCTTTCCAGCCTGCACCAGTCTTCGTTGGGCGCCGTGTACGGCGTGCTCAAGGGACGCCCCATCTGGTTCAAGCCCGAAATGTCGGTGTTGTTCATGCTTTCGGCCATGGTGGGCGGCATCTCGCTGACGTTGTTCGCCTCCATGCTGGCAGCACGTCTGACGCCAAAAGCCAGGATTAACGATGCCCTCGTCGAACGCGCCGCCCAATTCGTCGCCTACCTGCTAATTGGCTATCTGTACTTCCGGTTGTGGGATACTCTGGCGATGACCTACACGTACGCTCCTGGCCGGACGGAGGGGCTGCGCCTGCTCACCAACGGTCCCCTCTCCTTCAATTTTTGGATCGGAGAAATGCTCTTGGGCACGCTCATCCCGATGATTCTCTTGCTCTACCGGCCAACCCGCCTGCATCCCTTCTGGCGAGCGCTGGCCCTTTTCCTGGTGGCTGCCGGCGTAGTCGCCTACCGTTGGGATACCAACCTGGTTGGCCTGCTGGTGGTGCTCTCTTATTTACCGGGGAAACTGACCGTCGCCTATGCCAGCTACCGCCCCGGAATCATCGAATGGATGGCGGCCATGGGCGTCATCGGTTATGGCCTGCTGGCTTTTTCGCTGGGGGTGAAATATCTACGGGTCGTAGATCATCGCCTGACCAGCGAAGAACACCAAACCGTCAAGGTGGAAGCCGGAGAAACGGTCACGGCATAACCCCCTCTTACTCAAAAAACTCGTGGGGCGGAGGAGGACGGTCTGCTCCACGAGTTTTTTAACGGGTAAAATGCCCGAACATAGCCCAGGCCAGATCGTAAAATTCCCCATACAAGAATCCCGCCGCGCCACGCGGAGCAAAGTAACGCGTTTCCTTCAGCAAAGTTTTCCCCGCGGCAGAGCTCAAACGCCACTCCAACCATTCCACACCCCCAAAACCCTCCCGACGCGCCAACAACCGCAAAGGAAACTGGCTCTCCATCACCTGCCAGCGCGCTACCCGCTGCGCAAGGGAAGGAAATATCGCTTCGGGCAACGTACTGACCTCGGCTTCCCGCTGCCAGATGAAAAATCCCTCATGCTTTAAGTGTTTTGGACAATTCCTCCCATCTTCCCAAACGCGCTCAATATGAGAAGGATGCAGCCGATTCAACGCCAGGCGCACCGCCGCATCGTAATCTATTAACTGCACTTCTGGAAAGACCCGCAAAGCAGCCGGATGAAGTACCACGCTATCGCTGGAAAGCCCGCCCACCAAAGCCCAGGCAATAGGATAGGGGACAGGCGTGAGCCGACTGATACCCCATGCCATCAACCAGAGTGGCAAATACGGCAGGAACAGCAAGCGCCGCTTGTGCCCGCGTAGCCGCGCATAGCGCAGCATCAAATCGCCATAGGTAGTAATCTCCGGCCCGCCAATCTCAAAAACACCCCCCTCGCCCTCATGATTTTCCAGCGCCGCCAGCAAATAATCCACCACATTTTGTGCGGCAATGGGTTGCACCTTATTCTTCAGCCAGCGCGGCGCCGGGATCAACGGGAAACACTCTGTCACAAAACGAATCATCTCAAAAGAAATACTCCCCGACCCCACAATAACCCCGGCACGGAACTCTGTCACCGGCACACTGCCCTGCCGCAAAATCGCCCCGGTCTCAATGCGTGAGCGCAGATGGGGAGCAAGGTGTTGCTCCGGGTCTGCCAGCCCACCCAGGTAAATAATGTGCCGGACCCCCGCTTCAGCCGCGGCCACAGCAAAATTACGGGCAGCAATTCGCTCTCTTTGCGTATACCCCCGTCCGCTGCGCATACTGTGGACGAGATAATAAGCCGTATGCACCCCGGCCAGCGCCAGGCGCAACGAGGCGATATCCATCACATCGCCGCTCAGAATTTCCACCTGCCCGGCCCAACCTCGCCCCTGCAAACACGCCGGCTGGCGCGCCAGAGCACGCACACTGTACCCCCGTTCCAACAAATGCGGAATCAGCTGGCTGGCAATATAGCCCGTTGCGCCCGTTACCAGGATCTTCGTCGTCACAGGCGCCCTTCAACTGGCATGAGCCAGCAAACGCGCTCGCCCCACCAGCCGACGCGTCAAGCCATCAAAGATAAATTTATGAAACGGCCACATCGCATACCAGTAAAGCAAACCCGATAAACCAAAAGGCGCAAAATACGCCGTGACTGTGAAAAGCGTCTGACCATCTTCTGTCGGCTGTGCCTGAAACTCCAACCAGGCCTTCCCGGGGACTTTCATCTCCGCCCGCAAGCGCAACAGACGACCGTACTCCGCGGCCTCCACCCGCCAGAAATCCAGCGCCTCGCCGGCCCGGATCTCGTCGGGATGCCGCCGCCCCCGACGCAGCCCCACCCCCCCGACGGCTTTATCCAGCCAGCCGCGGATTTCCCACGCCCAGTCCATGTATAGCCAGCCGCGCTCCCCCCCGATCCCGGCAAAGGCACGATAGACCGTCTCTGGCGGAACATCCAGGAGAGCCTGTCGGCGTTCGATCATCATCCCCTCTTGCACCGTAAACGTATAAGGACGCGTATCTCCCGCCACCGTGACCAGCGCATCGGCCCACGAAGTCTCCACATCGTCACGCAGGATGCGCCGCAACGCCAGGTGAACCGCCGTCTGAAAATCGAGCGGCTGAATTTGCGGGAACAGCCGTCTCGCCAGGTCATCACGGACGATCAAATTGGCGCGCAGCCCCTCGATCAGCGGCAAAACCACCCGCCAGTGAATCGGCGTAACCATATGCACCCAATAAGCCGAAAGGCGCGGCGCATGGAACGGCAAGCGGATCAGACGGCGCTTCAAGCCGCGCTCTCGAGCATACGTTTGCAACATCTCGGCATACGTCAGTCGGGTTGCGCCTCCAATTTCAATCATTTTGCCCACGCTCCCTGGAGTGAAAAGCGCCTGAATCAAATATTCCAGCACATCGCGAATGGCAATCGGTTGCGCCAGGGAATAGAACCAGGCCGGGCAAAAAAGAAACGGCTGTCGCTCCACCAGGTAGCGCACCATCTCAAACAAGGCGCTTCCCGAACCCACAATCATGCCAGCACGGAACTCGGTAACCGGCACCCGCCCGCGCCGCAAAATATAGCCGACCTCATGACGGGCGCGCAAATACGGTGAAAGCGATGTCGTCGGGTCCACCAGCTCACCCAGATAAATGATGCGCTCCACGCCCGCGGCCTCAGCGGCTTCACTAAAATTGCGCGCTGCGTCCATATCGCGCTGAGCATTCACCTTCCCCCCTTGCATCCCATGGATAAGATAATACGCGCAACACACATCTTGCATGGCCGGCATCAACGACTCAGCATCCAGCGCATCACCTTCCACCACCTCCACCTGTTGCCGCCAGGGGCGATCAGCCAGGCGCTTCGCATCCCGGACCAGACAGCGCACCGCAAAACCAGCCTCCAGCAAGCGCGGCACCAGCCGCCCGCCCACATAGCCGGTCGCACCAGTCACCAGAATTAATTTCTTTTCACTCACAGGCATGCTCCCCCACAATTTTATCCTGAGTTTAGATGTGCGACGTCTTTTTGCACCTTTCCGAATGGTTGTAGCAAACCAGATATGGCGTCTGTACCTCGACACATCGGCCCCAAATCGGGATTCATCTTGCCCACTATCTCTGGGAGTACCTGCGCCAAAGGCGAGATACCCTTCAGCAGGCTCAGGGCGAGAATCTCGCGCTACAGTATTACTCGTGAAAATCGATCATGAGCGCGAAGATTTTGTAGCCCGCTGTCATGGCGAGCGAAGCGAAGCAATCTCCCATCAAGCGAGGAGACTGCCCCACGGGGCGAGGCCCCTCGGGCCGTGGCTTTTCGCCGCTGCGCTCCTCGCAGTGACATTTGTCTGCGGCTCGCCGCCCTACGTGTTGTCAGATTAATTTGTAATGAGACTTCGCAAGTCTGCAATTCAGATGAAGTTATGCTATCATGGAGAGAAACGTGGAAACCCCGGCATCTCCCCCCTCCTGGTTCGCGGACGAACGCTCACTGCTCCGCCCGCCATTGATGTGGCTTTCACTGGCCTTCCTGGCGGGCATCCTGCTGGCCCAGCAGGCACATGCTCCTTTGCCCATCTGGCTTGCCCTGCTCGGTTTTCAGACCTTTGTTATCATCCTGACCTGGCGGCTGGGGCGTTCCACGCGCCTTTTGGGCCTGGCCATGATGATGCTCACCGCCCTGCTCGGTGCCATTCGCTACCAGGCAGAACAGATACCAATCACCCCCAGCAACGTGGCCTTTTACAATGACGCCGATTACGAAGTCCTGGTCACCGGCTGGCTAATCGAACCTCCCGACGAGCGCGATCGCTTCACCAACCTGCGCATACAGGTAGAAACCGTAGATACCGGCGCCGGCGAGCTGCCACGCTATGGCCTGATCCTGGCCCGCGTCGCACCCAACCAGACCTTCCACTACGGCGATCTGCTACGCCTGCGCGGCCACCTGAAGACCCCACCCGCCGACGAAGAATTTTCCTACCGCGATTACCTCGCCCGCCAGGGCATCTTCTCCTACATGCCCATCGCCGAAGCCACCCTTCTGCCCGAACAACGCGGCAACCCCCTGGTCAAAGCCATCTACACCTTCAAAGAGACCTCGCTCCAAAACATTTATCGTCTCTTTCCCGACCCCGAAGCCTCGCTCCTGGCAGGGATCTTGCTCGGCATAGATACCGGCCTCACCCCAAAACTGCAAGAAGCCTTCAAAAACACCGGCACGGCGCACATCATTGCCATCTCTGGATTCAACATCTCCATCATTGCCGCCATCTTCATCGCCTTCTTCGGCCGCTTGTTTGGCCAGCGGCGCGGTGACGTGCTTGCCATCCTCGGGATCGCGTTGTACACTTTCCTGGTTGGAGCCGATGCTGCCGTAGTGCGCGCCGCACTGATGGGCACCTTATCCTTGCTCGCCCGCCAGGTCGGGCGGCGTCAACTTGCCCTCAACACCCTGTCCTTCGTTGCCGCACTCATGGCACTCTTCAACCCCCTCATCTTGTGGGATGTCGGCTTTCAGCTCTCCTTTTTCGCGACCCTCGGCCTCATCCTGTATGGCGAGCCGCTCTCCCGCCTGGCCGAAAACCTTCTCCAGCGCTATACCACCCCTGAAATCACCCGCACCCTCAGCGGCCCCATCGCCGATTTCTTCTTGCTCACCCTGGCCGCCCAACTCACTACCTTACCGATTATGGCCTATCACTTCAAACGCATTTCGCTCATTTCTTTTGTTGCCAACCCCTTCATCCTGCCCGTCCAACCAGCGGTAATGATCCTGGGAGGCCTGGCAACACTGCTCAGTCACATCTGGTTTGGGCTGGGACAGATCATCGCCTGGGGCGCCTGGCCCTTTGTCGCCTACACGATTCGCATCGTCGAATGGTTCGACCGCATCCCGAACGGAAGCCTCTTTTTGGGGAATCTCTCCCTCGGCTTTGTCCTCTTCTACTACGCGGCGCTTCTCGGCGGGACGTTTGGTTGGTCCCGTTTAAAAGATTTTCTCGCCCGGCTGAGAGCACGCTTCGAGTACCTGCCGGTCACCGCCATCCTGGCCATTTTGTTTACGCTTACACTGCTCATCTGGCGCGCCGCATTCAGCCTTCCCGACCGTCAGTTGCACCTCACCTTCCTGGATGTTGGCTCAGCCGAAGCGATTTTGATTCAAACCCCTGGCGGGCGCACCGTGCTGATCAACGGCGGACCTGGCGCCACCCGCCTTTCTGACAGCCTGGGCCGACGATTGCCCCTCTTCACCCGCAACATTGACTGGCTGGTCATTGCCGCTACCCGCGAAGACCAGGTAGCCGCCCTGCCACGCCTGATCGACCGCTATCCGCCGCGCAACGTCCTGTGGACCGGGCGCATCAACGCCTCCTTCTCCGCCCGACAGTTGAATGCCCGCCTGGTCGAGCGGCAGATTCCCATCACCCGCGCCAACCCAGGACAAAGCCTCAGCCTGGGAGACGGCGCGGTGTTGCGGATCCAGGCCGAAGGTCCGCGAGGAAGCGTGCTTTACCTGGAATACAAAAATTTCCGCGCCCTGCTACCCATCGGCGTGGACGCGGAGATGATCGAGACGCTGCGTCGCGACAAAGCCTTTGGGACAGTGGATGTGCTGCTGCTGCCCGATTCGGGCTATGCCCCCTCTAACCCGCCGGATTGGATCGCCAGCCTGGCGCCGCGATTGCTTATCCTCGATGTCGCCGCCGACGATCCCGATGGTCTGCCTTCACCAGAGACGCTGGAAGCCGTGGCCGATTACAATTTACTCCGCACCGATTATTATGGTTGGATCACCATCACCACGGATGGGGTGAGCATGAAGGTAGAAACCGCTCGTAAGCCCGTCCCCACCCCCACCCTCGCGGAAAGCGCCCCTTGAATGAAGACAGGTTTGCCATTTTTTGCATCGAATGGCACGAATTTTGCAAAAAGGTTGAATCGGTTTAACAAGTAATCTTTGCCGAGGTTAGATGAAAGATGAATGAATTCGCTGACGAAAAACAACGGGTTGTCGCCATTTGCCACACCCTGCTGGAGCGGGGTTATTTAAAAGCTACCGAAGGCAATATTTCCGTTCGGCTGGCCAGCGGGAAAGGGTTTGCCATTACACCTTCCAATTACGATTATGCCAGGATGAAGGAAGAAGATATTTGCGTTTTGGATTTTGATTTGCGAGTTTTGGAGGGCCAGCGGAAACCTTCGATTGAAAGCGGGATGCACGCCGGGGTTTACCGGGCACGACCCGATGTGCAGGTCATCATTCACACCCATCAGCCGTATGTCAGTGCGCTGGCGTTGATCAACGCCCCTATCCCGGCGTTGTTTGACGAACAGGTGCGCTTCCTGGGCCGCGGGGTAGAAATTATCCCCTATGCCTTCTCTGGCAGCCAGGAACTCCATCAAAAGGTAGCTGCGGCGGTGCGGAATGGGAACAATGCTTACATCTTGCAAAATCACGGAGCGTTGGTGTTGGGCATGGATATGGAACGAGCCATCCACAACATGGTGCTGTTGGAAAAATGTGCTTTTACCTATCTGTTGGCCCTGTTGAGTGAGAAAAAGGTTTCAAAAATTCCCGCGGCGGCGCGAGAGGCGGCCTTTGCCCGTTTGCGCGCTGACCAGAAACAATTTGAGCAACCTTGATGGGCATGGGCAAGCGCGACTGAAAGTCGCGCCTGCCTTTACCAGGCCGACCTTCGTCGGCCGGTCAGCGAAGACTAACCTGGCAAGCGGGGCCTGGCTTCCAACCGAAAGAACACACTATGGGTAGGTATTTCACATGAGCGCCTGAAGGGTCGTTTCCTCTTCACCCACCGCTGAGCTGACCAGGCGATGCCCATGGCTGACTGTTCCGAGTCCGCTTTGAGCGGACTTCCATGCCTTGAACTGCGGATTTTCAAGCCAGGGCGATCAAGGAAGAGATTCCAGCTCTCAGTTTGGGAAATTCATCAATCGCCGCGCAATTGGCGCAACCAGGCCATGCGCAGGGGGTAGATTCTGCGCCAGTTGCCCAGGGCGAAGGTCAAAAAGGCCAGCGCCTCGAGGCCGCGTCCGATTGGGGACAATCCGTTCAGAGGAAGCCAGGGAGCAAGGGCCACCAGCCAGAGGCCGGCGTTGAGCAGGAAAAATGTGCTCCATGTCCAGCGTTCATCGCCCCGAGGAAAAGCGCCGTTCAGGCGGGGCAAAATCCAGAAGGCAATGCCCAGCGCGAATTGCGACATCCAGCCCAGGAACATAAACTCCATATGGGCCGGGAGGGTGGCCCACACAAGCGGAGCAAAGGGGATGCCTTTATTTGCCAGGATGAGCGCTCCCAGGGTTATGCCGAGTCCCTGATACAGAAAAGCCATGCGAACGAACCAACGGCTCAGGCGGGGCATGATCAGCGTCCTTTCACGCGCGGCCAGGCGTTGAGGATGAACAACATGCCGGCAAGCCATTGCAAGAGGGCCGCCAGCACCAGCGCCCACCCGCCCCAGGATGTGGGGGTATGGCTTTGGGCGGGTTCAAAGATGAAGCGCAGCAGCAAGCCCAGGTTGAGCGTAAGATACGCACCCCAATTCAATCCTTCGTAGCCGCGCGGTCGTTCGTTGCTGAATTTGGGCAACATCCAGATCGCAATCCCAAAGATCAGCTGGCTGAGCCAACCAAACGTCAGCAAGTGCAGGTAGACAGGGAAAACGCCGTTTTGGGGCACGCCAGGAACTTGCTGATAGATTCCAACCAGCAAGGCGAGGATCAAACATAGCAAAGAGGTCTTGACAAACCAGCGAGTGATGGTGGGCATTATTTCTTCCTGTTTCGCACAATCGAGATCAGAGTCAGGCCGAGGAACAGCAAGATCGCCACTTCGTTGAGCAGACCTCCCCACCTGCGCCATTCATACCAGCCGCTCAGATCGCCAACCAGGCGGAGGAAAAGCGAAAGGTGCAGCAAGCCGAGATGAACATAGAAGGCAGGCGAATAGGTGATCGGCGTGGACAAAATGGCAGGGAAAATGATCGGAGCATGCCCGAAAATCATGGTCATGACAAAGCCGACAAAGATGGCGTGCAGGGCCGCATCGTACAGGGGGCCAGCATATTGGGCGCCGAGGAAGAGGAAAAGGCCACCGCCGATTCCCAGCCAGAGGAACCCGCCAAACAGGCAGAAGGCGATGTAACGGGTCAAGGGGTTGGGGGCATGAATGTTCCGCGAGGCCAGGTCATTGCGCAGGGACCAAAGCGCCAGGGCAAGCAGGGAAAAACCCGTCAGCCGGGCCGCCAGGCTCAGGTTAACGGTAGAAAGCACAATTCCGGCAGCGAACGCCGCGGCGATCAGCCCAAAGAGGCGCGTTGACCACGGGGTGAAGCGCAAAACGCGGCTGAGTTCCAGCCGTTCTCCAGCGATCGTCAGCACCAGAAAGCCCAGCCACCAGTACACGACCTGAAAGAGAGGGCGTCCGGCCAGCCAGAGAAGATTCCCAATCCCCCAGGCCAACATGCCGAAGGCCATAGTGAGCGTATGGAACTGCGGCTCGCGTCGCACCATCACGCCCAGGATGCCTATGGCAAGCAAGCTGCTGATCGCAAAGAAGAAAGCGCCAACGAAGGGTTGGAACAAAAGCGTGAGCCAGCCCAGGGCAGCGAAGAACGGGGCGGCGAACATCCACTTCTGACGGATGGCTACGGCGCGTTCCAGGGGAATCAGGACGCCCAGGAAACCGGAGACCATGAGCGGACCATGGGCCAGCGCCAGCGAAGGGAAGGCCGGCAAAGCCCAACCCAGGCGGAGCAACCCGGCCCACAGGCCAAAAAGCAATGCCAGGAGAGCCAGCGCAACAAAGGGGAGGAAAGGAGGAAGTTTTCGGGTTGGCATGTTCCCATTATAACCAGCAGCGCCATCGCCTCTTTGCGCCAGCGCAAAGTGTCCTGATGCGCTCCGCTTTTCAGGTACAATGGTCGCATGGAACAGGAAACGATCCGGAGAATCGTGCGCCAGTCGAGCCTTTTTCGAGGGGTAAGTCCCCAGGGATTTGAGCAGGTGATGGAATTTGGGGTTTTGCGCTCCGTGGAAGAGGAAGGTTTCTTCTTCATGCAGGGAGATCCCGCGCGCTATGCTTACGTGCTCCTGGAAGGGCGCGTGAAAATGCTGCAATACACACCAAATGGTCAGCAAATCGCGTTAAGGATGATCACGCCTGGAGAAACGTATGGGGGAATCGCGTTGTTAAACCCGGCGGCGGGGTATCCGGCCACGGCGCAGGCAGTGGAGGATAGCCTGGCGATGGCCTGGGCTTCGGAGCATTTACGGCAGCTGGCTGCGCAGGAGCCTTCGATCTCGCTCAATACGATGCAACTGATGCACAACTACATCACGGAGCTGCAGGAACGGCAACAGGCCCTGGTCAGTGGACGCGTGGAACAACGTATCGCGCGGATTTTGCTCAAGCTTGCTGCTCAAAGTGGGAAAAAGACCGCGGAAGGGGTGCTGATTGACATGCCGCTCACCCGACAGGATATTGCCGAGATGAGCGGTACCACGCTTTTCACCGTCAGCCGCACGCTGAACGAATGGGAACGCCGGGGCTTACTCAAAATCGGGCGTGAGCGGGTGGTCATTTGTAACCCCCATGCTTTGGTCAGCCTGGCAGATGATTTGATCGCCGATTGAACCATTGGGCATCGAATTGGGCTTCTTTGCGCCAGCGCAAAGAAGTTTTTTTGTTTTCCGTCTAAGATGGGGGCGTAAATTCACTTTATCAAGGAGTACCCAATGAAGTTCTTCCGATCCTTTCTTCTCTTTGTGTTGATCGCCCTGCTGGTAGCAGCCTGTCAGCCGGCCGATGCGAACGTGGTCAACACCGAGTATATTTTGACCACGGATTTGCGCGAGGGCAAATTTGTCTTTGTGGGCGTGAACGAGCCCATCAGCGGCCTGGTCAATCCAACCCTATCGGTCAAGCCAGGTGAGCGTGTCACCATCACCCTGATCAATAGTGGCGATGGTGAACATGATCTGGTGATTCCGGAGTTGAAGGTCCAATCGAAAACGATCAGCCAAAAAGGTGAAACCACTTCGGTGACCTTTACTGCGCCCAAGCAGGAGACCTCCCTGACCTATCAGGATAGTCGCCATGTCAAGCTGGGCATGAGTGGCACCTTGCAGGTCAACGCCAATAGCGGCAGTCAACATGCCAGCGATGCTCATTCGGCCATGTCTAACCCCACGAGCGGCAAGACGGTGGAGTTCACCCTGGTCTCTGGCCTGAGCGATGGCAAGATGGTGTTTATCGGCAAAGGGGGGGAAATAGACGGCAAGAGCAACCCTGAACTCAAGGTTGGGGTTGGGGATACGGTTAAAGTCACACTGATCAGCGGCGAAGGCGCCCAACACAATTTCTATATTGACGAGTTTGGCGTCAAATCTGCTGATGTGACCGGTCAGGGCAACAGCGTTTCGGTGGAATTTGTGGCCGATAAAGAAGGCACCTTTGCCTACTATTGCGCCATCCCCGGTCACCGCCAGGCAGGCATGGAAGGGAAGATCATCGTTGGCTCTGGCGTCTCCAGCCACCCGGCCAGCGCCGCACAGCCTGTGAATCAGGTGGCAACTGTGGCAACAGCGGGGCCTGCCGATCCGAATGCCGTGGACATTGTGCGTGATCCCACCGATTTGCCCGGCCCGATCGGCAAGCGCGGCCCGGAAAAGGTAGTGGTCAACCTGGAGACCATTGAGGTCAGCGGCCAGCTCGCCGACGGTACAACGTATCGCTACTGGACGTTCAACGGCAAGGTGCCAGGGCCTTTCCTGCGGGTGCGCGTTGGGGATACGGTCGAAGTGCATTTGAAGAACAGTGCGGATAGCACCATGACTCACTCCGTGGATTTCCACGCGGTGACCGGCCCGGGCGGTGGGGCTGTGGCCACTCAGACTCAACCGGGTGGCGAGACGATGTTCACCTTCAAAGCACTCAACCCCGGCCTGTACGTTTATCACTGCGCGACGCCGATGGTAGCTCATCACATTGCGAACGGCATGTATGGCCTGATTCTGGTCGAGCCAGAAGGCGGGCTGCCGCCGGTTGACCGCGAGTTTTACGTGATGCAGGGCGAGCTTTATACTGCTCAACCTTTCGGCACAAGCGGCAATCTGACCGACGACACAACAAAATTACTTGCCGAAAATCCCGAATACTTTGTCTTCAATGGCGCCTCGATGGCTCTGACCACGGATGCACATGCCATGCACGCCAAAACCGGTGAAACCGTACGCATCTTCTTCGGCGTGGGTGGACCAAACTTCACCTCGTCGTTCCACGTCATCGGCGAGATTTTCGACCGGGTGTTTGATCAGGCTTCGCTGACCTCGAACCCGCTCACCAACGTTCAGACCACGCTCGTCCCGCCGGGCGGAGCAACGATGGTGGAATTCAATCTAGAAGTCCCCGGTCGCTACATCCTGGTCGATCACGCCCTCTCCCGCCTGCAACGCGGCCTGGCCGGTTACCTCCTGGTGGAAGGCGATGCGGCCCCAGAAATCTTCGACGGTCAGCCAACTGCCGGAAGCGGTCACTAATTACGTGCCATGGAACGCCTGAATCTCTCTCCGCAAACCCTGATTGCCGATCTGCTGGCAAGCTCACCAGCGATGATCCAACTCTTCCTTCAGTGGAAAACGGATTGTGTCGGGTGTTCCATGGCAAAGTTTTGCACAGTAGCGGATCTTTGTACTTACTATCAAATGGAGCTGGAATCTGTTTTGAGCCAGATTCGAGAAAGGATAAGCCCGCATGAAAGCGACTGAGATTTTGATAGAAGAACACCGGGTCATCGAGCGTGTGCTGAATGCGCTCGAAAAGGCCGCCCAGGCTGTGGCCGAGGGAGCCAGCTGGGAGGCGCGTTTCTTCCTGGATGCGGCGGATTTTGTACGCGGCTTTGCCGATGGATGTCATCATAAAAAAGAGGAGAACGTGCTCTTTACCACCATGAGCACCTACGGCGTAGCGGTCGCCGGCGGCCCCATTGGCGTCATGCTCTCAGAACACGAGGAGGGGCGACAATACATCCGAGCCCTGCGCACCGCGGCCGAGCGCTGGCAAGCCGGTGATGAAGCCGCTCGCCCGGCAGTGGCCGAGAATGCCCTGAACTACGTGGCGCTTTTACGCCAGCATATCCTGAAGGAAAACAACGTCCTGTTTCCGATGGCAGCGCAGGTGATCCCTGTGGAGGAACAAGACCAGGTCGCAGAGCGCTTCGAGCATGTGGAACATGAGGAAACCGGCGAAGGCGTTCATGAAAAATACCTGGCTCTGGCCGAAAAGCTCCTCCAGGAAGCCGGTGCGTAACCCCAGCAAAAATGGGAAGAACAAAACCAGGACGGTAGAACAGCCCGTCCTGGTTTTGTTTTACGTCCCTGGAAAGAGCCGCGCGATATTACGATTTACAACTTTGTCCCATCCACAATGGACCATGAGCGGCACAGGCAATCTCCCGTTTTCACGCCTTCTCTAGCCAATGTGGCCAGGAGATTGCCTGTCCTGGCGTCAGGCCAGGGCTTCGGCAGAAATGCGCTGCCTCGCTATAACGCCAAATTCGTGATTGACTGAATTAAAGCAAACATGGCTACACCTCCTGCAAGGTGATAGCCATGACTGCGCCGCTAAAGATGGTGCCCCCAAGGGGGAAATTTTCTTTCGGGCGATTCAGGCTATTCAGGATAGAACGTTGAAAACGTTGTCACCTTCTCACTGATTTTACGCTAAAATAGACAAAAACCCCGCCGCTGAACCCGGCGAGGCTTGCTGTGCTACGCGGTTGCGGCGCGTAGCGGTTGAGGGAATTATAGCATAGCCCTTTCACCGCCTGCGTCTGCCCGCGATGCAGGCGGTGTTGTTTTATCTTCGCACCCCAACGGAGAAAACTCATGAATCCCGGTTCCATCGTTCAGGTTCGCAATCGCTATTGGGTGCTGTTACCCCACGAAGACCCCAACATTTACCTCTTACGCCCGCTGACCGGCGTGACAGATGAGGCGGTGATGCTGCACAAGGGTCTGACCGACCTGCTGGCTTACACCCTGCCAGAAGAACGCCCGAGTCCAGCACCTTTTCCTCTCCCCACACCAGAGAATGTTTCGAATGCAGGCGGCGCGCACCTGCTGTGGCAGGCGGCGCGGTTGACGCTGCGCGAGGGCGCCTCGCCGCTGCGCTCGTTGGGCAAAATCTCCATCCGCCCGCGCACCTATCAGTTCGTGCCGCTGCTCATGGCGCTGCGCCTCGACCCGGTGCGGATGCTCATCGCCGATGATGTAGGCGTGGGCAAAACCATCGAGGCGCTGCTCATCGCCCGTGAGTTGTGGGAACGCAGCGAAATCAAGCGCCTGGCAGTGCTTTGCCCACCCTATCTGTGCGACCAGTGGCAGCAGGAATTGCGCGAGAAATTCAATTTTCACGATGCGGTCGTCATCCGCTCCGGCACGGTGCGCGCCCTGGAACGCGCCACGCCGCCCAGCCGCACGATTTATGAGCATTATCCCGTCCAGGTCATCAGCATTGACTTCATCAAGAGCGAACACAACCGCCACGCCTTTTTGCTGAACGCCCCCGAGCTGCTCATTGTGGACGAGGCGCACGGCGCGGCGATGGCGAAGAACCAGAATCAGCAGCAGCGTCATGCGTTTTTGCGTCAGGCGGCGCAGGACCCCAACCGTCACTTGATTTTGCTCACCGCAACCCCGCACAGCGGGGTGGAGTCGGCCTTCCAATCCCTGCTCGGCTTGCTCGACCCGCGCTTCGCTGAATGGGAATTGCACAACCTGAGCGAGGATCGTCTGCGCACACTGGCGCGGCATTTCGTGCAGCGCACCCGCAAGGACATCGAAAGCGGCTGGGAGAGCGAGTCCTGCTTCCCGACCCGTCTCTCTGCCGACCGCACCTACCGCCTCTCGCCCGCTTACCGTGGCCTGTTCGAAAAAACTTACGCCTTTTGCGCCGAAATCGTGCGCACCGGACAGAATTTACAGGAGCGTCAGCGGCGGGTGCGTTACTGGGGCGCGCTGGCACTGCTGCGCTGTGTCATGTCCAGCCCGGCTGCGGCGCTGGCGGCGCTGGAGAGTAGAAGAGCGAGAGAGCAGGAGAGCGGGAGAGCAGGAGAGGGGGAGAGGGCGGAGGATGAAGTGGATTTCCGCGGCTTTGTCTTTGAATCGGACCAGCAGGAGACCGACGACGAACAGCCGCTGCCGCCCATTGAAGCCGCCGAGAGCGACCTGCCCCAAAGCGAACAGCGCAAACTGCGCGACCTGGCGCGGCTGGCGGCGCGTTTGCAGCAGCCGGAACAGGATACCAAACTGGAGGGTCTCGTTCAGGTCGTGGACGAATTGCTCGCTGAGGGCCACGCCCCCATCGTCTAGTGCCGCTACGTGGCGACCGCTGAATACGTGGCCGCCGCTTTGCAGAAACGCTTGAGCCACCAGAATGACAGTCTTCAGGTGGCGTGCGTCACCGGCAGGCAAGGAGACGAAGAACGCCGCGCCCGAATCGCAGAGATTGATTCCGCTCGCCCGCGCATTCTGGTCGCCACCGATTGCCTTTCGGAAGGCATCAACCTGCAGGAGAAGTTCACTGCCGTCATTCACTATGACCTGCCCTGGAATCCCAACCGCCTGGAGCAGCGCGAGGGACGGGTGGACCGCTACGGGCAGAGCGCCCCAACAGTCAAGGTGGTGCGCTACTTCGGGCAGGACAACCCGGTAGATGGCGTGGTGGTGGATGTGCTGCTGGACAAAGCCCGCCAGATTTATCAGACCCTGGGCACGCACGTCCCTGTTCCCGAAGAGAGCGAAAGCGTGACCGAAGCGGTGCTGAACGCTCTGTTCCTGCGCGGCGGCTATCAGCGTGAAGCCCGTCAACTGGCGTTCGATTTCGTCCAAAACGAGGTGACCGACCTCCACGCCCGCTGGGAGCAGGACGCCGAGCGCGAGCGTGTCACCCGCACCCGCTTTGCCCAGCGCGCCCTCAAGCCGCAGGAGGTGCAGCGCGAACTGGAAGCCGCCGACGCCGTGCTGGGCGACCCGCAGGCTGTGCGCGAGTTCGTCCTCAATACCGCCAAACGGCTGGGATTGACGATGAAGAGCGAAAAATCCGCCCAGGTCTATCAACTGGCGACCTCGCCCCTGCCTCCCAACCTGCCCGAGGCGGTGCGGTATGCTCTGCCGGAGCGCAAAGACGGTTGGTGGCGGATCAGTTTCGTCTCGCCCACACCGCAGGGAGCGGAATATGTGGGGCGAAACCATCCCTTCGTGCAGGCGCTGGCGCGCTATCTGCTGGAGGAGGCGCTCACCCGTTCGGGCACGGCGGTCGCTTCGCGCGCCGGTGCCATCGCTACCCGCGCCGTCTCGCAACTCACAGTGCTGCTCCTGCTGCGCGTCCGTTACCTGCTTCAATTCCCGAATGCCGCGCCGCTCTTTGCGGAGGAAGTGATGCCCCTGGCGTTCACCCGCGCCGCCGACGGAAGCCCGCAGTGGCTCTCTGAAGCCGACGCCTTGCGCCTGCTGAGTGAAGCCAGGCCAGACGACAACCTGCCGCTGGAAAGGAAAAAACAAGTCGTCGAAGCCACCCTCCATGCCTATCCTGCCCTGGAAGACGACCTGCGCGTTCACCTGCAAACCCGCGCTCAGCGCCTGGAAGAAGCGCACAAGCGCATTCGTCAGGCTGTGCGGCTGCGCTCCGCCGACTTGACCCTTGCGCCGCAGTTCCCGCCCGATTTGCTGGGGGTGCTGGTGTTGCTACCGGCGTGAAGAAGAAGGAAGATGAGAGAAAGGAAGAAGGAAGATGGAAGAAGGAAAAAGAAAGGAGAGAAAAGAAGTATGGGAGAGCCGATTAAGTCGTTTCGTGATTTGAAGGTGTGGCAAAAAGCGATGGATGCCGCAATGGATATTTACGCGCTGACGCTAAACTTCCCGAAAGATGAAAGATACGCTCTCAGCGACCAGATTCGCCGTTCTTCGCGTTCGGTCGCTGCCAACATCGCGGAAGCCTGGCACAAACGCCGCTACCCGGCGCATTGGATCAGCAAGTTGAGCGATTCCCAATCGGAGGCCGCCGAAACTCAAACGCACCTGGAATTTGCCCTGCGCTGCCGATACATTGACTCTTCTACTGTCGAGCGGTTGAACGCCCTTTACGAAGAAATCTTTGCCATGCTTTCAGATATGTCTGCTCACCCTGACCAATGGCGGCTGAAATAACTATGTCCCCTCTCTCTTCCCTCTCCCCTCTCCCCTCTTCCCTCTCCCTCCCTTCCC
>DAOUAN010000050.1:0-6948 GCA_034433385.1 Anaerolineales bacterium | reverse complement strand
ATGAATGTCGCTAACGCTTCAGAATGTTGTACAATTACGGGGAGCATTGGTGACCTCTGGCAGTGGATTTTGTTGTGACAAACTAATCCTACCAGATTTGCCAATGCTCATCCCCTTATTTTGGCGAAACTACAGTAGATTAAAAGTAACTGCCTGCTCCTGTCTTTGCTGCCCCAGGAAAGGCAGTTATTTCAAAAATGAATCGAAAGGTAGCAAGGTAGATTCTCTCATTCAGCCGTTAAAGCCAACGGAAATTTTGTTTAACGATGGGTTAATTTTACGCGCTAACCTAAGCTTTGTGCAATCAGGAGCGATTTCGGGTGCGCTAAAAAGTTGTTAGTCAGGCGTGAGCGGTGGATGGATGCTCATTTGGCCAGTGCCTTGAGAGATGACGCTGGGGGCGAAAAACGCCGTTTTGTGTCATTGCGAGCCGCCAAAGGCGGCGACCTGTGCCCCGCAGGGGTAAGCAATCTCCTGGTCGGCAAGGAATAGATGGATTGCTTCGGGGCTGACGCCCCTCGCAATGACACTAGCCATTTCCCTGTTCTCCATCTTCCCACAACCTTTTAGTGCTCCCAGGGAACGGTTGTGGAACCGACCTGCGTCGGCTGGGGAAGAAAGAAGGATGGGTCAATCCTTGTCAGGTTGTGAGTCGCCCAACAGGGATTTGTTCATGTTCAAGAAGATTTCGACGATTTGGGGGTCGAAATGGCTGCCGGCTTGCTGGCGGATGTATTGCAGGGCCTGTTCGATTGGCCAGGCTTTGTGGTAGGGACGGTCGCTGGTCAGGGCGTCGAAGACATCGGCGATGGCGAAGATGCGAGCGGCCAGGGGGATTTGTTCGCCTTTCAGGCCGCGGGGATAGCCGCTACCATCCCATTTTTCATGATGACACCAGGGGATTTCAAGCGCCGGGCGCAGGTATTCGATGGATGAGAGCATTTCGTAGGCAAATTGAGGGTGTTGACGCATGATCGCCCATTCTTCGGGAGTGAGCGAGCCTTCTTTGAAGAGAATGTGGTCAGGGACGCCCATTTTGCCAATATCGTGTAGCAGGGCGCCGCGGCGAAGGTGCATGATTTGTTCCTCGCTCAGCCCCATGGCCTGGGCCAGTTGGATGGTCAGGGCGGTGACGCGCTGGGTGTGGCCCTCGGTTTCGCGGTCGCGTAAATCCAGAGCGCGCGACCAGCCCTCGATGGTTTTGTCGTAAGCCAGGCTGAGTTCCAGGTTGGCGCGTTGCAGGCTTTCGAAAAGTTGCCCGTTTTCAATGGCGATGGCAGCCTGTTGGGCGAGGGCTTCAAAGAAGCGCATCTGCTCGACAGTGGGCGAAAAGGGAGAGCGGTGGAAGATTTCCAGCACGCCTTTGACCTGTCCTTTGGCCAGGAGGGGGGCGGCAAGGTAAGAAACAAAGCCCTCTCCCTGGATCAATTCTTTGCGGGTAATGGGTATCAAAGAAAGATCAGGAATGATCCAGGTGCGGCGCTCGAGGGCAACGCGGCCGGCTTTTCCTTCGCCGAGGCGTAAACTGGTGCGCTCGTAGTGACGGGTGCGGAAGCCGCGTCCGGCGGCGTATTCCAGAAAATGAAGGGCTGGATTCATCAGCAAAACCCCGGCAGCATCAACACCCAAATGATGAATGGTGTGTTCGAGCAAGATGTTGAGCGAGACGCGCGGATCCAGGCTGGCGGTGATGGCCTGGTCAATGGCTTGCAGCGATTGTAGTTGTTCCACGCGGCGCTCGGTTTCATCGTGCAGGCGGGCGCGCTGGATGGCGCTACCGGCCATGTCGGCAATAGCGGTGAGCAGGCGTTTTTCGTTCTCGCTGAAGGTATGTGCTTCGCGATACCAGATGTGCATGACGCCAATGACCCGCGATTCGGCGGGCAGAGGCAGCGAAATGCCGCTGCGAAAGTTTTCAATGAAGCCCAGCTCGCCAGAGAGGGGTTTGTTGGTGGGATCGCTGCGCCAATCGCTGGTGATGTAAGGTATGCCGCTCTCGCCTACCAGCCCGGTCACGCCCTCGCCGGGGCGGTGACGCATTTCGGCGGGGGTGGCCAGCCAGGAGCCTTCGGCAGTGACCCAGCTTTGTGAAACCCAATCGCCGCTGTTCTCATCAAGGAGATAAATCGAGCCAGCCTGAGCGCCTACGGCGCGCGCCGCGTGTTGGACGAAAATGGGCAACATTTCCTCCACGCTGCGCGCCTGACGCAGAGCAGAGGAGACCGCTTGCAGGGTTTCTAGCTCACGCAGGCGTTGTTGCGCCTCGGCGTAGAGATGGGCGTTGGCGACCGCCGAGGCAGCCAGGGCAGCAAAGGCTTTGAGCAAATCGAGGTCATCTGGCTGGAAGGGACGCTCTGTACCAACGCGCCGGATGCTGATGACACCGATGGTGCGGTCGCCCTCTTTGAGGGGGGCAAACATCAACGCTTCGGGTTCTTCGTTTGTGCCGGGCACTTGCACGGCGCGCGGGTCGTGCAGCATATCGTTGACGATTTCGGCTTCGCCGGTGAGCGCCACCTGTCCGGTCACGCCCTGACCGAGCGGGATGGTCAGGCCGAGGAAGGCGGCTTGATTTTCTTGCAGCGCCAGCACGCAGCGCAAAGACTGACCATCGGGTTCCAGCAGGAAGATGCGGCAGCCATCGGCCTGGAAGAGGGCTTTGGCGCGCTCGCCGATGGTCTGCAGGGTGGTTTGCAGGTCAAGGCTGGAGAGGGCTAAGGAGGATTCCAGCAAAGAGGCGGTCTCCTCGGCGCGGCGGCGGGTTTCCTCGAACAGGCGGGCATTTTGAATAATCAACGCGGTGGGGGTGGCAAAGGCGCTCAAAAGCGCCAGATCTTCTTCGCTGAAGGCGTTCTTTTGGGTGGAATCCAGCGCAATGACGCCGATGACTTGTTCGCGAATGAGCAGTGGGGCAGCGATGGCGCTGTGAATCTGGCGCGCCTCCTCGATCTCACCGTCATAGCGGATGGAATCATCGGCGCGGACATCGGCGATGAGCAGGGGTTTGCGCTCGCGGGCGGCGCGGGCTGAGTAGCCCGAATCGCTGGCGAAGGTAAATTCGTTCAGGCGTGGATCAGTATAGCCGCTCAGGGCGCGGATGCGCAGGCGTCCATTGGCTTCCACCAGCAAAATGCTGCCTTTTTCTGCCGCAGGGATGGCATGGCGGGCAGCCTCCAGCAGGCGTTCGAGCAGGGGCTGGAGTTCAAGCGTCTCGCCCAGCGCCTGTGCCAGCATGGCTTCGGCCTGGATTTCGCGCTCGTGGCGCTTACGCTCGGTGATGTCACGGTAATTGATGACGATTCCGCCTACCGCGGGGTCATCCAGGAAATTGCTGGCGACAGCCTCCACCCAACGGTATTCGTTCCCTGCGGTGCGCAGGCGGAACATGCCTGCCTGCCGGCTGCCTGGCTTGCTGGCCACTTCGGCGAATTGGCGCTGTACCCATTCCAGGTCTTCAGGATGCACCAGCTCCAGAATGCTGCGCCCGAGGAACTCATTGAAGCGGTAGCCGAGCAAGGTGTTGGTGGATGGGCTTTCCCAGAGCAGATTGCCCTGTGCATCCAGGATGGAGATGAAATCCAGTCCGTTGGCGATCAGGGCGCTCAGGCGGCGCTCACTGTTTTTGATCGCTTCCTCCGCCTGCTTTTGCAGGGTGACATCGCGGGCGATGTGCAGGGTTTCGACCAGTTGCCCGTCGCGATAGAAGCCGCGTCCACGAATTTGCACCAGCAGGGTCTTGCCCTGGCGGGTCTGGACGGGCAGATCCATGGAGTCCACGGTTTCGCCGCTCCAGATGCGCTGAAGAACCTGGCTGGCTTCCTGGCGCGCTTCGGGCGAGACGACCGTCAGGGCCGGCTGGCCGAGCAGCTCTCCCGGATGGTATCCGAGCGCCAAACACATGGCTTGATTAACAAAGGTAAAGCGGCCTTGGGGGTCAAGGCTGAAGATGTAATCGCTGGCGCGCTCGATGTAGGCGCGGAATCGCTCCTCGCTGGCGCGCAGAGCTTCTTCTGCCTGCTTGCGCTCGGTGATGTCCACTGCTGAGCCAATGGCAGCGGGTTGACCGTGCCAGTCTATCTTGCCGGCGGTGAAGTCAATCCAGCGTTCCTCGCCGTCTTTCCGGACGATTTTGAATTCATAGCGGGAGGGGACGTCTTCCCCGCGTTGACGCGCCAGCCCGCGCTGCCGCACCATTTCCTGAAAATCAGGATGTACCACGTCCCAGAAACGCACATTCAACAGTTCGCTGGCACTGTAGCCGGTCAGTTCTTCGGTGGCGCGATTGGCATAAATGAATTTCTCGCCGGAATAAACAAAGATGGCGGTAGATGTGCTTTGTGCCAGGGCGCGGAAGCGCTCCTCGCTCTCGCGCAGGGCTTCTTCATCTTGTTTGTGCTCGGTAATATCGCGGCCGTAACCGGTGACGCCGATGACGCGGCTGTCTTCCATTTGGGCTACGCCCAGCACTTCCAGAATGCGCAGCTTGCCGCTGGCGGTGTGGATGCGCACTTCGATGGTGGTCTCGGTATGGGTGGTTTTCAAGGCGCGGGCAAAGCGTTCGCGCAACAGCGGACGGTCATCCGGGTGAATCAGGTCTTCAAAAGAACGCCCCAGCCAGGCTGCAACGGGCCAGCCGGTAATTTGCTCAAAGGCCGGGTTGAGAAAGGTGATTTTGCCTTCCGGGGAGATGGCGTAGATCAGCTCTGGTAGCGAGTTGACCAGGCTGCGATAGCGTTCCTCGCTTTGGCGTAATTGGGCGGTACGTTCCTCCACCAGGCGTTCCACGCTCTCGTGCTTTTCGATGTTGCGCAGGATGGGGGCAAGATAGGCCAGCGCCAGGTCGAGCAGGCGTTGTTCTTCGTTCAGGGCATCACCCTTTTGCATGCTGATAACTGCCAGCAAACCGAAGAGCTCGCCCTCCAAAGTGATCGGCAGGGCGTATTTTTCGCCCCGCGGCAGGGGGATGTTTTGCGCTTTCAGCCATTCCCAGGGATCATGCCCCAGCGGCAGCGCATTGGAGGGCGTTTTTTTGAAGCCACTGGCGGCGATCAGCCGCAGGGATTCCCTGCCCGGCTCGGCCACAAACAACGCGATCAGACGCGGCTGAGCCTCGGCTTTCAGCCAGTCCACGAAGACAGAACACTCATGGGTTCGGTCCAGACTGGCGCCGAGGGTGAGGCTCAATCGGTGGAGGGATTCGAGGGACATGGTTCAGGGATTGGTGATTGGTAAATTGGTAATTGGTAAATTGGTAATTGGTAAATTGGTGATTGGTAAATTGGTGATTGGTAAATTGGTAGAAAAGGATCAATCCTTTCGCTGGGTGGGGTTGAGCATGGAGAAGGTGTGATGGAGGGGCGCGCCGATGCGCGGACCTTCCTTTTCGGAGATGATGTATTCGCGCACCTGCTTGCTGTGATCGCTGCCGCGCGCTGCCAGCACGGTGAAGGCACGGCGGATTTCGCCATCCAATTCAGTATACCGCAGCAGGAGAATGGTGTCGGCAATGTGCGAGACGCCGCGGCCGGTGAGGGTCAATTCCGAGCCGAACAAGCCGCTCATCTCGCCGGTGAATATGGAGGTCATGCCGTTGTTTTTTAGCCATTGCGCCAGCGAATAGACGAAGTTGAAGTAACGGTCGGCGCTGCCGTGGGCGCCGGCTTCGAGGTCGCCGATGCTGTCAATGACCACGCGGCGGGCGCCGATTTGTTGAATGGCGGCCAGCATGTTTTGAGCATGTTCATCAATGTCCAGTTCCACTGGCGAGGCGTAGAGCATGGCCAGTTTGCCGCTGGCGGTCAGGGCGTTCACGTCGAAGCCGAAGTTACGGGCGATTTGCGCCAGTTGATGGGGGTCTTCCTGGAAGGAGATGTACACGCCGGCCTCGCCTTGTTTGACGCCGTTGAGCAGGAAATGCAGGGCGGTGACGGTCTTGCCCACGCCCGGGTCGCCGACCAGCAGGGCGATGGTGCCGCGCAGCAACCCGCCGGGCAGCATTTCGTCATCGAGGCCGGGGATGCCGGTGGGGGTGTAGGTGCGGCTTGGGGTGTACGCGGCCGGCGCGGGCGGAGTCGTGAAGCGGGGGAAGAGGGTGATTCCCTGCCGCGAGATGCGGAAGGTGTGTTCGCCGGGGATGTAGTCGGAGCCGCGTAGCTTTTCCACGGTCAAAACGCGCTGTTCGTGCAGGCCCGCTTCGCGCCGATTGAGCAGCAGGATGTTATCCACGATGGAGGCTTCTACGGTGGAGGCAAATTCGTGCGGCTGGTATTCGCCAACCAGCAGACTGTTGCAGGGCAGGGCAGAGAGCAACGCTGCCAGGCGGAACAGGTTGCGGCGTGAGCTGGCCGGGGAATCGCTCAGGGCGCTCAGTGAGCGGATGCTGTCGATGACCAGAAATTCGGGGTTGTGTTGCAGGATGAGTTCTTCCAGGCGCTGCACGGCGCGCACGCCGTTGCCTTGCAACAGGTCGGGGCCGATGTCCTCGTAGCGCACGGTTTCGGGAACCAGATTGGGTTCAAAGAACGAAAATTCTTGCATGTAGCGCAAGATGCGCCCCAAAGGCTCGGAAACGGTACTGACGAAGAGGGCTTTCTGGGGAGGGCGGATGTTGCGGAAGACGATTTGGCTGGCGAGCACAGTTTTCCCGCTGCCGGTCCACCGCTGATGAGCGTGGTGCTGTGGATGGGTAAACCGCCTGAAAGGATGATATCTAAGCCGGGAATGTGAGTAGGTAAGCGTTCCATGATTTCACTCTTTTTCTGAATGGAGCAACCGATGAACCGTATTGAGAAACAGATCGGGGCGGAGGGGTTTAAGAACCTATCCGAAAAATAATTGAAAGCGGAGACGAAACCTGATAGAAAAGGGTTTGCGAAAATCCAATCTAAAAGGTAACGTCTCCATGACAAAGGATAGCACAAAATCGAACAATCATTACACCATTCCTGG
>DAOUAN010000049.1:0-16034 GCA_034433385.1 Anaerolineales bacterium | reverse complement strand
GGATGGATGCTCATTTGGCCAGTGCCTTGAGAGATGACGCTGTGGGCGAAAAACGCCGTTTTGTGTCATTGCGAGCCGCCAAAGGCGGCGACCTGTGCCCCGCAGGGGTAAGCAATCTCCTGGTCGGCAAGGAATGGCTGGATTGCTTCGGGGCTGACGCCCCTCGCAATGACACTAGCCGTTTCTCTGTTTTCCATCTTACCCACAACCTTTTAGTGCTCCCCAAAAAAACAGCCGCCGAAGCGGCCGTTTCTTTTTATTCCAAATGCTGGAGAATGCGCTGGTGAGCCGTCTGGCTATCCATATCCAGCACAGCGACGAGCTTATCTCGCCCCGTGGCCCCGGCAACAATATCCAGCGAGGATTTAGGCACATCCAGCACTTCCGCCAGAAATTCAAGCAACTTGCGATTGGCCTGGTCATCTACTGGCGGCGCCGCAATGTGCACTTTGATCGTACCATCGTTCAGAATCCCAACGATCTGATTGCGGCTGGCGCGCGGAGTCACCCGTACTGCTAGCGCAGCGCCATGTTTGCCATCGTGCAAATGGAATTGTCGCTTTGTCATAAAGACCTCACAGGGCAAGTAAAATGCCGATCAAAACACGCGAGACCACTTCAATCAAGACAATCAAAACCAATGGGCTGAAGTCGAACATCCCAACCAGGGGCACCACCCGACGGATAGGAGTCAATAGCGGATCTACAATGCGATCCACGGCCTGACGAATCGGATGGTACGGCGAAAGAAAGAACGAAAGCAGCGCCGAAGCCACCACCAACCAGATTAGAATATCGGCAATGAGTTTGATCAGCACTGCCAGTAGCGATAAATCCATATTACTTCTCCTTTTGATAGGATCGTGGACCGACGATAGCCGTTCCCACGCGCACCAGAGTAGCGCCCTCCTGAACAGCCACTTCAAAATCAGCGCTGGTGCCCATCGAAAGCTCTGTCCAGGTTCCTTGCGGGAAGCGCTCTGCCAGAAAATCGCGCAAACGGCGCAGTTTCTGGAAGTAGGGCCGTGAATCTTCCGCAGTTTCACCCAACGGAGGCATGGTCATTAAGCCACAGATTCGCAAATTTTGCAATTGTAAAAGGCGAGAAATATCCGTCGTCAGGGCATCCCATTGGCTTTCTTCCCAGGCGGGCCAGCCAAATTTACTGACTTCCCCCCCCACATTGAACTCAAGCAACACAGGCAAAACCCGATTCTTCTCGGCGCAAAAGCGATTCAGACGTTCAGCCAGCTTCAGACTATCCAGGGAGTGCAACCAGTCAAAATGATCCACAACCAGCCTGGCCTTGCGGCTCTGCACATGACCAATCATATGCCATTCCACCCCCGAATACCCAGAAAACGCCCTAATCTTTTCAACAGCCTCTTCAGGGTAATTTTCTCCCAAATGCTGCACGCCGGCTTGAATGGCCGCCTCCACCACATCCAGTGGCTGCGCCTTGGTCACCACCACCAGGCGAACCGATTGTGGCTCTCTGCCAACCAGACGGGCCGAGACGGCAATACGCTCCAGAGTGTGCAAATAACGCTCGCGGATGGCAGAAACAAGTAGAGTCATTGAGACATATTTTACAAGATTTTGCTCAGATGGGAGGAAACCCACCGGTTACAAAATCGTCGGTTATCGCCGATTACGTCAATGCGATCAGCGCCCCAAAACGGCCGGTTTTCCCTTTTTCGGCGCGGTGCGAAAACCAATCGTCCAAATGGCAAGCGGTGCACAAACCCGCCACTTCGATGTGCTCCACGCCAGCTTGTTGCAATTGGAGGAAATTGGCCGTCCACAGGTCAAGATAAGTGCGACCATGGCGCGCATCAAGCACTCGGTCAGCGTCTGCCGCAAATGTCTGACGCACCTGTGCAATCACATCCGCCCCAATCTCATAGTGATCGGGGCCAATCGAGGGGCCAATGGCCGCCTGAATGTGTTCCGGTTTGGAGCCATACCGAGCACGCATCGCCTGAATTGCCGCCAGCGCCGCCCCTCGCACCGTTCCCAACCAGCCGGCATGTGCCAGCCCCACCACACCTTTTTTCGGGTCATGCAGCAAGATGGGAACACAATCCGCAAAGCGCATGAAAAGAGTCACTTCAGGGCGATCCGTGAGGATGATGTCGGCCTGCGTCAGAGGCTGATGGGCAGGGCGCGGAGCGTCAGCGTAGACCACATCCGCGCTGTGCACCTGCCAGACGTCGAAAAGCGAATCGAGATTCCGCCCAAGCGTGGCGAACGCTCGAGCGCGGTTTTCCTGCACCCGGGCCGGATCATCCCCCACAGTCCCCCCCACATTGAGCGAATGCCAGGGCGCCGGGCTGATTCCACCCTGACGGGTGATCACCGCCTGAACCACATGAGCAGGGAAAATATCGAAGGCGTAATAGCGAAGACCGTTCTTGTGATGAAAAGGCATCAGTCAACAACCTGAGCAATGGCAAATTTTTTGATAAAAAACTGGCGGCTTTCCTGCATGGTCTCTTCGATCGTCGGGTAGGCGAACCAGGCCGTAGCAAAACCGAAGAGAAAACCAGTGAACACCCGCAAAAATGGCGTGCTCTCCCGATAGGGCAAAACACTGACGAACCAGGGCAAATTGAACTGGCTGATGAGCTGCGAAAAGCCATCCAGCCCAATTGGCCCCAAACCGATGAGAATCCATAGCGCCCAATGCAGCGGCCGCCACTGGCGACGCGTGAGGGCAAACAGCAGGCCAAAAACGACAATGCCTATGTAAATAGCCACATCGCGCTCGCACAAAGCAACCTTATAGCCCACCGTCTCATTGCCGATAAATTGCCGCGCCTGCAAACGCTCAATACTGTTCGGATCGTGTAAATTGGTGAGGCCGGTCACCTCTTCAAAGGTTTTTACATTTTTCAGGCCGGCTTCGCTAAGCGGATAATAGAACTGCTCGCCAAAGAGATAGAACGAGCGAAAACCAAACTGGTGACAGAGCGGGCTATAGATGGTGTAAACCAGCCGGGCAGGAATCTCCAGACCGGCCTTCATGAATACGGGCGCGAGAAAGGGCAGGCCGACATACAGCGCCATAAGGAGATTGAGCAAAGCCAGGTAGTGGCGAGAAAACCAAAAAGAAATTCGGTCAGAGACGGTAACAGTATGCGCACGGCGCACACTGGCCTCGTAACCTTTTCCATCAATCTGCTGCAATTGAGCGCGGCGATCGAGGGCCGCGCCGAGGGTCATCTGCAAATCTTGACGGGTAAAGGGAGCGCGCAAGCGATATGGACCCGCTTCAACGACCGGAATTTCAAGCAAATACTTCGCCTGCAAGGCAGAATCGCTATCAATATCCACTTCTACCAGGCGATGTGGATATTTCTCCTGCAAGGCAGCCAGGTCGGCTTTAGCCTGTTCACACAAATGGCAATCTTTGCGGGTATAAATGGTAACAGTAAGCAAGGAAACTCCACCGATAGTGATCATCCTGCCTGGAGCAGAACTGAAAAAGCGAGGAACGGAAATTTTACAATCCGCGCCGACAGGTTTTTCCTACAAGCCGAAATCGAACCAGAAGAATTGGGCGCGCTGGGCGATCAGCGAAAAGACGCCAGAGAAGAGCATAACGCCAACGATGACCAGGGTAACCCCCATGGCGATTTCAACGTAACGCATCACTTTGCTGTACTTTCGCAAAATGGTGGTAACCCAGCCAATGCCCAGGGCGGCGATGAGAAAAGGAACGGCCAATCCTGCCGAATAAGCGGTCAACAAGGTAGCGCCGAGAGCAATGGAGCCACCATTGAGCGCCAGGGTCAAAATTGCACCCAGCACCGGGCCAACACAAGGAGACCAGCCTGCCGAGAAAAAGACGCCCATCAAAGCAGAAGACAGGTAGCCCCATTTGCGATCGGGGGCGGTGGAAACGCGCGTATCGTATTCCAGCAAGGGAATGCGAAAGACGCCGATCATGTGCAGGCCAAAGACGATGACAATCAAACCACCGATTTTGGTCAGCCAATCGCGGGCTGCGAAGAGCAGCCCGCCAACGGCAGAGGCTGCCACGCCCAGCAAGACAAAAACGACGCTGAAACCGATGACAAAGGCTAAACCGTGACTGAAAGTCGTCCAGCGGTTATCGGCCTCGCTGGTGCCCGCGGCGCGTCCGCCCAGGTACCCAATATAAGCCGGGACCAGTGAAAAGACACAAGGAGAAAGGAAAGAAGCAATGCCAGCCAGGAAAGCCAGCCCAACGGTAATTTGAGAGATCGCCATGCTACCTCACGAAATTAGATTTTTACTTCATCCACGATGACGTGCGTACCGCCATCTGGCCATTGCAAGGAAATATCACTCTGATCGAGGGAAACGTGCGGTGTCGTCCAGCGGAAAATCCATTTGGCGTCTTCGGGGCGGGCGTTGACGCAACCATGCGAGCGCGGCGCGCCAAAATCGTTGTGCCAGAAGGCGGCGTGAATGGCAATGCCATCGGGATTGAAAAGCGTTGTCCAGGAAATGGCCGGTGTGTCATAGCCTGAACCGGTTTGTCCACCGCTCATGTGAATGGAAATGGCTTTGCGCCAGGTGATCTGCTCCCCCAGCGGCGTGGACCATTTGTCCACGATATTGCCGTAGGCATCCCATTTTGCTCCGCTGGAAATCCGGCAAAAATAGACTTCCGTATTGCCTTCAAAGCAAGAAAGAGTCTGATACGTCAGGTTGATATACACCTTTTTCTGGGCCGGGTCCACTTCGGGGTGGATGGGTGAGACGTCCTCTTCCGTCAACGGGCGGAAAGCAGAGCCATCAGCCCAGAAAATATCGCCATAGCCATAGCCATGGCCGGTATCTTCATTAAAGCGATAGAGAATCTGGCCATTGGCATCCGCCCGGATCTGATCAATCCAAACCACCTGGCTGTAATACAAGCGCGGGGTCAGGTTGTATTGCAGCAGGTCTTTTACCCACGGAGAAGCAGGGGCGGTTTCCAGGATCAGGTCCACATACGGGACCGTGACTTCGGCCCAAAAGCCGTTTTTGCCGGCTGGTATGGCCGTCAGCGGGGTGTTGGGTAAGTTGCGAACCGGCTGAACATCGGCAGCGTAGATGAAACCCTGGGGCGTCTCCACCCAACGTTGATTGATGCGGCCGCTCATCGGGCCAACGACTTCTCGCCCCCACTCGAGGACGGTGTCTTCGTAAAGGGTAGTAACTACCGGGGCATTTTCGCTTGGCGCTGAACGGACATCCACTTTTGCCAGCACCCGTCCCAATCGTTCGGCATTGGGGAATTGCGGCAAAGGGCGCACGCGTTCAAACGGATTGAAGGCCAGAGTGCCCAGGCCAAAGCCAACCAATTTGAGAAAATCGCGACGAGACACGGGTTTCTTCATAAAATCTTCCTGAGCAAGGGTAGGTCAAGGATACCTGCAAACAAAAGCGGCGTCAACAGAGAGTTTAGAAAAGGTTAATCTTGCAAGTAGGCTTGCATGGCGCGCAAACAGGGGGCACTGACTTTGTGCCCGACGTTGTCTTCGCAGTAGATGACTTCGGCGCCGGCTTGCTCCAGCAAGGTGATGGACTGGCGAGCGCGTTCCACCGGCACCAGTTCATCTTGTGTGCCATGAGCCACGAAAATTTGTTTGCCGCGCAAGGGCACAGATTGGATCACATCTTCCACACCGGCGGGCAAAAAGCCAGCCAGGATTGCCACTTTCCGCAATCGGGAGGGATAAAGCAGGGTCAACAGCCCCAACAACGCCGCTCCCTGGCTAAAGCCAATGGCATCGAAGGTCATTGCGTCCAGATTATGGGTCGCGGCAAAATGATCTACCAGGGCAATCAACGCCTGGGCGGAAGGGCGTAGCATCTCGAGACTGGGGCGGCCAAAGGTCGAATCGTGAGGCGGGCGCCAGGAGAATCCGGCTGGGGAGGCCGCGTGGGGGGCGCGCGGCGCCAGAGTCCAGTAGCGAGGCGAAAGGTCGCGAGCAAAGACCCACATGGAGTTTTCGTCGCCGGTCCAGCCATGAAGAAGGAGGAGCAGCCGTGCCGGTTCCTGGCTGGCACGGCGCTGACGCAGCGTCCAGCCGGAAAAAGTCAGGAGTTCGGTGTCATTTGCGACCAGCACGTTTCATCATCCAATCTGTCACAACAAAGATAAACGTAATCAGCACCACCGGCGCCAGGCCAGCCAGCAGGCAGATAAAGCCCATGGAGGCTGCGCCTCCGCCATAGTTCAGCCAGATCAGACCAAGCCCAACGATAAAGAGCAAGAGCAATGCTCCCACAATCAGGCGAACAGTTGTCTGTTTGGAATACTCTCGCAAATCACGGCTCATTTTCTACCTCCAAGCAAGCGGCGGATGCGCGCCGGCCACGAGACGGCGCGACGCAATTCGGGCAGGGCGGCTTCAGCAGCTTCTTCGCCCAGGCGGGCAATCGCACGGACATCTACTTTCTGAAGCAATTGAATGTGCCCGACATTTGGCCGAATCACCACATCGGGCCGATCAACAGCCAGGCGATATTCGGTCACTGCCCGACTGCCGATTTCCACGGAACGCAAAAAGACTTCGGCGGCTTGCGCCAGGCGGAATTGGGCGATGCGCTCCAGCAACGGTTTGGGCAGCACCGGAGGCAAGGGAACCGTAAAGGGCGTGATTGCCGTACCTATCGGCTGGGTAAGCACAACAGCCACAACCGGCAAATCCGGCGCCAACGAACGCGCCACCGAGACCGGCACCGGATTGAGCACGCCACCATCAATGAGATTCCAGCCATTCAACGGGTAGGAGGGGAAAATCCCCGGCAAAGCAATCGTTGCCAGAATGGCATCGCGAACACGCCCCTCGCGTAAGGTGACCTCGCGCCCGGTGTCTAAATCTACCGCCACCATTGCGCAGGGAATCTTCAAATCCGCAAAGGTCATTGCGCCGAACATATCGTCCAGCCATTTGTACACACCCGCCAGCCCCAGCAAAGAAGGCTGTTCACCGGGGACGCGGCCGTATAGATTTGTCTGATCCACGCGACTGAAACGATCTTCAATTTCGTCCGGCGAAAAGCCAGCCGCGAAAGCCGCAGCGACGATACCGCCAAAACTGGTTCCGGCCACTGCCCGAATGCGGAATCCCTCACGCACCAGGCAGCGCAACACGCCAATGTGAGAATTTCCTTTTGCTCCACCACCACCCAGAGCTAATGCAATATCCATAGTCACCTCGTTAATGCGACAAATTGATTTCTCTGCTTCTTACCTGCGCAAAAAAAAACGACCTCAGGGGCGAGATGTTACACTATAACCTCGCCATTACCCTTGTTTCTCCCAGCAGGGCGCCCAAAGCACTCAGCAAGGCATCCACGTCTTCAGGGGTATTGTAAGCCTGAATAGAAATTCGAACGAACTTCCTGCCGTTCCACTCAATGAGCGGAACTTCTATGCGATATTCATCATACAAACGCGCCTTGAGTACAGTCAAATCCACCTCTACAGGCAAGGGAGCAATGGCCATCTGGCTGTAAAAATTGGAATCGAGCGGATAGAGCGGAGCCATGCCCGTCAAAGCGCAAACCCGCTCCACGGCCTGGCGCAACAAATCATGGCATTGCTGGCGGACAACATCCCACTGGTGTTCTGCCATGTAGCCGATCGCTGCCGGCACAGCCAGCGCCGCGGCCGGGTCTTTCGTCCCCGTCCATTGCAGCAAATCCAAAAAGCGAGAACCCGTGGTTGTCTCCGAAGTGGCGCGGTAGCCCCAACTGACCACCAACGGCTCGATGATTTCCTGAACTTCGCTGCGCACATACAGAAACGCCGTGCCTTTCGGGGCCAGCATCCACTTGTGGCAATTGCCAAACACCACATCGGCGCCAAGCGCCTGCAAATCCAACGGAATCTGGCCAGGGGAATGAGCCGCATCCACAATGCTCAGAATCCCGGCCTGGCGGGCGCGCCGACAAATTGCCTCCACCGGCAGACGCAAAGCCGTAGGCGAAGTAATATGACTGATGAAAATCGCCCGCGTGCGCGGTGTAACTCCCTGCCAGAACTGTTCCACCATTTCATCTTCGGAACTCACCGGCAAGGGAATAGCCTGATGCACATAACGCGCTCCGCTCTTCGCACACAAAAATTCCCAGGTGTAATCGCAAGCGCCATACTCATGATCGCTTGCCAAAACCTCATCCCCCGGCTCCAGATTCAAAGAACGAGCAATGATATTCGCTCCGTGCGTCGCGTTCGGGATAAACACCAAATCATCTGCCGCGGCATGGAGATACTCACCCAGCGCCTGCCGGGCCTGTGCCATCAAAACGTTGAACTCCCGCCCCAAAAACAACACCGGCTGGCGTTCCAGGCGCAATTGCCACTGCTGATACACCTCGAAAACGGGGCGGGGAGTAGCCCCAAACGACCCGTGATTCAAAAACACAACTTCAGGATCGAGCAAAAAATCGGCTTTGTAATTATCCATAGCCGAAATTATATCCACATTAACCCAGCCAGAGCCCCAAATTCTCACAAAATCGCACAAAGCATAAGCCCATGACCAATCTCCAGTATAATCAGCCCGTATGCTGGTGAAAATTTTCCGCCAATCCGAAATCCCTGCCGAATATCGCCGCAACTTTCTCCACCTTTACTTCGACATCGGATGGTTTGGGGTAGTCAGCGGCTCCGCGGTCAACTTCATCAACATCTACGCTGCGCGGCTGGGCGCCACACCTTTTCAAATCGGCCTGTTGGGGGCGATGAGCGCCGTACTCAACCTGATCTTCGCCATCCCGGCTGGTCGCTGGCTCGAACGGCGCTCAGTCGAACGCGCCGTCTTCTGGACCTCGGTGGCCTATCGCCTGGGCTACGCACTGTGGATCGTCATCCCCTGGCTTTTCGATCCGCCCACGCAAATCTGGGCGCTCATTCTCGTCGCCTTTTACATGGGAATCCCGCTTACCGTCCTTTCCGTGGGCTTCAACGCCCTTTTCGCCGCCGCCGTCCCGGAAGAATATCGTGCCCACGTTGCCGGCGTACGCAACATGGTGCTCTCGGTCACATTCATCGCCACATCGGTAATCAGCGGCTACCTGCTCAACCACCTACCCTTTCCCAGCGGCTACCAGGTCATCTTCGGGATTGGATTTTTCGGCGCGGCGATGAGCAGTCTCCACCTTTATTTTGTTCGTCCCATCCCAAGCGAATCCCCTGCGCCTCGCCGCGACCCCGCGCCGGATACCGTTAAATCGGCCGCCTCCCGCCCGAACTGGTACACCGCCCTGCGCCTGGACGTATGGAAAACCGACTTTCGCCGTCCGCTCCTGGTGCTCTTCGGCTTTCACCTGGCCCAATACCTGCCGCTCCCCCTCTTTTCCATCTACCTGGTACGCCAATTGCATCTCACCGATACCGAGATCGGCATTGGCACCGGCCTGTTCTACCTGATGGTACTCCTGGGCTCACGCCACCTGCCACGCTTCGTCCGCCGCCACGGGAACAAAGACGTCACCGGCTGGGGAGTGTGGGGCATGGCACTTTACCCAATTTTACTGACCTTCTCAACTGAAGTCTGGCAATATTACGGCATCTCCCTCATCGGCGGCCTGGTCTGGTCATTGGCAGGAGGAGCCTATGCCAACTACTTATTGGAACACACGCCAGCTGATGACCGTCCCTCCCACCTGGCCTGGTATAACCTGATTCTCAACGCCGCCGTTTTACTTGGCTCGCTGGCCGGCCCGGCACTGGCCAACCAGATTGGCCTGCCCATTGCCTTGATCTTGTTCGGAATCCTGCGCCTGCTCGCCGGCCTCTCCATCCTGTTATGGGGATAGCAAAATGCCGCTCTACTCTGCAGAACTCTATTACCTCCAAGACCAAAAAGACTTTCCCTTCCAAAAAGCACTTTTGGTGACCTCAACAACTGTCGCCCAGTGGTGTCACTACTTCGATGCGGAAATTATTGCCCCCAAAACAAACCACATCACGCCAAAAAGAAAGAGCGGTGCCTTGCCCGCCAGCTCCACGGAAAAAGACCTGTTCATCGCCGACCTGTTGCACTGGCTGCTGGAGCATTCGCTGAGCCACGATCTCTTTCGCCTGCTGCTAGACACAGAACCTATCCATCACCAAAAGACCGCAAAATTCAATCATCCCGACGATACCTGCTGCTGGACATTAAATCTCAGCGAAGAAGAGTTCAAACAGCTTCAGCAACAATGGCAGAACAACAATTTACCCCCTGATCTTTTCTTCCCCGCCGATCAGACCATTTGCATCCCCTGGCCTGGCTCTGGCTGGCGTTCGAAAATCCTGCGTTTTCTTGGCGCCAAAAAATGTTATACGCCCCAGCAATGGAAACAAGAACAACAAATGGTAGAATGAACTTAATATGAGCGAAAACATCAAAGTCGTTGCAACAAACCGAAAAGCCGGATTTGAATATTTCTTACTGGATCGCTTCGAGGCCGGCATGGCTCTGCAAGGTTCGGAGATCAAATCGATTCGCGCCGGGCAAATGAGTCTGGCCGAATCTTATGTACAGGTCAACGCCAACGAAGCCTGGCTGATGGATGCCCACATCGCCCCTTATGAACAGGCCAATCGCTTCAACCATGATCCCCGTCGTCCACGTCGCTTGTTGCTCCACAAAAAAGAAATTCGCGAATTGTGGAACGCGGTCCGCCAAAAAGGCATGACCATCATCCCCACGCGGGTGTACATCAAAAATGGTCGCGCCAAAATCGAAATCGCCCTGGCGCGTGGCAAAAAAGCCTACGATAAGCGCGCCGCCATTGCCAAACGCGATGAAGCGCGCGAACAAGAACGCCAAAGCCGTGTACGTTAGGTACGGAGGCCTGCGATGAACCCAGCGACAATTGGCAGTATCAATCGCCTTCCCGAAGCGGAAAAGCGGGCAATCTATGCCCGGTACATCCCCGCCGAACTGATCCACAAATTCAACTTGCCGCCGCTGGATTCCGCCGAAGCCGCCAATCTACTTTTCTTCCGCTATGCTCCTGGCAGCAGCGACGTGGAAATGCGCCTTTACCACCAACCTGGCTTCCCCGACCCGATTCTCTACGCCCACCTGACGGATACCCTCAACGGCCAAATCCATGTGCTTTTGTACATTTTGAACGATCCCGATTCGCCCCGCTTCGATGTGGACAAATTGCCGGATGGCACCCCCACCAAATTCGGCACGTTTCAGCGCAACCTGGAGGCCGAAAAAGCCGCCCTGGAAGCTGGCCTGGCACCGGGGCAGGTGCGCCGCGGCCTGCGTTTATTAGGACAGGCCATTCAGTCCTTTGAGCAATTTGTCACCAGCCTAGGACATGAAATGTACTTTGTCGAGCCTCTTTATTATCACAATGCCGTTATCTTTGAACGCTACGGCTTTGCCTATCAGGTGGGAAAACGCCTGATGGACAGAATCCAGGCCGGGTTCCAGGAGGGAGGCGATTTATTGGCCCGCCTGGATGGGTCGAATCCGTTTCGTCAGCGGGAAGCCGCCAACAGCATCCGCCTGCGATCCTGGGCAATCCACGATGGCATTTTAGGCGAGCCATTTACCAATGTAACCATGTACAAATGGGTGGGGAAATCAGCCGGAATCAACACCACCCCTAATTGTCAGTGGTAAGCGAATTTGTAAGGGCCTTCCTCCCGGCGGTCGCTCAGCCATTCGTCCGCTTCGCGCGTGGACTGGAACTTGGGTGCGTCAATCGAGGGAATCCCATCTTTGGGCGGACCGCCCGAAAGAATTTCGCTGTACGGCACGGAGTGTTTGCTGAAATCGGTGCGGAATTCGCTTTCGGCGTGGGCGGGCGGCGGTTCTTCGGGGAGCAGGGTGGGGGCAGAGTCGCTTGAAGGGGAGGTCAAGGTTTGTGGGGGAGAATCAGGCTGCGGGGAGTCTGAAGCGGACGAAGTCGGTTGGGAGGTCGGCGCGCAGGAGGCGAGCATCCACCCCGCGGCGAGAATCCATATCATCCAATTTCTAAACATGGCGGCTCCTTTACGCGAATAGAGGAGAATCGCCTGGTTTCCCTTACCCAAGTTGAGCCAAAACATCCTCCACGGCGTGCGATTCGCGGTACTGCAATGAGAGGGCCACAAGGGGGGCATTCCAACGAAGAGTGGCTTGCCGATTTAGGCGCGAGCGGCTCACGAAACAATCGTTGACGGCTGGCGGACAAATTCCCCGAAGGCGGTTACAAAGCGGGATTTGTTGAAGCGTTGCGCGTTGCGAAGCAGGTCGGGGATATGGAAGCGGGTGCGTTCTCTTTCGAAACGCAGTAAAGTCGTCGTCAAACTTTCCGAGGTTTGTTCGGGGAAAAAGAACCCTGTCACTCCATCAATGACCGTTTCCAATGCGCCGCCTCCTCCATACGCAATGACCGGACAGCCTGCGGCTTGCGCTTCGACGATGGCAATGCCAAAATCCTCCGCCGTTGCACAAACAAAGCCGCGCGCTTTGCCCAACAGCTCAGCCACTTTTTCATCGGTTTGGAAGCCAAGGAATTGAACGTTTGGTCCCGCCATGCTTTTTAGATGAGGCAGTTGTGGTCCCTCGCCGACGATAAGCAACGGCAGTTTCAATTGCGTGAATGCCTGCACGAGGAGGTCCACCCGCTTGTGAGGGACGAGGCGTGTGACGGTGATATAAAAATTCTCGCGTTTTGGCGACGGCTTGAATCGTTCCACCTCCACCGGCGGGTAAATGATCGAGGCGCGGCGTTGGTAGGCGTATGCTATTCGCTGGGATACGGCTTGGGAGATGGCGGCAAATTCATGGACGCGTGAAGCGGCATCTTTATCCCATGTGCGGAACCAGCGCAAAAATCCGTTCAGGAGCGGGTTTTTGCGTGAGGGCGTCCCGTCGAGATTGAGGTTTGTCCAGGCGTAGCGCATAGGGGTGTAAGTGTAGGAAATGTGGCGGGCATCGTCACGGTGACGCGCGCCATGCGCCACGGCGTAACTGAACGAGACGACGATGTCGTACTCCCGCAAGTCGAACGATTCGATAGCAAGCGGCATGAGCGGGAGAAACAGACGGTGATGTGTGTGCGCCATCGGGATACGGTCGAGAAACGATGTATTGACTCGCCGCTCCGCGAGGGGCGTGGAGGTGAAGGCGTTCTTGTTGTAAACGAGCGTAAAGAGTTCTGCCTTGGGGAATGCCTCCAGGGCGGCAAAAAGGACTCTTTCACCGCCGCCGAGAGAGGGCAGGGCATCGGTGACAAAGGCAATGCGCGCTTCAGGCTTCATTCAGCGCCTCCCAAATTCGATCGGCGGTTCTTTGCCAGGAAAGATTTTCCACATGCGCCAGACCTTTTGCTGAAAGCGAAGCGCGCAGAGAGTCGTCGCGCAGGCAGGCTGCTAGCGCAACGCTCAGCGCTTCCGGCTGTGACAGGTTGAAGATAATTCCCGCGTCTCCCGTCACTTCCGGCAACGCGCCGCCGTTCGAGACGATGACAGGCGTCCCGCATGCCATCGCTTCGATAACCGGCAAGCCATATCCTTCCTCGAAGGAAGGCAGAATAAACCACTCCGCCCGGGCATACAACCCCGGCAGGGCGTCCTCCGCCACATAACCGAGAAAATGAACCCGTTCCTCAACAGGATGTTCGGCTTTTTCAAACACCTGCCCGCTGCTTCCCGCAATCACCAGCCACAAGTGCGGAAATTCGTCTTTGATTGTGCGCCATGCATTCAAGAGGGCAGGCAGGTTTTTTCGCGGCTGGAGCGACCCAACGAACAAAATATATCTTTGGGGAAGGTCGTCGCTGTTCCGCGCGCCGGGATGAAAACGCGAAAGGTCCACCCCGTTGGGCGTCACAATTACATTGCTCACCCCGAAGCGGCTCATCACCTTGCGCCGCACATACTCGGAAGGTGTAAAGATGACCCGCACCCTCCGCGCCAGCATGGGCAAGAACACGCGATACCATAAGGCAAAGTCCTTCCTGAACCATTCGGGATGCTCCAGCGGACTGAGATCGTGAATGGTCAACGCCTGATTGCCAACTGTCAGCGGACCGCTGTTGGCGGGCGACCACAGAATGGAATGCGGATTTAACTTCGCTGGCAGGATGAACTGCTCCCAGGCATGACCCGCCAGCCCGTTGACCCGCGTCTTTTCCACCCGGAACCTGTCTCTGAACAAGCGAACGATTTCACGCCCATACCGTTCCACGCCGGTGACGCGGCGGGAGAGAAACCGTCCGTTGATCACAATCTCACGCTTCATCTGCCGCCTGCCCCGCCCAAAGACCGAGCGCCAACCCCAGCATCATGCGCCCCGGCGCAAGCGTCCAAAGGTAATGATCGAACAGGCTGACGACGCCCAAACCGGCCAACACAGCGCCCGCCACGATGGCGCTGGCAGACCGGGCGCGCACGATACCGCTACCTATGGAGAGAAACATGCCAGCCATCAGAATCAAACCAACCGCGCCCAGTTCGGCTCCTGTCAGGAGAAACAGGTTATGCACCGGCTCGATGGGCGCGCCTTCGGGAGCGGTCTTTGCAAGTTCCAGGAGAAACGAACCGATGCCGGCGCCCGTCAGCGGCTGGCGGAGAAATACTGCCGCTGCCTGCCCTGCCAGCCACTCACGCCCCACGCTGGAAATCGTCTCTGTCGAAACTGTCGAACCGCTTACACGGCTGGAAACGAAGCCTCGCAGCGGGACCAACGTCAGCATAAACGTGAGCAGGATGAGGCACGAGAGGAGAAGCAGATTACGCCGCTCGAAATGGCGTGATTTCAAGAGCAAGACCATCACGAGGGCGAACACAGCCAGCCAGGCAGAGCGGGAAAAGGTCAACCCCAGCAGTATCGTTGCCAGGACAAGCAGGAGCAGGGCGGGGTAATTTAGTTTTCTGCCGTTGAGAAACAACCCCGCCGGACCTGCCAGGGCGAGAACCAAAAACCCGCCGAGAAAATTTGGATGAGGCATGGTGCCATAAGCGCGCAGAAGGCGGAGTCCGCCCGCCGCCTCGACCACGCTTGCGCCGCGCGTGAAAGCGTCGAGCGTGCCGGGCCAGCGCAGGTTCAACGGGTCGAGGAAGGCTGTGGATTGCAGGGCAAAGCCTGCAAAGCCGGCAATGAGCTGAAAGGCTAATGCCGTGCAAAAGCCATACAGCGCAATCGTCCATGCTTCGCGCCACTCGCGCAGGGAAAGAATTAGAAGGAAGACCAGCCAGAGATGCAGGGAGATATAAAGCGAGGTGCGCCAATCGCGCGACCAGAACAGGCTGACGGTGGCAAGAAGCGCGATGGCGAAAAACACTTTGAGGAAGCAGGGGTGGGGAAAAGCGGGCAGTCCTTCACGGGGCAGACGCGAGACCCGCACCGCCAGCCACAAAAGCACCGCCAGCGCCGCCAGCGCGTCGCTCAGGAAGAAGAGCGCGTGATCGTAAGTGAAGTACACGCGCGGATGGGAAAACTCGCCGACGGTGCGATATGCCCACAGTCCAAACGAGAGGGGCATCAACCCGATGAGGAAAGCGTAAATTCGACGTATTGCCGCTTCTGCCTGTGCCTGTTGCAGGCGAAGCGCTCCCAGCGCCGCCGCGAAGACAAACGTGAAGAGGGGAAACACCCCCCATGCAAACGACTGAACGGGCGGCGCTTCTGGCAGGACCGATGGCTGGGGCGGCGTTGCTTCAGGGTTGACCCACACCTGAATGCCGTTGCTCAATGTCTCGCGATATTCCCATCCGTCCCGTTCCAATTCGGGGATGAACTCAGCGCGGTTGACAAAGCCCCAGCGCACGCCGTATTCTCCCGATTTTTTCAGGATAGGGCGGATGGCGGGAATGCCCTTCTGCGCCCAATAGACCGTGTCAATCTGACCGATGCCGCTGGCGCGCAGTTCGGGGAGCGTGCGCGCGGTGTGGTAACTGCCGTCAATGGTGGTGGCGGTAGTCAGCAGGTTGAGGTAGGCGAACTGGTCGCCGAAACCGAAGGTGAGGTAGCGCCATTGCGAGTGGTCATCTGCCTCGAGGAAATTCACGATAGGCTGCATGTCAATGGGAGGGGGTTGGGTGGGAAACC
>DAOUAN010000048.1:0-4216 GCA_034433385.1 Anaerolineales bacterium | reverse complement strand
TGGAGCGCTCTATTGTGGAAAAAGGCATTTATCCGGCGGTCGATCCGCTGGCCTCCACCTCGCGTATTCTTGACCCCAACATTGTGGGTGAAGAGCACTATCGCACCGCCCGCGAAGTCCAGCGCGTGCTTCAGCGCTACAAAGACCTGCAAGACATCATCGCCATTTTGGGTATTGACGAACTGAGCGAAGACGATAAATTGATTGTGTCCCGTGCCCGCAAGATCGAACGCTTCTTCTCGCAGCCCTTCTTTGTGGCCGAACGCTTTACCGGCATCCCCGGCCGCTACGTCCCGTTGAAAGAAACGGTGCGCGGCTTCCGCGAAATCCTGGATGGCAAGTGCGACGATTTGCCTGAACAGGCTTTCATGATGGCTGGTACAATTGAAGACGTCCGCGAGAAGGCCGAGAGACTGGCTAAGGGCGCGTAGTCGTGTACCTTCTGTTTTACGTTGAGAGAAACGTAAATCTCCGATTCATCTCTGCCACTCTGCGTCTCAGCGGTAGAACAACCTTTTTGTAGTGGATTCTGAGTAAAACACAGGGAGTCTGCATGACGATCCGTTGTGAAATTGTTTCGCAAGACCGCATGGTGTTCCAGGGCGATGTGGACATCGTTGTCCTGCCCGGCGCGGCGGGCGAGATGGGCATTTTGCCCCGGCACGCGCCTTTGTTGACCACGTTGAAATACGGTGTCATCAAAGTCCGCCATGGCGGTAAAGAAGAGATTTTTACCGTGGCAGGCGGTGTTGCCGAAGTGCAGCCGGATATTGTCACCGTTCTGGCTGATGCGGCAGAAAACGTAGAAGAGATCGACGTTGCCCGCGCCGAGGCCGCCAAACGACGCGCCGAAGAAGCCCTGACCAAAGGCGTTCAAATGGATCCGGACACTTACCTGGCCATTGAAGCTGCGCTTCGCCGCTCCAATTTGCGCCTGGATGCCGTGCGCCGCTATCGTAAGGTCAGCAAACCCCAATCAGTAAGCGAGCAGTAGCCTGTGGCTCTTTTTTCAAAAGATCTGGGCATTGACCTGGGTACAATGTTCACCCGCCTGGCCGATAGCACGCAAGTGCTGTTGGAGGAACCCACCATTGTTGCTATCGAAGTCGAAACGCAAAAAATGGTGGCAGCAGGCCAGGAGGCGCGGGATATGTATGGCCGTGTGCCAGAGACGATTGAAGTCGCCCGCCCGCTCAAAAACGGTGTGATCGCCGACTATGAGATCACTGAAGCACTGCTTTCTTACCTGATTCAGCGGGTTAGTGGTTCGATGCGCATTTTCCCGCCGCGGGTGATGATCACCGTCCCCTATGGGGTGACCAGCGTGGAACGACGCGCGGTGTACGAGGCAGTGCTGGATACCGGTAGCCGCGAAGTTCATCTCATTCATCAATCTCTGGCAGCGGCTCTGGGCGTGGACCTGCCAATTGGTTCGCCCTCCGGAAATATGGTCATTTGTCTGGGCGGCGGTGCGACCGAAGCCGCCGTGATTGCCATGTATGGCGTTGTCTCTGCCGAAACGTTACGCCTGGGTGGGATGGACTTCGACGAAGCCATCATCACCTATGTGCGCCGCAAATATGGGGTCATCATTGGGCCGGGAACCGCCGAGCAGCTCAAATTGCGCATCGGAGCGGCCGTGCCCCAGGATACCGAAAGCAGCATGGAAGTGCAGGGACAGGATCAGGTCACTGGCCTGCCACGCCCGGTCACGTTGACCACCAGCGAAATCGTCGAGGCTCTGCAAGACCCGCTCAAACAGGTGATTGAGACCGCCCGGCGAGTGATCCAAAAGACCCCCCCTGAGCTGGTCGCCGACATCATCGATCGCGGGGTGGCCTTGTGTGGCGGTGGTGCGCTCTTGCGCGGCGTGGACAAACTGCTTACCAAATCCCTGGGCATTCCTGCCTATCTGGTTGATAACCCCCTGACCTGTGTCGTAGAAGGTGCTATTCGCGGCCTGGGAATGCTCAATGTGCTGCGGCGCAATTTACCCCAGGTTTGATTTTTCCTCAACAAAAACGGCTTCCAAAAAAGGAAGCCGTTTTTGTTTGACCGTGCTGGCCTGCCTGAAAAGCCCCGCTCGCTAATCGAGATAATACGTCATGCGTTGCAAGTGAGTGGCTGGGTCAATGTATTGCACGTGCACATCGGGCGGAACGTTCACGTTGATGGGCGCATAATTCAGAATCGCTTTTATCCCCGCCTTTACCAATAAATCTGTCACTTCCTGGGCAGCGACAGCTGGAACGGTCAACATGGCGATTTTTACACCCGCCTCGCGAATCCGATCTACCATGGTCGCACTATCCTCGACAACAAAATCGCCGATCTTTTGTCCGATCTTGGCCGGGTCATTGTCGAAGACCATCACGATGCGAAAGCCGCGATTGATGAATCCCTGATAGCGTGCCAGCGCGTGCCCCATGTCTCCTGCACCGACCAGGGCAACGTCCCAAATGCGATCCACCTTCAGAATTTCGCGTAACTTATCAATCAAAAAGGGAATAGAATAGCCCGTGCCTTGCTTGCCAAATTCCCCAAACTGAGAAATGTCCTTGCGAATTTGGGCGGCGGAAATACCAACCCGTTCGCCCAATTCCTGGGATGAGGTCGTTTTCATTCCTTGTTCTGCCATGCGCTGCAAGGCACGCAGATAAACTGGCAAACGGCCGATGATAATGTCCGGAATTTTATCTGCATTCATGATCTGCCCTCTGACTTTGAAGATTGTTGGCTAGACTCTACCATAAAAATTCGTTTTGTACAATTAGCCACAAATTGCGAATGCCTGTCAAAAAAATCAAGAACTAACCTAAGATTTGTGCAATCAAAAGCGATTTAATGAAAAACGCTTCGAAATTGAAAATTTTCAGCGGTTGGGTTACAGGTTGTCTCCATGCGCTTTCGTGGGAGGGATGCAGAGGTGCTCTTGTCCCGTCTGGTGCTTCCAACACCCCATCCCCCCACCCCCTCCCCCGTCCGAGCGAGGAACGTTGCGCTGCATGGGTTCACGGACGGGGGAGGGGCAGGGGTGGGGGCGGGTTGTGAAGATGGCAAGTGCAAAATCTCGTCCCTGAGGTCGTTTTTCATGCTTTGTCCGCCAATTGCACAAAAGCTAGGCTAATCCTTGCATATTTGTTAGGCCTCACGTACAATAAAAAACGAACACAAATCGGGGAATCGTTCGTTGCGAAACTATCAACCTGTTTTCAAGGAGGTGCGGCGTTTGGAAAAGTCACATGTTGCTGTTCAGTTCCTGGTCTCACCCATCATTTGAGGAGGATACGATGCAAAAAGTACGTCCCACCCTGTTTTCAATTCTTCTTGTCCTGGCTCTGGTTTTGAATGCCTTGCCGCCCTCTCTTGTACTTGCCGCCGGAGCCGGAACGATTAGCCTCACCACCCTCGGCAGTCCCTACTCGCAGAATTTCAATACCCTGGCAAACACAGGTACGACCAATATCGCCCTTCCTACCGGATGGTACCTCAGCGAATCAGGCTCTAGCAGCCGCGTCAATGATGCCTATGCAGCCAGCACCGGCTCAGATACGGCTGGCGATGTATATAGTTTTGGTGCCTCCGGCAGTGCAGAACGAGCCTACGGTACCCTGTTGAGTAATACCCTCACCCCCCTGATCGGTGCCCAGTTCACCAACAATACAGGCAGCACCATCACCTCCCTGGAAATTTCCTACACCGGCGAAATGTGGCGCGCTGGCGTGACCAACCGTGGCGCCGCCGATCGCCTCGATTTTCAACTCAGCCTGAATGCCACCAGTCTGAGCACAGGAACGTGGGTAGATTACGACGCCCTCGACTTCAGCAGCCCCAACATCAACACTACCGCCGGCGCTCTGAATGGCAATGCCCCCGCCAACCAGGCATCCCTGAGCTTCACCATCACTGGCCTGAACATTCCCAACGGCGCCACCTTCTGGATTCGCTGGCAAGACTTCAACATTTCTGGCTCCGACGATGGTCTCGCCGTTGATGATTTTTCCCTCACCCCCAAAGTAGCGGATCAGGCGCCTGAAGTCACCGACACCTACCCCGATAACGGCGCCACCGATTTCCCCGTCAATGCCAACCTGAGCGTCACCTTCAGCGAGCCGGTCAACGTCACCGCACCCTGGTTTGACCTTTCCTGCTCTGTCAGCGGAACTGTTCCCACCAATTTTTCCGGCGGCCCGCTCACCTTTACCCTCGACCCCAC
>DAOUAN010000047.1:0-11623 GCA_034433385.1 Anaerolineales bacterium | reverse complement strand
CCCTCCTTTCTTGAAAATTACGTCATCCAATCTGCCGGTGGCGAGCGCATCGAAAACCTTGCCCCCCTGCACACGGTCATGATCAGCATTCCCTCCGGCCAGGCAAAGCAGGTGGCGCAAGCATTGCAACACAATATCCTGGTTGCTTATGCTGAACCCAATGCTGCCCTGGCGGTTTTGTCCATCCCCAATGATCCTTATTTTGACCAACAACCCTACTTGAGCGACCAGCAAATTCCCCTCGCCTGGGAAATCACCCGCGGCGAGGGCGTAATCATTGCCCTGGTAGATACCGGCGTGGACATTGCCCATCCCGATCTGAGCGACAACCTGTGGCTAAACCTTGGCGAAACCGGCCTCGATGCCTACGGCAACGACAAACGCATCAATGGCCTGGATGACGATGACAATGGCTATGTGGATGACTGGCAAGGCTGGAACTTTGTCGAAAACAACAATGACGTAACCGACCATCACGGCCACGGCACATTGAGCGCCGGCCTGATGGTTGCCTCCTTGAACAACGCCGAAGGCATTGCCGGCATCGCTCCTGAAGCACGCCTGATGGTGCTCAAAGCTCTGAACGACGCCGGTCAGGGTACCTTTGCCGATGTTGCCAAAGCTATTACCTATGCAGTGGATCACGGTGCAAAGGTCATTAACCTCGGCTTTGGCAGCCTCATCCCTAGCGAAACGCTTCTCGCCGCTACCAACTACGCCTTTGAGCATGGAGCGCTGGTCGTTGCCGCCGGCGGAAACACCGCTGATTCCACCCTGATCTACCCGGCAGCCAACCCCAACGTCATTGCCGTAGCCGCCCTCAATCCAGACCTGACCCGGGCCGCCTTCTCCACCTTCAACACCAGTATCCAGCTCAGCGCACCAGGCGTCGACATCCTTTCCACTGCTCCGGGCGGTCAATATACGCGTGCCAGCGGCTCCTCCTTCTCCGCCGCTGAAATTTCAGGCATTGCCGCCCTCCTTGCATCGCAACCTCGCTTTGATACGCCAGCCAAAATTCAGCACGCCCTGCTCAGCACTGCCTACGATTTAGGCGAACCGGGCGATGATGTTTATTATGGTTTTGGGCTGGCTCGTGCCTGGGATGCGCTGAATTACCTGGAACAGAACTCGGCGACCCCCTCGCCTTCGCCTTCGCCTACGCCTATCTCCTTGACCCCAGCGGTAACCCCCACCGGCGGCGTGTATACAATGGCAGTGGTGAGCATCACTTCCCCCTCCAATGGCGCGACCTTTGCCAAAAATACCAGCATCACGCTGAACGGCACAGCCACCGATAGCCAGGGCGGTGACATTAGTGCCGACCTGGAATGGTATTCCAACATTGACGGTCCGCTTGGTACGGGCGCCAGCGTTACCTTGAGCCATCTGACTCCTGGCAGCCACACCATTACGGCCCAGATTGTTGAAGATGGTGTGACTTACAGCGCCTCGCTGACCATCAACGTGAATCACGAGGTTGGGCCACATGGCAATTTCACCGCCGATGGCGAGGGTTGTGTCTCTTGCCACCGTGCTCACACCGCTCAGAATCAAGATTTGACCACTTTCAGCGAATCGTCTCGCCTCAACAACGATTTCTGTCTTAGCTGCCACAATGGTGTTACCGCTACCGCTGTTTCGACGCATTCCAATCATGATTCAGTCGTTGCCTTTGAAGCACCTTTTGAAGTGCTGTGCGTGCAATGTCACGATCCCCATGGAACCGAGAACCTGTTCACTATTCGTTCCTATGTCTTAACCGATTTGGTGAATGGGGCGACCAGCGGGCAGGTACGTTTCAGTGCTCTAACCGGTATCAATTCATTTGATGATGGCCTGAGCGCCCCCTCTAGCCGGGTGTGTGTTACCTGCCATACCTCGCTTACCAATCATCCTGGCGCTGCCAATCACAATGGCGGCTATGATTACAGCGGACAAAGCTGCCTTACCTGTCATCCTCATGATGCAGATGGCAATTCCGTCACTGCCGATGGCTTTACCCCCGTGCGCGGCGCTTGCGACAGTTGTCATGGTGCTCCGCCACCTACTGGTGCACATCAAATCCATAGCGGGCTGGCGGGTGCTCAATATTATGGTCAAACAGGCAACTATAGCACCAATACTCAATACATTTTCGGCTGTGGGGAATGCCACCCAACCGATCCCTCCAAACACATGGATCGCATTGTGGAGGTAGAAGTCAACCCTGCTGGCGCACCCGCCGATTCGTTCCGCGCCCGAAGCGCCCCCTCAGCGAGCTATAGCGCGGGCACCTGCAGCAACGTCTATTGTCACTCAGGCGAAACCGTGACCTCCGGACCGGTCGGCAACCCATTGACCGATGGCAGTGGTCAGCCCGTGTTGGATTCACACGGCAATCTGACCTACGATCCATACACCGTCACAGTGACTCGTACCTATCGCCCTACGCCCGATTGGTTTACCGGCTCAACAACCTGTTCATCCTGCCATGATTTCCCACTGACCACCTCTTATCCAAACGTGGAGGCTGGCGTAGGGAATAGCCATCAATGGGTGGACAACTACGGTTATGGTAACTTGCACGCCTACAACATGGGCTTTGGAGCGCTCTCCTGTCGCACTTGCCACTATGGCGTAGTGACCGATAGCAGCACCTGGAGCCGTGACGGCAATGATGTGACCAGCTATGGCGATGTGCCGATTGCTGACCATCGCCTGCATGTCAATGGCACTAAAGATGTGCTTTTCGATACGGTCAACCCCATTGTCTATCGCAGTCGAACCACCTTGCTTACCGTCAACCTGAGCGGAGCAACTTACAATCCGGTCAACCGCTCATGCAGCAACGTGGGCTGCCATCTCAGCCAAAACTATGTGGAATGGGGCACACCCTATCGCTGGTGGCTGGATAGCGAATGTGACCTTTGCCATCGTAAATATTTGCCTACCCCGCCGCCGCTCTCGCCTCAGATCCAAGCACTGTTGCCGGCTCCTCTGGCAACACCGACCGATTCTGTTCATACAGCAGAAAACTCGAAGGCGGCATGTACTTCCTGCCATTCCTCTGTTCACAAATAAGGAATAGCCGATGAAAAACAGACGTTTTTCGCTGCTCTCTTTTCTTTTTGATATATTGATTGACCTTGCGCTCATTGGCGTGGGAATTGTTTTGCTCCTCTGGTTTAAAACCTTTTCAGGCGATTTGCTGATCCGCCCTTTTCTTGAAAAGTTCGGTGATCCCCAGACAATCCTGTTGTGGATTTCCCTTATCCCGATGGTGATAGGCGGCTTGTCGTTGGTAAATATTATTTATCGGCAAATCAATCGCATTTTGAGAAGCCAAGATTAAAAAGGTGATCTGATGAAATCATTGATTGCATTTTGGAGAAAAGACATTATCAATAAACTCATTTTGCTTGTCTCGTTGGGACTGGTGATAGGCATAGGAGCCATTGGCTGGCTGATTTTCCACATGCCGGAAGGGCGATCTTTTTCTGATGCTTTCGCCGATTTTTTACCAGCCACTCCCACGCCCGCCTTTGATCCCAGCCGCTTCTTTACTCCCATTGCGCCGGCTGGCTCAACAGCCACTGCGCTACCTGTTCCCCTCTCGCCTGCTGCCTCTCCTACAGTTACGCCTACACTTATGGTTGAAGCAACGCCAACGGTAGAAGAGAGCGCCGTTGTTTCGCCAACCCCTGTGATGCCTTCATCTGGTGACGCTCTTTCCTGCCTGCCTGAAAATACCCCTCGCCAGCAGGGGAGAGTACTGGAAATTCTGGATGGTAATACGATTCGCGTCCTGATCAATGGGCTGGTCTATCCGGTGCGCTATATTGGCGTAAGCGAACCCGAAAACAAGGCGTTCAAAGATGTGGCTGCCTATCAAAATGCGGAACTTGTGTATGGACGTGATATCACCCTGATTGAGGATGCCGCCGTCGCAGAGGCTGATGGGCGACTTTTGCGCTATGTGCTGGTCGGTGATACGTTTGTGAATCTGGAATTATTGCGCCTCGGTTTGGGGAGCGTGGTGGAAGTGCCATCCGGCTTCTCGTGCCTTTCCACCTTCAAGCAAACAGAACAGGCAGCCAAAGACCGCGCAGCGGGAATCTGGGCCATGCCCTTGCCTCCTGTTTCGCCATAATCCTGGTAAAATAGTCCAAAAATGGTAATCCGCTATGCTGTGGGCGTTGAGAAAATTTGAACGTTGGTCTGATGCTGTTGGTGTGGCTGCTCCTGCTTTCCAACTTTGGAGAAATTGCCCCAAAAAAAACAAATTTTCCTTGACCATTTGGTAATAGATTGTTTATAATTATCGATTGCTATCCCGTCAGAGATTTACGGGATATATTCGTGTGCTTTCGCGCCCAGTCACAGGTTAGGAGAGTCGAATGGCATCTTTGCCCCGAAAAAATTACGCGCGTATCCCGGTTAAACTGGATCTCCCCAACTTAATTGAAGTACAGCTTGATTCCTTTGAAAGACTAAAAAGTGAAGGGCTGGCGGATCTCTTCCATGAGATTTCGCCCATTGAGTCTTATAACAAAGGGATGAAGTTATTCTTCCCCAGCCGCAGCCCTGAATCTGAAGAATGGGGGCTGAAATATTGGTTTGACAAGCCAAAACACACCATTGAAGAGTGCGTCGAACGTGATTTGACCTATGCCAGCCCCCTGTATGTGTCGGTATTGCTGGCTGGCCCAGATGTGCCTGAGCCGATCAAACAGGATATTTTCCTGGGCGATTTCCCCGAAATGACTGACAAGGGCACGTTCATCATCAACGGCACCGAACGCGTCGTTGTCTCTCAGCTGATTCGTTCCCCCGGTGTGTATTTTGAAGCGCCCCTGGATCGAGCCACTGGACGCCCTCTGGCTATGGCGAAATTGATTCCAGATCGTGGCGCCTGGATGGAATTTGAGACTCGCAAGTCGGACTACCTCATTCTTAAATTCAACCGCAAACGCACTGTGCCAATCACTGTCTTCTTGCGTGCTCTGGCGGCGGTGGATGATGGCAGTGGCCAGTCGCCCATCAAATATGGCACCGATGAAGAGATTCTGGCACTCTTCCAGGATGTGGATAACAACCCAGAGCGCCTTTTCATTGCTTCCACATTGAAGCAGGAGCCTGAATGGGACCTGAGCGGTGGCTTGACCATCGCTGAGGCAGCTCTGATTGAGTTTTTTAAGAAGATGCGTCCAGGTGACCCGGCTACGCTGGAGAATGCTCGCCAGTTCCTGGAAGAACAACTTTTCGATCAGCGCCACTACGATTTAGAGCGGGTGGGACGCTACAAATTGAATCAGAAACTGGATCTCGACGTCCCGATCTGGCATCGCACCGTGACCAAATCCGATGTGATTCGCCTGGTCCGTCGCATGATTCAGATCAACAACGGTGTTGAACACCCCGATGACATCGATCACCTCGGCAACCGGCGCGTCAAGACGGTGGGTGAATTGATCCAAAACAAGCTGCGCATCGGCCTGCGACGCATGGAGCGCGTGATTAAAGAGCGCATGTCGATCCGCGACCAGGAACAACTGCAGCCGATGACCCTGGTGAACATCCGCCCGGTTGTAGCCGCGTTGCGCGAATTCTTTGGCTCCAGTCAGCTGAGCCAATTTATGGATCAGACCAACCCGTTGGCGGAGTTACGCCACAAGCGCACCCTCTCTGCGTTGGGGCCGGGCGGTTTGCGCCGCGAACGCGCTGGCTTTGATGTGCGTGATGTTCATCACTCGCATTATGGCCGCATCTGCCCCATCGAAACGCCTGAAGGCCCCAACATCGGTTTGATTGGTCGTCTCGCTTCTTTTGCCCGGGTCAATGAATACGGCTTTATCGAAACGCCCTACCGCAAAGTCTTCAAATCTCTGCGGGCGGATGATCCTCGCCTGATTGGCCGTACCGTGCGCGAAGATGTCACAGATGCCAAGGGTGAGGTTGTGATCAAGGCGGGCGAAAAGGTGGATGAAAAAATCGCCAAAAAACTGGCGAAACTGGACCGCGAAATCCTGATTGTGCCTTTTGTTTCAGATCAGGTTGATTACCTCTCTGCCGACGCAGAAGACAAATTCTACATTGCACAGGCTAATGCTCCGCTGACGGCTGATAATGAGTTCGTACGCGAGCGTATTTCCTGCCGCTATCACTCTGGCTTTGTGTTCTCAGCGCCGGAGATGGTAGATTACATGGACGTTGCTCCACATCAGGTAGTAGGAATCAGCGCCGCGCTGATTCCTTTCCTGGAGCATGATGACGCGAACCGCGCTCTTATGGGTTCCAACATGCAGGCGCAAGCTGTGCCGCTCGTGCGTCCGGAAGTCCCGCTTGTTTCGACTGGCATGGAACGCCACGCCGCCCTGGATTCGGGACAGGTCGTTGTTGCCGAAGAGGATGGTGAAGTCGTTTCGGTAACGGGCAGCACGATCACGGTCCGGGAAAAAGGGAACCGCTTGCATGTGTATCAATTGCGCAAGTATCAGCGCTCGAATCAAAGCACCTGCATTGACCAACGCCCCTCGGTCGTCAAAGGGCAAATTATTAGAAAAGGCGACATTATCGCCGATTCATCTTCGACCGATAGCGGCGAACTGGCTTTGGGACAAAACGTGGTTGTCGCTTTCCTTTCATGGGAAGGCGGAAACTTTGAAGATGCTATCTTGATTTCGGAACGATTGGTTCAGGAAGATCGCTTCACCTCGGTTCACATCGAAAAATACGAGGTGGAAGCCCGCGATACGAAACTGGGTCCCGAAGAGATCACCCGCGACATCCCCAATGTGGGCGAGGATGCGATCAAAGACCTTGACGAGAACGGTATCATTCGCATTGGGGCGGAAGTTGGGCCGAACGACATCCTGGTAGGGAAAATTACCCCCAAGGGTGAAAAAGAACTCACCCCAGAAGAACGTCTGTTGCGCGCCATCTTCGGCGAGAAATCGCGCGACGTGAAAGATACTTCGTTGCGCATGCCGCACGGCGAACGCGGCAAGGTGGTAGATGTAAAGGTCTTTACCCGTGAGGACAACTCGGACCTGGCCGCCGGTGTGGATATGATGGTACGCGTTTCCGTCGCACAGCGCCGCAAGATCACTGCCGGTGACAAAATGGCTGGACGTCACGGGAATAAAGGCGTTGTCTCCAAAGTTGTCCCTGTCGAAGATATGCCTTTCCTGGAAGATGGTACGCCAGTGGACATCATCTTGAATCCGTTGGGTGTGCCTGGTCGTATGAATATCGGTCAGGTATTGGAAGTCCATTTGGGTTGGGCAGCCAAACGCCTTGGCTTCCGGGCGATCACCCCCGTTTTTGATGGTGCGACTGAAGATCAGATTGAAGCCGAGCTGGCACGCGCCTGGATCGTTGACCAGGCATGGAAAGAATCTGCCGAAGATGCCTGGCAATGGCTCAAACAGCAAGAGTATGATCCCAATTCGATTCAAGATGATGATGAAGTTCGTCGTCTCTATCTGGAGCAGTGGCTGGGCGAACGTGGCTATGATGTGTATCGCCTGGTAGATATGAGCTATGCCCGACTGGCAACCGCGGTTGAGTGGTTGCGCGATCATGGCTATGATCCGGAGCCTATTTTGAGCACCGATTTGGGGAATTCCACCCATCTCGATGATAATGCGACGATCACGGCTTGTTTGCGCCTCTGGCTGGAAAGCCAGGGATACACAAAGAAGCTGGCCGATGAGGGAGTCTATGCTGCGGCCCAGGAATTTGCAAAGGAAAAGGGAGTACCCCTGCCTATTCTGGGAAAGCAAATCCTGCGCGACGGCAAGACCGGCCTGCCCTATGATCAGCCAGTAACCGTCGGGGTGATGACGATTTTGAAGTTACATCACCTGGTCGAAGATAAGGTCCATGCTCGCTCCACTGGCCCATACAGTCTGGTAACCCAGCAGCCTTTGGGCGGTAAGGCGCAATTTGGCGGTCAACGCTTCGGTGAGATGGAAGTTTGGGCGCTGGAGGCTTATGGTGCTGCCTATACCCTTCAGGAAATGCTCACCGTCAAATCGGACGATGTGCAAGGGCGTGTCAACACGTATGAAGCCATCGTCAAAGGTGAACCTATTGAAGAGCCAAGCATCCCCGCATCCTTCCGCGTTTTAGTAAAGGAATTGCAAAGCCTGGGGCTGGCCGTTGAGGCAATTCTGGATGGTGGTGAGATCGTCCGCTTTGGGAAAGATGAGGAAAAGCAGCATCCGCCCAAGCTGGGTACTGGCCTGATTGACTTGGGACAAGGGCTTTTGGGTAAAGAGTAACCTTGACGATCGAATAGGCGCATGATAGAATAATTCGCCGTTGCCAACAGAACGGGGTGGCTTTCAATCCCACCCTTCCCCGCATGGCACTACAAATGAGGCCATCATTACGACCTTGATGGCCTCATTTATTGCAAAAGTCTTTTTTGAAGGAAAATTTATCTCGGAGGCAAACGTGCCGACAATTAATCAAATGGTCCGGAAGGGCCGCAAAAGCAAAAAAGTCAAAAGCAAGGCTCCTGCATTGCAATACACGTTGAATAGCTACAGCCAGCGCCGTGTGCGCCAGGCGAAAGGCGCACCCCAAAAACGTGGGGTTTGCACTGTCGTCCGCACCATGACGCCCAAAAAACCGAACTCGGCGTTGCGCAAGATCGCCCGTGTTCGTCTGACGAATGGCATCGAGGTCACAGCGTACATTCCGGGCGAGGGCCATCAGTTGCAAGAGCACTCGGTGGTGCTGGTTCGCGGCGGTCGTGTAAAAGACCTGCCGGGTGTTCGTTATCATATCGTGCGCGGCTCGCTGGATACCACCGGCGTGGCGAATCGCAAACAGGGCCGTTCTAAATACGGCGCTAAGCGCCCCAAGCAGTAATGTGAGAGTGAGGAAGATATCCTATGCGACGTGCAAAACCTGAACGTCGGGCCATTTTGCCTGATATTCGCTATAACAGCGTGACTGTCCAAACCATGATTCAGCATGTTCTTCGCCGTGGCAAGAAAAGCACTGCCACGCGCCTGGTGTATGATGCCCTGGATCTGATCAAAGAGCGCACGGGCAAGAATCCGCTGGAGGTTTTTGAGACAGCCCTGAAGAACGTGGCACCCGTCATGGAGGTCCGCCCGCGCCGCGTGGGTGGTGCAACCTATCAGGTGCCGATGGAAGTCTCAGCCAGTCGCCGCCTCACCCTGGCGATCCGCTGGGTTCTGTCTGCGGCGCGCGATCGTGCTGGTCATTCGTTCTCTGAGAAACTGGCCGCGGAGCTGCTCGACGCATTTAATGAGACTGGTGCGGCCATCCGCAAGCGCGATGAAACACACAAAATGGCAGAAGCCAACCGCGCTTTCTCTCATTATCGAATTTAGATTTCAACAGGTTTAGAAGGTATTTTGTAAGAATGGCGCGCGTATATCCGCTTGAGAAATATCGAAATATTGGGATTATTGCCCATATTGACGCCGGCAAAACGACGACGACCGAGCGTATCTTGTTCTACACCGGTAAGACACATCGCATCGGTTCGGTAGATGAAGGTACTACCGTGACTGACTGGATGGTGCAGGAGCGAGAACGCGGGATCACGATCGTCTCTGCGGCTGTTTCTGCTGAATGGAAAGGGTATCAGATCAATCTGATTGATACCCCAGGCCATATTGACTTTACTGCCGAAGTACAACGTTCGCTGCGCGTCCTGGATGGCGGTGTGGTGGTCTTCGATGCAGTTCAGGGCGTAGAGCCGCAAAGTGAAACGGTCTGGCGACAGGCGGATCGTTATGGCGTGCCGCGCATTTGTTTTGTCAACAAGATGGACCGGGTTGGTGCTTCTTATGAGCGCACTATCGAGACCATTAAGGATCGCCTGGGCGCGAACCCGATCCAGATGCAACTCCCCATTGGGTTTGAAGCCTCTTTCCGTGGGGTGGTGGATTTGCTGGAACAAAAAGCAATCGTTTGGGAAGATGACTTGGGGAAGGAACCCAAGACTGTTGAAATCCCCTCTGACTTGAAGGGCGAAGCTGAATTGGCACGTGCTCAAATGGTTGAGCGCATTGCCGAGCTGGATGACGAACTGACCGTCAAGTATCTGGAGGGTAAAGAGATTAGCGTCGAGGAGCTTAAAGTAGCTCTACGCAAAGCAGTCATCGAAAATCGGGCTGCGCCTGTATTTTGCGGCTCGTCTCTGAAAAATAAAGGCGTACAAATTTTGCTCGATGCGGTAATTGATTATCTTCCCTCCCCCCTGGATATTCCGGCGGTGAAAGGTACTGACCCGGACAATCCGGATACGGTGATTGAATTGCCGCCCCGTGACGACGCTCCGCTGAGCGCTCTGGTTTTCAAAATCGTGACCGATCCGTATGTAGGACGCCTGGCGTATTTCCGCGTGTATTCTGGCGTGGTCACTCAGGGGCAAATGGTGTTGAATTCCACCAAAGGCAAGCGCGAGCGCATCGGTCGCCTGATCCGTATGCATGCCGATCACCGTGAAGATGTGACCGAGATTCGCGCCGGTGATATTGGTGCCGTGTTGGGCTTCAAAGAGACCTTCACGGGCGATACGCTGTGCGATACGAAGAAGATCGTTCTGGAAAGCATCACCTTCCCTGAGCCGGTGATTTCGATCGCCATTGAGCCGAAGAGTACCGCCGATCAAGATAAGATGAACGAGGCGTTGCGCAAGCTCTCTGAAGAAGACCCCACCTTCCGGGTTCGCACCGATGAAAATACCGGTCAAACGATCATCTCCGGGATGGGCGAGCTGCACCTGGATATTTTGGTGGATCGCATGTTGCGCGAATTCCGCGTCCAGGCAAATGTCGGTGCTCCACGCGTGGCTTATCGCGAGTCCATTACTCGCGCCGTGCCCGAAGTGAATTACCGCTATGCCAAGCAAAGCGGTGGTCGCGGTATGTACGGCCATGTGGTGATCTCTCTGGAGCCTGGCGAGCGCGGCAGCGGTATTCAGTTTGAAGATAAGATTACGGGTGGTGCTATTCCGCGCGAGTTTATCCCCGCGGTTGAGAAAGGGATTCGCGAGGCGGCCGAAAGTGGTGTTCTGGCTGGCTATCCGGTCACTGATATTAAGGTGACCTTGTTTGATGGCTCGTTCCACGAGGTTGACTCGAACGAAATGGCGTTCAAGATGGCTGCATCCATGGCTTTCAAAGAAGGTGTTCAAAAGGGCGCTCCGGTGCTGCTCGAACCCATCATGAAGGTCGAAGTTGTCGTGCCGGAGGAGTACCTGGGCGACGTGATTGGCCAGCTGAACAGCCGTCGCGGTAGCATTTTAGGAATGGAAGTGCGTCCGGGCAATGCTCAGGCCGTACGCGCAATGGTCCCCTTGGGTGAAATGTTTGGGTACGCAACTCAATTGCGCTCGGCAACCCAGGGCCGCGGTGTCTTTAGTATGGAATTTGACCACTATGCGCCTGTGTCGCAGTCGGTGGCTGAGGAAATTCTAAAAGCCTAAACTGTTTTCTTTCTAAGGAGATTATTCTATGGCGAAGCAAAAATTTGATCGGAGCAAGCCACATCTGAACGTAGGGACGATGGGGCACATTGATCATGGGAAGACGACGCTGACGGCGGCGATCACGAAAGTAGCGTCGTTGATGGGTCAGGCCGAATTCAAGGC
>DAOUAN010000046.1:0-36196 GCA_034433385.1 Anaerolineales bacterium | reverse complement strand
ATCGCTCAGGATTTGGGCTATACCGTGCGCGAAATCCCCATCAGCCGCGATCAACTCTATTCTGCAGACGAGGTCTTCGTCGTCGGCACCGCTGCGGAGTGTATCGGCCTGAGCGAGATCGATTTCCGCAAAATCGGCGATGGCACCAGCGGGCCGGTCACTCGTGCCATCCAAAAGGTGTATCACGCCGCCATTCGTGGCCAGGACCCGCGTTACCTGCATTGGTGTGAATTCGTGGATTAAATCCTTGACGCCCATTGCTTCTCCACGTAAAATCGCACTCAATATGTTCGCTCAGCCATCTTCCTTCTGCTTTGCGTTTTATGCTTATTACGGCTTCCGGCCTACGGTTGCCGTTGGCAGCGCTTAAGCAGCAGGTGGATGCCCTTTTATTCACCCAGAGCGTGCCAGACGGCACGCTCTTTTTATTTTCAAGGAGGTTCTTATGTCTATTCGTGGAATTCGCGGCGCCACCACCGTCGCAGCCGACCAGCCCGATCTCATCCTTGAGGCCACGCGCGAACTACTCCAGGCCATGTTGCAGGCCAACCCAGGCATGTGCCCGGAAGACATCGCCAGCGTCATTTTCACCGTCACGCCCGATTTGAATTCCACCTTCCCTGCCCAGGCCGCCCGCGAACTGGGCTGGGACCAGGTGCCCATGCTTTGCGCGCGCGAAATTCCGGTTCCGGGCAGCCTGCCGCGCGTCATCCGGGTCCTGCTCCACTGGAATACCGCTCGCCCTCAACATGAGATCCAGCATGTGTATTTGCGCAGCGCCACCCTTCTTCGCCCCGATTTAGTCGCCGCCCAATAGCAGAGATTCCACATTTCATTTGGAGGCTTGTATGATGATCATTATGAAACCCAACGCCACACCCCAACAAGTGGACCATGTCCTCGAACACATCAAAAGCGCCGGCCTGACCCCACACCTTTCCCAGGGTGTGGAGGCCACCATTATCGGCGCCATCGGGGAAACGCACAACCTGCCCACCGAGCTCTTCGAGGGCCTGGATGGGGTTGAATCTGTTCAACGCATTACCCAACCTTACAAACTTGCCTCACGCCAATTTCACCCCCAAAATAGCCTCTTTCCCCTCGATGGCTTTACCATCGGCGGCGATGAAATCGCCATCATCGCCGGCCCCTGCTCGGTCGAAAGCCGGGCGCAAATTCTCGAAACCGCCCAAGCCGTCAAAGAAGCCGGCGCTTGTGCCTTGCGCGGCGGTGTTTTCAAACCACGTACCTCGCCCTACTCCTTTCAGGGGCTGGGCGAAGAAGGATTGGAGTACCTCGCCGAAGCCAGGCAACGAACCGGCCTGCCCCTCGTTGTTGAAATCATGTCGCAAACCCAATTGAATCTGATGACCCGTTACGTAGATGTCCTCCAGATTGGAGCGCGCAACATGCAAAACTACAACCTCCTGCGCGCCGTTGGCGAGACTCGCACCCCCGTCCTGCTCAAACGCGGCCTCTCCGCCACCATCGAGGAACTGCTCATGTCCGCCGAATACATCCTCAGCGGCGGAAATTCGCGCCTCATCCTGTGCGAACGTGGCATCCGCACCTACGAAACCGCTACCCGCAACACCACCGACATCAACGCTATCCCGGTCCTCAAGGCCCTTACCCACCTGCCCGTCATCCTCGACCCCAGCCATTCTACCGGTCATGCCGAATATGTAACCGCCATCGCCCGTGCCGCCATCGCCGCCGGCGCCGACGGCCTGATCCTCGAAGTCCACCCCGACCCTGCCCATGCCCTCTCCGATGGCAAACAATCCCTGCGGCCCGAAAAATTTGCCGAACTGGTTCGCCAGGTTGCCCAAATTGCGGGCGTATTGGGTCGTCGCCTGGCCATCCCCACTCCCATTACCACTTCCTGAGCATGGAACCTGACTTTTTCTCCCTTTCCCATGCCCGGGTAGCCATTGTGGGATTAGGCCTGATGGGCGGATCGCTAGCCCTGGCCTTACGCGGCCATTGCGCCGCGCTCCTGGGAATCGAAACGGATCAGACCGCCCTCGCGCTGGCTCGCCGTCAAAAAATCGTGGACTACGCTGAAAGCGATCCCGTCAAACTCCTGCCCCAGGCCGATCTCGTTATTCTAGCCACTCCCGTCTCTGTCATCCTGAACCTGCTCGATGACCTCCCTCGCCTGATGCCCAACCCCTGCATCCTCCTCGATCTCGGCTCGACGAAAAGGCTCATTGTGGAAAAAATGGCTACCCTGCCCGAACGCTTTGACCCGCTAGGTGGGCATCCCATCTGCGGCAAAGAAACCCTCGGCTTGCAACATGCCGATCGGAATCTATACCAGGCTGCCCCGTTTGTGTTGACTCCGCTGCCGCGCACGGGGGAGCGAGCCCTCCTTGCCGCCCGGCAGGTCATCACCGCCATCGGCGCCCGCGAAGTGATCCTCGATGCCGCACTTCACGATCGTTACTTTGCAGCAACCAGCCATTTACCTTTTTTGCTGGCCACAGCGCTTGTCCTGGCCACCCCGCCAGAGACCGCGCCCTTTCTGGGGCCAGGGTTTCGCTCCACGGCTCGCCTGGCTGCCACGCCGGCCAGTATGATGCTCAGCGTTTTGCAAACCAACCGCGAGAACGTACTGCTCGCCCTCGAGGCCCTGCAAAACGAACTCTCTCTCCTGCACAGGGCCTTGGCTGACCATGATCTACAACCCCTTGCCAGCGTGCTTGCTTATGCTGCAGGGAAATACCGCTCTATACAGGGGGAGTAATCTAGCGAATACAGCCATTTTGACCTACTCGTCTGGGTATCTTCGTACCTGTGAGAATTGGGAAGGAACACGGATAATGCTGGTGTACAGGGAATTCATCCCAACCCAATTTTCTAAGGAGGTACGATGGAAATCACATTCCGCGAATCGTGGGGCGTTCTCCACGGTCTCATCTTTGGCGCACTGTTCCTGCTCTCGTTTTCGGGCGGACTGTTTGCGCTCTATAGCCTCCGCCCTGAATGGCTGACCGCCGAAGGGCTGAAAGAGAAAGTATCCAAACTCAAGGCCTGGACGTGGGGCATGGCAGCAGTCGTGTGGGCGACCGTGCTCAGTGGTACCTACATTGTGTACCCCTGGTATCGTGCCAAACCGCCGGAAGGGGCCGATCTGACGGCTTATCCGCGTTCTTTCCTGCTGGCCAACCCGAATCTGGCTGAATGGCATAAATTCGGCATGGAATGGAAAGAGCACGTTGCCTGGGTAGCCCCCATTGCGGCAACTGTCGTCGCCTATGTGATCTCAGTGTATGGCCCTAAATTGGCGAAAGAACCCAAGATTCGCCAGGCGGTGATTAATTTCTTCATTGTGGCCTTTGTTGCCGCAGCCATTGCCGGTGTGTTGGGCGCTTTCATTACCAAAGCCGCCCCCGTGCGCTAACAGGAGGTTGACATGACCGACGAAATCATCAAAAACGGAAAAGCTGCTGCCGCTCTGCTGGCAGCTGGAATTGGCGCCCTGGCGCTGGGTTTACTGACAACCCTGAGCGAAGCTATCTCTTCCTTTGGAACCATGCTCAACTGGTACAAACCGGCAGGTCCCCTTTCTGGGAAGACAACGCTCGCTGTCCTCGTCTGGCTGATTTCCTGGGCTATCTTGGGCAACCAGTGGAAAGACAAAGACGTGGAATTTGGCAAAATTGCTACCATTGCGTTGGCGTTGCTCCTGCTGGGTATTCTCGGCACCTTCCCGCCCTTCTTTGAATTGTTTGTTGCCGAATAACGTACAGAGCACACAACCAAACAGCGGACAGGCAACCCTGTCCGCTGTTTGCATTACAGGTGCTCTTCGATGTGATTTTGAACGGCGTAGACGGCCAGCTCTACTCGATTGTGCAGGTGCAGTTTTTCCATGATGGTCGTCAGGTAATTGCGCACGGTGATTTCACTCAGATTCAATCGCTCTCCAATCTCTTTGTTGCTCAGGCCTTGCGCCAGGAGAGCCAATACTTCCATCTCGCGGCGCGAAAGATCGCGAAAGGCATTCCCTTCCGATTGTTTTTGCAAAACATTCAGGCGCGAAACAATTTGTGCCGATGTTTTGGGGTCGAGGGCCATTTCACCTCGATAGGCAGCACGCACGGCGCGCACCAGCTCATCATTGCCTACCTGTTTGAGCACATATCCTGCCGCACCGGCGCGCAAGGCATCGAGCACGAAACCTTCTTTGACGGAGGATGTGAGCATGATCACGCGCGTTTGGGGAAAACGCTTCAGCAGGTCGCGGCAAACCTCCAGTCCGCTGCGACCCGGCAATTGGATATCGAGGATAACCACATCGGGACGATGATTTTCTACCTGAACGAGGGCCTCCTCTCCATCCTGCGCTTCAGCCACGACTTTCAAATCTGCCTCGTTTTCGAGCAAGGTGCGCAGCCCAAGGCGTACCAGGGCGTGATCGTCAACAATCAAAATTCGAATCTGGCTCATGGGTTCTTTTCCAATGGAATTTCCAGGATGACGGTTGTGCCTTTACCGGGCTGACTTTCGAAGGAGAGTTCTCCGCCGAGCAGATGGGCGCGGTCGCCCATGTTACGCAAGCCAAATCCGGGTTCGATCGTTTCGGGGAGGCCGCGCCCAAAATCCCGAACGCTTAATCGTAAGCGGTTCTCTCTACACTGGGCGCACACCTCAATTCGTTCGCTGTGAGAATGGCGAATGGCATTGGAAATGGCTTCTCTCGTGAATGCCAGGATGTGATTGATTTGTTGGGGGGTGAGTTGCAAAGGACGCGTGATCTCCCATTGGGTTTCCACCGCGAGCATAGGGCGGATCTCGGCTAAAAAGTTTTCGAGCGTGGGAATCAGTTCGATTGTTTCAACCGGTTGTTGCATTTGTGTAAGGAATTGCCGCAATTGTTGAATGCTGTGATTGATAGCCATGACGAGCTGATCCAAACTATCCTTCAGGGGAGGGGTGGCTTGCTTTTGCAGGGATTGTGCCAGCAGACCTGCTGCATAGATTTGCTGTAAAGCGCCATCATGCAGATCACGGCTCAACCGTTCGCGTTCTGCCGCAATGACCTGCTCCTCTTCCATGCGGTGAATCAGACGTTCGGTTTCCAGGTCAAAGACTTCGAGTGTGCGCACAATAGCCAGGGCCAGAGCCAGGCCGGCCAGAGAACGAAAGACCTGCGGTGGAATGATGACCAACCGAATGAAGTTTTCCGTATTCAGCCAGGACGCCGGAAACAAGGGAGCAGGCGGAGTAAGCAATCCACCCAGAAAGGCATAGGCTACCAGGGCGGTGGCGGCCAGGCGTAACATTCGTTCGATGTTGAGAAGATTTAATGGGCGTATTTGTTTTGCGGTCTGTCGGGTGAGGGCAAGGCCGGCAAGTAAACCACCGGGCAGGCAAAGCAGATAACGGGCCAACGAGTTGGTAATGGCATACCACTCTCGATTGTTGGGAATAAGGACTAATCCCAGCCAAAAAGGCCCAAGTAACCAGAGAATGAAAACAGAGCCAGGAACAGCTCGCAACCAGAGCCAGCGTTTGGGGAGAGGGCGGAGTAGCTCTATGCCAAATTGAAACAAACAGGCAAAAGAAAGCGCCAGTAAAATCAGTTGAAATGCAGAGAGCAGGTTAATGGCGGGGTCGCTGAGGAATTGTCGCTGGAGGGGCAGAAAAAGATCTCCCCATTCGTTAAAACCGTGTAAAAGCCCAAATGCTGCCAGCCAGGATAGGCTACGGGCCAGGGGCAGGCGGGAGTTCTTCCGCGATTGCAACGCAATGGCCAGGCCGGCGACAAAAAATGTCTGTCCGTAAACAAACAAAATCAATGGGCGATTGACAGCAAACCACTCGCGCAGGAAAGGGAGCATGGAAGGTATTATAGCAAAGAGGCAGGTAATTGCAACCAATAGAGGAAAATGGGGTTTATGACTTCCAAAGAACCAATCTCATTTTTTTCAATTCTACAAGGAGGAATTTTGTGATGAAATCTCGTTTCATGGTCTTCTTGGGTGCCCTGGGCGGCGCGATTTTGCTCGGCGCGGTGGGCTATGCGTTGGGCGCGCTGATCGGTCGGCTGACGGGTGGCAGCATGGCTGACCTGGCGCTGGGTGTGGCCGGGCTGATGCTTGGGTTGATGCTGGGCAACGGGCTGGGCGCGGCCTGGATGGCCAAACGCCAGGGCAGCGGACGCAGAACCTGGCTCTTCTGGCTGCTTGGCGCTGGGACGGTAATTCTGCTCTTGCTTGTAGCCGAACCCCTGCACCTGAATCAGAACACCGCACTGATGCTGATTGTCCTGCTGGCCCTGCCGCCGCTGGCAGAAGCCCTGGCTGCCTGAGGGGGGGCGCGAAAAAGTTGTTAGTCAGGTGTGAGCGGTGAATGGATGCTCATTTCGCCAGTGCCTTGAGAGATGACGCTGTGAGCGAAAACGCCGTTTTGTGTCATTGCGAGCCGCCAAAGGCGGCGAAGCAATCTCCTGGTCGGCAAGGAATGGCTGGATTGCTTCGGGGCTGACGCCCCTCGCAATGACACTAGCCGTTTCCCTGTTTTCCATCTTACCCACAACCTTTTAGTGCTCCCGCCTGAGGGGACAACTATCCTGCATCTGCGCCTTCGCCGCGGCGGCTGCCGATCTCATGGTGCGCTGAAGTTGGCGCCGAAGGAAGATAGTATCCACCCCAAAGTTGTTGGGAACCTGTAGGACAACCTTTCAAGGGTTGTCCTACAATCTTTGCAGGACGTGCCGCTGCTCGTGGGGCTCGACAGCGGTAATTTTTTTGCGGTATACTTGCGATTAAGTTTTTCCTTAATCGTATGCAAAAAGTCCAGCCCCTTCACGATTTCGAGCAAATCAAACAACTGGCGGACCCGCGCCGTCTGCAAATCCTTCGTCTGCTCATGGCCGAGCCAGCCACCCTCTCGCAACTGGCCAGCGCGCTGCGCCAATCGCCAGCCTGGGTACGCCATCACATCCTGGCTTTGCAGGCAGCCGACCTGGTCGAGCTGGCTGAGATTCGCAAGACCGGCACGGTCACCGAGAAATACTATCGGGCGAAAGCGGGCGCCTTCTTGTTGCAGGAACTGGCGCTTCCCAAGAGCAAGAAACCGGTGGTGGTTTTCTCCGGCAGCCACGACCTGGCGCTCGAAGCCGCCGCTGCGCATCTGGAACGCCACGCCCTCTTGCTCACCCTGCCGGTCGGCTCGCTGGATGGGCTGGTCAACCTGCGCCAGGGATTGTGCCAGGTCAGCGGCACGCACCTGCGCGACGAAAACGGCGAATACAACACGCCCTACCTGCGCCGCCTCTTCCCCGACCGCGACATGGAAGTGATGACCCTCGCCCATCGCGTGCAGGGACTCATGGCCGCGCCGGGCAACCCGAAGGGAGTCCGAGGCGTTTCGGACCTCGCCCGCGCCGGACTCCGTTTCATCAACCGCAATCCCGGCTCCGGCACCCGTCTCTGGCTGGACGCAGAACTGGCGCGCCTGGGCGTCCCCGCCGAGCAGGTGGACGGATATTTCCAGGTTGCCTCCAACCACCACGAAACCGCCCGCGCCGTGGCGGAGGGGCGCGCCGACGTTGCCCTGGGCTTGCAAGCCGCCGCCCAAAAATACAACCTCCATTTCATCCCGCTTTTCGAGGAGCGCTACGACCTGGTCTTCCCGCGTGAACTGGCCGGGCAGTTGAGCATCTTGCTGGATTACCTCCAGTCAGCCGACTTTCGCCGCGAGGCAGCGAGCCTGAATGGTTATGAATGCACCCATACGGGGGAACACATCCAACTCCACTAGCCACCACGGGCAACCCCGTTGAACTTTTCTACAAGGAGAAAACAATGAAACTGAAACTGCTTACCCGATTCATTTTCAGCGGCGTGACGCTGGCAGCGCTCGCCTTTGGCCTGGCTGCCTGCCTGTCCCCGGCAGGGGGTGGACCACAAGCCCCAATCACGCCGATCGAGACAGAAGCCCCCGTCGAACCGACCGAGCCGCCTGCTCCCCAACCTCCTGCCAACCCGACCCTGATCCTGGCTACCACAACTTCTACCCAGGATTCCGGCTTGTTGGATGTGTTGGTACCTCTCTTCGAGAAACAGACTGGCTACACCGTCCAGACGATCGCAGTCGGCACCGGCGCAGCCCTCAAAATGGCTGAAGAAGGCAACGCCGACGTGCTGCTCGTCCATGCGCCTTCCGCTGAAAAGGCGCTGATGGAGGCTGGTTGGGGCAAGGACCGCTTCCTGGTCATGCACAACGACTTCATCCTTGTGGGTCCAGCGGCTGACCCGGCGGGCGTCAAAGGGAAGACCATCGTGGACGCTTTCAAAGCGATTGTCACTGCCCAAGCCCCCTTCATCACGCGCGGCGACGATTCCGGCACACACAAGGCCGAACTGGCTCTGTGGAAGAAGGCCGGACTGGACCCGGCGACCTTCTCCCCCGATTTCTACGTCTCCACCGGGCAGGGCATGGGCGCCTCGCTGATTGTTGCCAGCGAAAAGGGCGCTTACATCTTCACCGACCGCGCCACCTACCTGGCAAATCGGGCGAATCTCAACCTGGAGATTCTGGTCGAAGGCGACGCAGCGCTGCTGAACGTGTACCACGTCATCACGGTCAACCCGGAAAAATGGCCCAAAGTCAACTATGATGGCGCTATGGCGTTTGCCAAATTCCTCACCCACCCGGATACGCAAGCCATCATCGGCAAATTTGGCGTGGATAAATATGGTCAGCCGCTCTTCTTCCCCGATGCGGATAAGACCGACGCGGACCTGGGACTGGAATGATGGTAAGACGTTGTACGACAGGGCTTTCTAGCCTATCTGAGTGCAACCGCCCTGCATGGACAAGCCAAAGGCTTCCTGCCGCGCCCGTTGAAAATCCGCAGCGCGAGGCTTTCCCGCCTGCCTGGACAAGCCGAAGGCTTTTCGCCTGGACAAGCCAAAGGCTTGTCCTACGTTAAATGCCATGAATGCCGAAGTTTTTCAAATCACCCTTCTCTCGCTGCAAATCTCAGCCCTGGCAACCGGGGTGAGCCTGCTCATCGGCTTGCCGTTGGGTACGTTGCTGGCATTGGGGAAATTTCCCGGACGTTCGTTTTTGCTCAGCATCGTCAATACCGGCATGGGCTTGCCGCCTGTCGTCGTCGGTCTGTTCGTGGCGATGATGTTGTGGCGCTCGGGTCCGCTGGGCGATTTGAAGTTGATTTATACGCCCGCCGCCATCGTCATTGCGCAAGTTGTCATTTCATTTCCCGTTGTGACCGGCTTGACCGCCGCTGCGCTCCAATCCCTGGACCCGCGTCTGCGCTTGCAACTCTACGGTCTGGGCGCTTCGCGCTGGCAGATGGTTTGGGCGCTGTGGCGCGAGGCGCGCCTGCCGCTGCTGGCGGCGTTGATGGCTGGCTTTGGCTCGGTGATTTCCGAAGTCGGCGCGTCTATGATGGTGGGCGGCAACATCCGTTACCGCACGCGCGTGCTGACGACTGCCATCGTGTTGGAGACCAGCAAGGGCAACTTCGACGTCGCCATCGCGCTCGGCCTGCTGTTGTTGACCATCACCTTCCTGGTCAATTGGGCGCTGACCTGGATCCAACAGCGGAGCGCGAAAAGATGAGCGATCTGGTTGCGGTGAGAAACCTGGTCGTCGAGCGCGAAGGACGGATTGTCCTTCAGGTAGAGCGCCTTTCGATCGCGAAAGGCGAGACGCTGGCGGTGGTAGGTCCCAACGGCGCCGGGAAAAGCACCCTGCTCCTGGCGCTGGCGCGCCTGCTCAAGCCCCAGCGGGGAGAAATCCTGTTCAACGGCCAGCCCACTGCGGCGGAGTCCGATACGGCTTATCGCCGCCGCCTTGCGTTGGTGATGCAGGACCCGCTCTTGTTCGACATGTCTGTATTCGAGAACGTTGCCGCCGGGCTGCGCTTTCGGGGGCTGGGCAGGGACGAGATTGAGCGGCGGGTGAGGCTCTGGCTGGAACGTCTGGGCGTGGAAAACCTGTCGAAACGGCGGGCAGGCCAGTTGTCCGGCGGCGAAGCGCAGAGGGTCAGCCTGGCGCGGGCGCTGGCGCTGGAGCCGCAGTTGTTGCTGCTGGACGAGCCGTTTGCGGCGCTCGATCCGCCCACCCGCAGCCGCCTGCTGGACGACCTGGGCGCGCTGTTGCAGGAGACCGCCGCCACCACCGTCTTCGTGACCCACGATTTGGACGAGGCCGGGCAACTGGCTGGGCGGATGGCGGTCATCGTGGGCAATCGGCTGCGGCAAGTGGGGAAGCCGGCAGAGGTCTTTGGCTCGCCCGCGGATGCGGAAGTGGCGCAATTCCTGAATCACAGGCGCCGGGCGACGCCATAGGAAAGTCTTGAAAGGGGCTGTGTTTTTGCGGCAGAATCGCTCCGCGTTGTTGATGACGCGTTTGCGTCACTTTTAGCGTATAATCCAGAAAAAGCAGGACTCTACCATGCAAGCCCTCACTTTCTGGAAAACCATCACAATGGATACCTCTAACCTGCTCGAAACCCTGATCGCCTTTTTACAAGAACAGGGGATTCGCTTTTGCGTCATCGGCGGACAGGCGGTCAATGCCTACGTCGAGCCGCTGGTCAGCCTGGATCTGGATATTGCGGTGGCGGTCGAGTCACTGGACGATCTCGAAAAGAGACTGGCGGAACGGTTTACGGTCAAACGTTTCCCGCACAGCCTGAATATCTCGCTTCCCGATTCGAATTTGCGCGTGCAGATTCAAACCGACGAACGCTATCGCGCTTTTGTCGCGCGCGCCAGCGAGCGCGAGGTGTTAGGAATGCGCCTGCCTGTCGCCCGCCTGGAAGATGTTTTGCAAGGAAAAATCTGGGCTGCGCTCGACCCGGAACGGCGCGGCAGCAAACGTCAGAAGGACCTGGCGGATATTGCCCGCATTCTGGAAAGTTACCCGCATTTGCGCGAACAAGTCCCTGACTCAATTTTGGCGCGGCTGGAATAAAACACCGTCCCGAAGGCGCTCAATCCTTCGGGACGATTTGTTTTACTCCCCACCGGCACAGCGGGTAGGACAAGGCTTCACCTTGTCCGCGGGGGTCAAGGCAGAGCCTTGACCTACATCAGCCCGGCGGTAGGACAAGGCTTTGCCTTGTCCGCCGGGGTCAAGGCAGAGCCTTGACCTACATGATCCCGGCGGTAGGACAAGGCTTCGCCTTGTCCAGGGTCAAGGCGGAGCCTTGACCTACTATAATTGCCCTTATGCAAGACATTTTCTTCCGGCATCTTCCCCACTGGCATCCGCCCAACGCCACGTTTTTCGTCACCTTTCGGTTAGCGGGCAGTCTGCCGCGCTCGGTCTTGCAAACGTTGGATTGGGAATGGGAGCAAGAAAAAGCCCGTCTGGCAAGTCAGTTCCAGGGCAGTGAACTGGAACGTCAGCGCTATGCGCTTTCGAAACGATACTTTGCCCGTTTCGATGGACACCTTGACCGCGCCGATGGCCCGCGCTGGCTGGCTGACCCACGCCTGGCCGGGATTGTGCGGGACGAAATCCATGCTTTGCACCCGGAGCATTATCACCTGCTGGGGTTCTGCATCATGCCCAATCACGTTCACTTGCTGATAGACTTGCGGGACATTCCCGACCCGCCCCCGCAACGGACGGGGCAGACTTTCACTGCGCTCAGCCATGCCCTGTATTTGCTCAAAGGACGCACCGGGCGCGCCTGCCGTCAACTGCTGGGCGGGAATGGCCCTTTCTGGCAACACGAGAGTTACGACCATGTGGTGCGTGACGAGGCAGAACTCAAAAACATTGTCTGGTATATCCTGAACAACCCGGTTCAAGCCGGGCTGGCGCAGGACTGGCGAGAGTGGCCGTTTACTTTTGTAGACGAAAATTTGTTGCCGTAGTGTAGGACAAGGCTTCGCCTTGTCCAGTTTCGGGTTAAGGCAGAGCCTTGACCTACAGCATCCCGGCGGTAAGACAAAGGCTTTGCCTTGTCCGTCGGGGTCAAGGCAGAGCCTTGACCTACATGATTCCGGCGTTAGGACAAGGCTTTGCCTTGTCCAGTTACGGGGTCAAGGCAGAGCCTTGACCTACATGATCCCGGCGTTAGGACAAGGCTTCGCCTTGTCCAGTTTCGGGTCAAGGCAGAGCCTTGACCTACGCAATCGCGGCGGGTTCAGGCCGGTTTTTCCGCCAGCGCCGCGCGCACCAGTTGCGCCAGTTCTGCGGGCAGGCGCGAGAGGTCGGGATTCTCTATGCCGCTCATGAAACTTTGCAGGACGTTTGCCAGTTCGCGCAGTTCGGGCGGGAGGGTATCATCGGCTGCCATTTTGCCCAGCGCGTCAAAGAGTGGCACGGCTTGCGGGGCTTTGGAACGATGCGCCTGAATCACGGTTCGTATAAAATCTTGCAGGCTTATCTCGCTTTTTTCAGGCTCTTCCCCATCCAGCCGGGCCAGCCAACCTTCGACGGTGCGCGCGTGCGGGCTTTCGATGGCGCGGTATATCGCCAGCGCCTGCCCCCAGAGCGCGCGGGCTTTGTCCTTTTCTCCGAGAGTTTTATATGCCGCGCCCATATTTGCGAGGGCATTCCCTTCGCCGCGGCGGTCGCCAATTTCCCGGGCAATTTCCATCCGTTTTTCATAGAACTCGATGGCTTTGCGGGCGTCGCCCAAAGCCGCATACGCATTCCCCAGGTTGCCGAGCCAGTTTCCTTCATTGCGCTTATCGCCAATTTCCCGGTCAATCGCCAGCGCCTGTTCATAGAACTCGATGGCTTTGCGGGCGTCGCCCAAAGCCGCATACGCCAGCCCCAAGTTGCCGAGGTCATTCCCTTCGCCGCGGCGGTCGCCGATTTCACGGTGCAAGGTCAGGCACTGTTCATAGAACTCGATGGCTTTGCGGGCGTCGCCTAATGACAGATATGCTGACCCCAGGTTGCCGAGGGCTATGCCTTCGTCTTTTCTATCCCCCAGGCGGCGGGAGGCAGCCAGGGCGGCTTCGAGCAGGGGGATGTACTCGCGGGGCGGGAGGTGCAGGTCGAGCAGGTAGATGCACTTCCCGGGGAAATCGCTCAGCCAGCGGTCGGCGGCGGGGTCGGCGGGCCGGGCGGCAAGGCGCGCGAAGGCGGCGCTCAGGTGCGGGTAGAGAAAACGGAAGGTCGCCAGGGCGGGCAGGATGTGTTCGCCGCCTTGTTGGTAGAGGTCGTCCGCCGCGCTGGCTTGTTCCAGGAAGTGTTCGGCGTGGCGCAGGGTGGCTTGCCCCGCTTCGGCGGGGTCTTCTTCCAGGCGGGCGAGGGCGAAGAGGCGGGTCAGGTCGTGGAGGGAGTAGGCAAAGAGCGCTTCGCCTGCTGGTCCTTCTCCGACCGGCGCGGAGGAGATGTTGACCAGGCTGCGGGTGATGAGTTTGCCGAGCAGGTCGTCGGTTTCGGAGACGGCGGACGGCGGACCGTGGACGGTACCAAACCAGACCGCCGCGGCTGAAATTTTGAGAAACGGCGCAGGGAAGACGCCCAACTGACGGAAGCGGGCTTTCAGGTCGTCGTCGAGCAGGGCGTAGGACAGGTTGAGGGCGGCTTCCACGTCCAGGTCGGGGTCGGAATCGCGCTTGAGGCGCTTCAGGCGGCTGCGTTCGTCGGCGAGGCGGGCGAGCAGGTCGGCGGGGCGCCAGTCGGGGCGGTCTTCCAGCAGGGCGGCGGCGACGCGCAGGGCGAGGGGCAGGCGTCCGCACAGGGCGGCGAGACGATTCACTTCGTCGGCGGGCGCGTTGCGCAGTTTGGGCGAGGCGGCGTGCAGCAGGTCGCGGGCTTCTTCTTCGGTGAGCGCTTCCAGCCGCAGGGGTTCGCTCAGCCCGGCGTCGCTCAGGCTGAAGTAGCGGCGGGAGGTGACGATGGCCGCCGAGGGCGGGGGCGGGATGAGCGGGCGCACCTGGGCGGCGTCCGCGGCGTTATCGAGCAGGAGCAGGGATTTGTGCTTCGTAAAGGTCTGCTGGTACAGCCCGCGCAGTTGGTTGGGGTCGTCGGGGAGTTTCTTGTTCGGGGAAAAGGGTTCGAGCAGGCGGCGCATGGCGTCTTCGGGGGGCAGCGGGTTTTCGGAGGCGCCGCGCAGGTCAATTTCGAGGCGGGCGGCGGGATAGTCGTCCGCCAGTTCCTGCGCCAGTTTGCGCGCCAGTTCGGTCTTGCCGACGCCGCCTCCGCCGCTCAGCCCGGTGATGACCGCGCCGTTCTTGAAGGAGGTCTTCAGGGTTTCGAGTTCTTTCGCGCGCCCGGTGAAGTCCGCGACGGGCGGCGGGATGGTGAAGAGGGAGGCAAGGACGGTCTGCGCGGGTTCGACACGGATGGTATTTCCGTCGCCAACAATGATGTTTGAGCCCGACACATTCCCATCAATCTCTATCTTTGCGTTGATAGCGGAGCGTTTTCTGTCCTTCGATTGAGGCATCCTATTCCCTCCTTTGGAGGTCGGCGGAAACGGTTTTCGTAAATTTTACTCTCAATCGGAAAATTGCGCGGTAGATGAGCGGCTTGAAGCGTAGACATCCGAAGTCTCTGCCGCCTTTCGGAAGTCTATATAGGGCGTTGCTCTATGCCAGGTGGGGCGTTTTGTGCGGGAATGAAACGCACTATCACACCAACCCCGCTGAAGCGGCAGAAAAAACGCCCGCCGGTGCATCGGCGGGCGGAGAGCGCAGGCAGCAAACCAGGCGACACGGTCTATTCCAGTTCTTGCAAGATAGTCTGCACGTTGAATTTCAATTCAGGCAAATCTTTTTCCACCACTGCCCAAACAGCATCCACATCTATTCCAAAATAGTGATGCACCAGAATGTTTCGCATCCCAATAATATCGGCCCAGGGAACATTACTATACCTTGCCTGAAATTCCTGCGGAAGGGCGCGGCAAGCCTCGCCGATCATCGTCAGATGCTGTACCACCCAGGTTTGATTCGTCATTGTCGAAGGCTTCTTTTCCGCGGCGAGCATATTTCTCGATGCGTTCAATCGCTTCGAGAATGTCCAGCAGGCGTTCGCGTTCACTTCTCATAGGGACAGCGCCTCTCTCAGCACGGACTCGCGCAGGCGCGGGCGCAATCCCGCTGCGGTGACCACGTCCACTGAGATGCCCAGCAATTGCTCCAACTCACGCTGCATGCGCGCCAGGTCGAGAAGACTGCGGCCCGGTTCCAGCGTAACCAGAAGGTCCAGGTCGCTCTCTGCCCGGGCTTCGCGCCGTGCAACAGAGCCGAACACGCGCGCCTCGCGCCCACCGTTGCGATGAACAATTTCGAGAATCTGCTGACGGTGTTTCTGGAGAATCATTTCAGGCTTCATATTTTGATTATAACCCATTCAAATACTCACGTAATCAATCGTCCCGAAGGCTACTCGACCTTCGGGACGGTTTGTTTTATTCGACCACTTCCCCTTCCACCACCGGCACGGCGGAGGTGAACACCAACCCATCTGGGCCTTTATCCACCCGTATCGTGTCGCCCTCTTTGAACTCGCCGGCCAGAATCTTGAGCGCCAGCGGGTCTTGCAATTCGCGCTGGATGGCGCGTTTGAGCGGACGGGCGCCGAAGTGCGGGTCGTAGCCGGTTTCGGCCAGGTATTCGCGGGCGGCTTCGCTGACTTCGAGCTGGTAGCCCTTTTCGGCCAGCAGGCGGCTGATGCGGCGCAGTTGGATATCCACGATGCCGGCCAGGTGCTCCTTGCCCAATGGGTGGAAGACCACGATCTCGTCAATGCGGTTGAGAAACTCCGGGCGGAAGTGCGCTTGCAGCACGCGGGTGATCTCGTCACGGGTCACGCGATGACCGTTCTCCCAGAGCGTGTTGCCCAGGTTGGAGGTCATAATCACCACCGTGTTGCGGAAGTCCACTGTGCGGCCCTGCCCGTCGGTCAGGCGGCCGTCATCGAGCAGTTGCAGCAGCACGTTGAAGACCTCCGGGTGGGCTTTTTCGATCTCGTCGAAGAGCACCACGCTATACGGTCGGCGGCGGACCGCTTCGGTCAGTTGACCGCCTTCCTCGTAGCCGACATAGCCCGGCGGCGCGCCGATGAGCCGGCTGACGGTGTGCTTTTCCTGATATTCGCTCATGTCAATGCGCACCATCGCCCGTTCGTCATCGAACAGGAATTCGGCCAGGGCACGCGCCAGTTCAGTCTTGCCGACTCCGGTCGGGCCGAGGAAGATGAACGAGCCGAGCGGACGATTGGGGTCCTGCAGCCCGGCGCGGGCGCGGCGCACCGCGTTCGAGACGACGCGAATGGCTTCATCCTGCCCAACGACGCGCTCATGGAGCTTTTCCTCCATGTGCAGCAGCTTCTGCGTCTCGCCTTCGAGCAGTTTGTCCACCGGGATGCCCGTCCAGCGGGCGACGACTGCAGCGATCTCTTCAGCGTCCACTTCTTCTTTGAGCAGTGCGCCTTCGGCCTGCATGGCTTTCAGCTTGCTTTCGGCAGTGCGGATTTGTTCCTCGAGGGTGCGCATTTCGCCGTAGCGCAGGCGGGCGGCTTTCTCCAGGTCGGCGGCGCGTTCGGCGCGCTCCATTTCGGTGCGGGTTTGCTCCAATTTCTCCTTCAGGGCGCGCAGTTCGCTGATGGCTTGTTTCTCGGCCTGCCAGCGGGCGGTCAGGGCGCGAGATTTCTCGCGCAGTTCAGCCAGCTCCTGTTCCAGTTTCTCCAGCCGTTCTTTGGATGCCTTGTCCTTCTCTTTTTTGAGCGCCTCGCGCTCGATTTCGAGTTGCATGATGGCGCGGTCCACCTCGTCCAGTTCCTGCGGCTTGGAGTCAATTTCGGTGCGCAGGCGGGCGGCGGCCTCGTCAATCAGGTCAATGGCCTTGTCGGGCAGGTGCCGGTCGGGGATGTAGCGATGGCTGAGGGTCGCCGCGGCGATGACCGCCGGGTCGGTGATGCGCACGCCGTGATGGACTTCGTAGCGCTCCTTCAGGCCGCGCAAAATTGAGATGGTGTCTTCCACGCTCGGCTCTTCGACCAGAACGGGCTGGAAGCGCCGCTCCAGGGCGGGGTCTTTCTCCACATACTTGCGGTACTCATCCAGCGTGGTCGCGCCGATCATGTGCAGTTCGCCGCGCGCCAGCATGGGCTTGAGCATGTTACCGGCGTCCATGCTGCCTTCGGCTTTGCCCGCGCCAACGACGGTGTGCATTTCGTCCACGAACAGGATGATTTCCCCGTTCGATTCGGTGATTTCTTTCAGGACGGCCTTCAGCCGCTCCTCGAACTCGCCGCGATACTTCGCGCCCGCGACGAGCGCGCCCATATCCAACTGGACGATGCGCTTCTTTTTCAGACCTTCCGGCACGTCGCCGTTGACGATGCGCTGCGCCAACCCCTCGGCGATGGCGGTCTTGCCCACGCCGGGTTCGCCGATCAGGGCCGGGTTGTTCTTGGTGCGGCGGCTGAGAATTTGCACCACGCGCCGAATCTCCTCGTCGCGGCCGATCACCGGGTCGAGTTTGCCTTTGCGGGCCAGGTCGGTCAGGTCGCGGCCATATTTTTCGAGCGCCTGATAGGTGGATTCCGGTTCGGGGGTGGTGACGCGCTGCGAGCCGCGCACCGCTTTGAGCGCGTTGAGAATGGCGTCTTTGGTCAGGCCGTAAGAGGCCAGCCGCTTGCCTTCGATGGAATCGGTCAGACCGAGCAGGATGTGTTCAGTCGAGACGTACTCATCCTGCATGCCTTTGGCGTAGCGCTCGGCGGCGGTCAATACGTCGGCGGCGGCCTGGCTGAGGCCAACCTGCATGTTCGCCCCGTGAATCTGCGGGCGGCCCGCCAGTTCGCGCTCCAGTTCTTCGCGGATAGCGATGGTGGAACCGGCCACTTTGGTCACGATAGCCGGGACAACGCCTTCTTCCTGGCGGATGAGCGCCAGTTCGAGATGAATCGGCTCAATGGCCTGATGGTGATATTCCTGGGCAATTTGCTGAGCGCTGAAAATCGCTTCTTGGGATTTCTGGGTGAATTTGTCGAGGTTCATGGGATTACTCCTTACCGATAAGTTCTAAGACAACTGCTTGTGGTTGTCCTAGAAGAATATACGGTGGTTTTGTTGGAGGAAAGTTGGAGACAGGTAAAAGTTTTGTCATAATCTTATGCGCCGCCCGCGCGCCCACAAAGCCATGCTCTGAACTCAAAAGGAACACTTTCAAGATCTGGAGGGGTAAAATACGAGCAAAAATGCAAGGAGAACCGATCTGCCATGCCAGAGATTGCTAACAGCCCCCTCTTCGAACACGACTATGCCCGCGAGGCCAAAATCGAACCTTCCCGCATTATCCCGCCGCGGGATGTTCCCGAGGCCTGCGTGATTTGCTTCTTTCATGAAGTGGTAGACAAGGTCTCCAGCGAAAAATCCGCTCACATTTTGGCTACCAGCCACTGGGAGGATGGCCACCATTCGCTGTATGAAATCGAACATCGTGGCCAACGCCTGGCTTTCTTCCACCCTGGCGTGGGCGCGCCGATGGCGGCCGGCTTGCTGGAAGAAGTGATTGCCCTGGGATGCAGAAAGTTTGTTGTGGTCGGAGGGGCAGGCGTGTTGCAAAGAGGGCTGGCGGTGGGACATCTTTTCCTGGTCACTTCCGCCGTGCGCGATGAAGGCACCTCCTATCACTATCTACCGCCGGAGCGCGAAGTGGCTGCCAACCCCGCTGTAGTGCAAACGTTGGAATCTCTCCTCGCCGAGCGGCGACTGCCGTACCTGAAAGCCAAAACCTGGACTACCGATGCTCCGTATCGCGAAACGCAAGCGATGATTGATGCCCGCCTGGCAGAAGGTTGCCTGACCGTTGAAATGGAAGCCGCCGCATTCTTTGCAGTTGCCCAATTTCGCAACGTCTTGCTGGGACAAATCCTCTATGCGGGCGACGACCTGAGTAGTGACACCTGGGATGAGCGCGGCTGGCAATCGCGTGGCGAAATTCGCCAAAGCCTGTTCTGGCTGGCTGCCGATGCCTGTCTGCGGCTATAGGGTAAGGTAACGTCAATTCGGGATAAAACCCATCTGAAAATTCGCCCGAATTGGGTTGTCATGGCGAGACGACGTTCTTCCGTCGAAGCCATCTCCCGGCAGGCTGGCCTGACTTTTGTGCCACTCTTCCGCTCAATCTTGACACTTTCCCTCTCGTTATTTATAATGATTATAAATAAATAACAACTATAAATTATGCACTCACCTTATTCTTCTCTTCTCATTTCCTTGAAACAAGCCGGCCTGCGCCTGACGCCACAACGACTTGCCATTTGCAAGTTGTTGGCAGAAACGGACGAACATCCCACCGCGGCGCAAATTTATCAGACGCTCAAACCGGACTATCCCTCGCTCTCGCTGGCGACGGTCTATAACACGTTGGAGGCCCTGGTCGGCCTGGGCGTGGTGAACGCGCTGGGTCATGCCGGGGATGACCAGGTCCACTACGACGCCGACACCAGCCCCCACGTCAACCTGGCATGTGTTTCCTGCCACAAGATTGTGGACGTTCCCTCCGAGCATGTCCAACACCTGCAAGGGGAACTCACCAACGCCAGCGGTTTTCGCCTGTTGGGGGCGCGCGTGTTGTACTATGGGATTTGTCCGGAGTGTCAGGCAAAACAGGCGGCAGCTCCTGATCAACCATTCTTCACCAATGAACACTAAAGTCACCATGAAACCGATTTCTCTTCCCCCCGAAGGTACGCGCTGTACCGATGTGTTGACCGATACCCTGCGCGGGTATCAGGGCATTGAGCAGGTCGAGTTCGACCTGGAAAGCGGCCAGTTGAAGGCTGTGTATGACCCGCGCATTCTCTCTAGTGAGAACGCTCTGCACCTGGTGCGCCAGGCCGGACAGATGGCGGCCACGCGGGTCGCGCAGTGCGCCGCGAAACGCGAATTCGGCGCGGCGGCCTGTGCCGGCTGTGCTGGGGCAATGGGTCAGGCCTTGTTGCAAACCTATCAGTCCGCGGCGCAATTGCCGGCGGCTACCATCCAAAACGGGCAGATCGTGGCTCGCCTCGCCCCGCCTGCGCTGGAGGGCGAAACAGCCCTGGCAACGGCGGAAGGTCTGCTGCAGCCGTCCCAAGCAAAGGAGCAGAAATCTCTGCTGCCCGCCGATAAGATGGAAATCATCTTCACCCTGCTCAATGCCGTCACTGGACTGGCGGCCTGGCTGGGCGCGATGAACGGCCTGCATCCCACGGCGGTTGCCATCCTGTACGCCATCTCTTACGTCGCAGGCGGGTACTTTGGCTTGCTGGCGAGCATCGAAGCCCTCAAAGAGAAAACGCTGAATGTCGATTTGCTGATGATTGTGGCTGCCCTGGGCGCAGCGCTGGTCGGTTCGCCCGCCGAAGGGGCGATGTTGCTCTTCCTGTTCTCGCTTTCCAACACGCTGCAATCCTATGCCATGGACCGCAGCCGCAAAGCGATTGAAAAACTGCTGGATTTGCGACCTGCAGTGGCGACCGTGCGGCGCGGCTCGCGCCTGGTGACCCTACCCATCGAGCAGTTGACGCTGGGCGACGTGGTCCTGGTGCGCCCCGGTGAGCGCTTCCCGATTGACGGCGAAGTGCTGGAAGGCGCATCGGACGTGGACCAATCCACCATCACCGGCGAATCGTTGCCCGTTCACAAAGCCCGCGGCGATAGCGTCTTTGCCTCCACGCTGAACGGCTCCGGCGCCCTCGAAATTCGCGTCACCCGCCTGGCGCAAGATACCACCCTGGCGCGCATCGTCCAGATGGTGGAAGCGGCGCAGGCCACCAAGGCCAACACCCAGCGCGCCCTCGACCAGTTTGAGCAAAAATACGCCGTCTTTGTGCTGGGCGCGGCAGCCCTGCTCATCCTCGTCCCCTGGCTGGTGCTGGGGCATCCCTTCCAGCCGACCTTCTACCGCGCCATGACCTGGCTGGTGGTGGCTTCGCCCTGTGCGCTGGTCATCTCCACCCCGGCCAGCATCCTTTCGGCCATTGCCAACGCGGCGCGACACGGCGTTCTCTTCAAGGGCGGCGTGCATCTGGAAAAGACGGCCACGCTTAAGGTGCTGGCTTTTGATAAGACCGGCACGCTCACCAGCGGTCAACCCGAAGTAACGCAACTATATGCCTTGAATGGGGACGAAAACGAATTGCTGCGCCTGGCTGGCGCGGTGGAAGCGCGCTCCGAACACCCGCTCGCCCGAGCGATTGTCAACGCGGCGCGCCGCGCCGACCCTGATCTGCCAACTGCCAGCGAATTTCGCGCCATCCTCGGCCAGGGTGTAGAAGCGCGCCTGGCAGAGACGATCTACTGGATGGGTAACGAGCGCCTGTTCAACGAGCGCGGCGTTCCTCTGCCTGCCCCCCTGTTGGAGCGCGCCCGCCAAATAGAAGAAGACGGACAGACTGTCATGTACCTTTACAACCACAGCGCCGGTCAATTCGTGGGTCTGGTGGCGGTGGCCGATACGCTCCGACCCGACGCGGTGGAGATGATTCGCGGCCTGAAAGCCGCCGGCATCGAGCGCGTGGTCATGCTTACTGGCGATAACCCGCGCGTGGCGGCCAAAATCGCTGCCAAAGCCGGGGTGGATGAGTACCATGCGGGGCTGCTGCCGCAAGACAAGGTGACGGTGTTGAAAGAATTGCGCCGCAAATACGGCCCGGTGGCCATGGTGGGCGATGGCGTCAACGACGCCCCCTCACTCGCCACAGCAGATGTTGGCATTGCCATGGGCGGCGGCGGAACCGACGTCGCCATTGAAACCGCCGATGTAGTCTTGATGTCGGACGACCTGCGCAAAATCCCCTTTGCCGTTGGGCTGGCGCGCCGGGCTCAAACCGTCGTCTGGCAAAACCTGACCTTTGCTCTGGCGGTTATCGTCCTGCTGGTGGCTTCGGCGTTTGGGCTTTCGCTGCCCCTGCCTTTGGGCGTGGTCGGGCATGAAGGCAGCACCGTGCTGGTCGTCCTCAACGGCCTGCGCCTGCTGGCCTATCGCGGCAAATCTGGCTAAATAGCCTGATATAGCCAGGCCTCCGAAGTCTTAGACTTCGGAGGCCTTTTCATAACGCCTGCCTTGCCTGTGGCGCCGTTCGCCTGGAAACTAAAGTTTCGGCCTACTGCCTGCCAGGTCGGCCTTCGCCGACCGTCGGCAGGCATTTGCGGGCAATCGTCAATTGCCTTTACGCTCTTTCCAGGGCAAAGCGATGTTTACCCAGCCGGTAAGAACGGTTCCCGGCCAGCACTTTCTCGACGAACTGCTCCGGGATATCTACCAACGTGTGTCTGTCCTCAATGCGGATTTTACCGATGGTGTTGCCGGGGATGTCGGCATTGGCGGCGATCATCCCAACCACATCATTGGGACGCAGACCCTGCTGTCGGCCGATGTTCATCTTCAGGCGGATCATCCCCGCTTCATGCGAGACCTGACCGAACGGCTCGCTTCGTCCCCGGACCGATGGGCGGGCGCGCCCAAATGAGCCTTCGCGCGGCGGATAGGGAGTCTCGGCCACGTCTGCCACCTTTGCGATGGGGCGCTGCTTTTCACTGGCGCGGGCCAGTTTCAGGGCGGCGGCGGCAATATCCAGCGCATCGTGTCCTTCGGCAGCGAGTTGTTCTACCATAATCCGCTCCCGCTTGGCCCGGCCGCGTTCCAGCCAGGTTTTCATCTGCGCCAGCAATTGCGCCTCGCGGTGTTGGGTGATTTCTTCTGGGGTAGGGAGTTTGGCCAGGGTGAGTTTTTGTTTGGTAAAACCTTCAATGTCGCGTAAACGACGCTTTTCACGTGGGGTAAAGAATGAAATGGCAATGCCTGTCTTGCCGGCGCGCCCCGTGCGCCCAATGCGGTGAACATAAACTTCGGGGTCGTCGGGTAACTGGAAGTTGATTACATGCGAAATATCGTCAATATCCAGGCCGCGAGCGGCTACATCGGTAGCTACCAGGACTTTCAAGGTGTTGGTGCGAAAACGCCCCAGGATACGCTCGCGAGCGTTCTGCTCCAGGTCGCCGTTGAGCGCCTCGGCGGGAAAGCCGCGCCGCGAAAGCTCGCTGGCCAGGTGCGTTGTCTCGGCGCGTGTGCGGGCAAAGATCAGCACGCTGGTCATGGGTTCGATCTCGAAGAGATTGGTCAGGGCGTTTAGTTTATCCGTTTCGTGGACGAGGTAGTAGCGTTGCTCGATCGCCTGGACGGTGACAGTCGCCCGTTTAATGGAAACCGCCTGCGGGTCCCGCATGAAGCGGTTAGCCAGGGTGCGGATGCGGGTGGGCAGCGTGGCGCTGAAGAGAGCGGTCTGCCGCTGGTTGGGCGTCGCGACGAGAATAGCCTCTACGGCCTCGATGAAGCCCATGTTGAGCATCTCGTCGGCCTCGTCGAGCACCACTGTCTTGATTTCGCTCAGGTCGAGGACTTTGCGTTCGATCAGGTCAATGATGCGGCCGGGGGTGCCGACGACGACATCTACGCCGCGCTTGAGTTGATTGATTTGAGGGGCGTAGGGTTGCCCGCCATAGACGGGTAGGACGCGCACTTTAAGCAGGCGGCTATAGGCGAGCATGGCCTCGGCCACTTGCAAAGCGAGTTCGCGGGTGGGGGCGAGGACAAGTGCCTGCGGTTTGTGACTGGAGTGAAAATTTTGGAGGATGGGGAGGGCAAAGGCAGCGGTTTTGCCGGTGCCGGTTTGCGCCTGGCCGATGACATCGGCGCCGGTGAGCATGACAGGGATGATAGCGGCCTGGATAGGGGTCGGCTCTGTGTAGCCCAGTTCGGTGATGGCTTGCAGGATTTCGGGGCGGAGGTTTAGAGAAGAAAAGTCGGTCATTGGAGTCCTTTTTTGTATGATAGTCTCATGGTCACGTGGTCGCATCGTCGCGGCCGGACCGGAACGCTGGTCGCTGAGACTCGTTGGATTGTTCTGACAACTCCAATTTCCTTCTTCTTGCAAATCAGGTTGCTCTTTGCAGAGCCGCCTGTAACAACAAAAAAGCCCGACCGATGCGTCGGGACTTCATTTAGAGTGATCAAAACAATTTCCCAGAAGCGTTGCGCTCCTTCACTGGAGCACCTGGAGTATAACACGAAAGGGGGAAAATGGGGAAAGAATTTTGCACCTTACCGGGAAATTTTCAAGAAGTCATCTACCTTTGCTCGCGTTTCAGGGGTGAAAGCTGCAAATTCTTCGTCGGTGATCAGGTGTTCGCGGCGCCATTCCATGAGCAGCCAGAGAGCCTGGGAACGACGCCAGTCATTGAAGCAGCGATTCAGGTCTTTGTCTTTTTTCTGGATGTGTTCGTATAGTTTCATGTAGGTACGGTAATATTCGCCCTCTGCGGCGCGGGCGATGATGTTGCTGGCATCGCGCAAAATGCGCCGACACAGGCGTTCCAGGGCCAGCGGTTTCAGGCGGGAGAGCACTTTCCAATCAGCTTCGGGAATTTCGGTGGCCATGTGTTCCTCCTGTTATTTTTTTATCATCGCAGCAGCAAAATTGCCAATAGTTGTGCCAGGATGATTTTAAAAATCAAGGCAACGGGATATACGCTGGCGTAAAAGACGGTTGCCAGATCGGTGGTAGAGAGGGAGTTGGCGGCAGTCAGGCCGGGGGGGTTGGTCATGGTTGCGGTTAAGGCGCCGAGGGTGGGCAAGGTGTGCATTCGGTAGATGCGCAGCATGAGAAATAAGCCCGCGGCTACTGAGAGGAGGGTCACGGTTGCGCCAAGCAGGGCAAGGGTCAACCCCTGCTGGCGTAGCACTTCGATCACGCGCGAGCCGGCGGTGGTGCCTGCTCCGGCGAGAAAGAGCATTAATCCCAGCTCGCGGGTCAGATTTTTGGCGGCGTTGGGAACGTAAAGCCGTAGATGGCCAATGCGTCCAAAGTGGCCAATCAGTAAGCTGACCAGAAATGCGCCGCCGGCAATGCCCATTTTGACCGTCACGCCGCTGGCCAGGTTGAAGGGGATCAACCCCAGGCCGATGCCCAATACCAACCCCAGCAGATAGGAGAGCATACTTGTCTCCTGAGCGTGACGCGTTTCGCCGGCAACTTTTTGCACGAAAGCTTCCACATCCAGCCGTTCGCCGACTACCCGTAGTCCGTCGCCGATTTCCAGGGTGAGACTGCCAACCGGGCTGATTTCAACTCCCTGGCGGCGCAAGCGGGTGATGACCACGCGGTCATTTTCCCATACGCGTAGCTCAGCCAGTGTCTTGCCGGCTACGGCGGGGGAGGTCACTTCCAGGTCGGCGCTGGTGATGTTGGTGTTCATGTCCATGGGGACTTCGGTTTCGCGGCCTAGCAGCAGGCGGATTTTATCCATCTCGGATTGTGGGCCAATGGCCATGACGACATCGCCTACCTGGAAAACGAAATCGGGGCGGGCGATGAAGACTTGATCGCCGCGGCGGATACGGCTGAAGTTGACATTGGCCAGGCGATGCGGATCGACCTGGCGCAAAGGAATGCCGTCCATGTTGGGGTTGGTGATTTCAAACTGGCGAATGACCAGCATGGGCAATTCGCGCCGGCGCTCTTCCAGCCAGGCCTGTTCTTCGGAGCGTATATCTCGTTTCAGCAGGGTGGGCAGGAATTGCACCAGCAAGACGACGCCGATCATGCTAAAGGGGTAGGCAATACCGTAACCGACGGAGACGGTCCCCTCCAGGTCGGGGGCGAAGCGGGAGAAAACATCCAGGGCGGCGGCCAAAGCCGGGGTGCAGGTCAACGCGCCGGTGTAGAGGCCGGCGGCGATCCCATCTGGAATCTTCAACCAGGTGGCCAGCAAAGCAGTGACCAGGGCACCCGTCAGGGCAACGACCAGGCCAATGGTCACAAAGCGCCAGCCCTGTTTGCGGAAGGTGCGGAAGAAGCGCGGACCGGCCTGCAAACCAACCGCATAGACAAAGAGGAGCAGACCTAAATCCATCACGGCTTTCGGTGTGCTAAAACCCAGGTGGCCAAAGAGCAGGGCGGCGAAAAGCACGCCTGCCGTCCCCAGGGAAATTCCCCGCCACTTGAAGGTGCCAAGCAACGTGCCAAGCGCCAGGATGAAAAAGAGAACAAACATGGGGTCGGAAAAAGCGGTGAGTAGCATAAATGTCCTGTGGGTGACGGAGGTGGGTGCAGGCCAATTTTACTTGTTAGAGAAATAAAATGCCACCAGCAAAACCTGTGTTGGTCTTGCTGGCGGCATGGTAGTAGGGGGGATGAAATTCAGACAGTGAGCGATTCTTCTATCTTCTCGAACTGGCTGTTGTACAGGTCGGCGTAGAAGCCGCCTTGCGCCAGCAGTTCCTCGTGCGTGCCCTGCTCGACGATGTTGCCGTCGCGCATGACCAGAATCAGGTCGGCGTTTTGGATGGTGGACAGGCGGTGGGCAATGATGAAACTGGTGCGCCCGCGCATGAGTTTGTCCATGGCTTTCTGGATGAGAATTTCCGTGTGCGTGTCCACCGAACTGGTGGCTTCATCGAGGATGAGCATGGGCGAATCCGCCAGGAAGGCGCGGGCGATGGTCAGCAGTTGCTTTTGTCCCTGCGAGATGTTGGTCACTTCCTCGTTCAGCACGAAGTTGTAGCCGTCGGGCAGGGTGTGGATGAAGTGATCCACGTGCGCGGCTTGCGCGGCGGCGATGACTTCCTCCTCCGTCGCGTCTTCGCGCCCGTAGCGGATGTTGTCGAGAATCGTGCCGTTGAACAGCCAGGTATCCTGCAGCACCATGCCGAACATGGCGCGCAGGTCGGCGCGGGTGAACTCGCGGATGTCGTGACCGTCAATGCGGATGGAGCCGCTGTCCACGTCATAGAAGCGCATCAGCAGTTTGACGATGGTCGTCTTGCCGGCTCCGGTCGGACCGACAATGGCCACCTTCTGCCCGGGCTGAATCTCCGCCGAGAACCCTTTGATGACCGGCGTGCCGGGGGTGTAGCCGAAATACACATCGCGGAATTCGACATGCCCGCGCACCCGTTCCAGTTTGACCGGCGAGGCGGTTTCGGGAGTCTCTTCCTCTTTTTCGAGGAACTCGAAGACGCGCTCCGCCGCCGCCACCGTGCTTTGCAGAACGTTGGAAATGTTCGCCAGCTGGGTGATGGGCTGGGTGAATGAGTTGATGTATTGAATGAACGCCTGAATATCGCCGACGGCAATCGCCTTGCGGATGGTCAGCCAGCCGCCGAGCAGGACGACCGCCACATAGCCCAGGTTGCTCACCAGCCGCATGACCGGCATCATGATGCTGGAGAAGAACTGCGACTTCCACGCCGAGCCGTAGAGGGCGGTGTTGTACTCGTTGAATTTGGCGATGCTCTTCTCCTCGCCGTTGAACGCCTTGACGATGAGATGCCCGCCGAACATCTCCTCCACATGCCCGTTGACGTGACCGAGGTAATCCTGCTGTTCCTTGAAGAAGCGCTGCGACTGGCGGATGATGAGCATCACCACCAGCATCGAGGCAGGCACAATCGTCAGCGCCACAAGCGTCATCTGCCAGGAGATGGTCAGCATCATGACCAGAATGCCCACCACCGTCACCAGCGAGGTGATGATTTGCGTCAGGCTCTGGTTGAGGGTCTGGTTGATGGTGTCCACGTCGTTGGTCAGCAGGGAGAGCACCTCGCCGTGCGGCGTGCCGTCGAAGTAACGGAACGGCATGCGGTTGATTTTCTCCATCATCTCGCGGCGGAGTTTGTAGGTGACCTCGATGGCGACATCGGTCATCAGCCAGCCCTGAGCGTAACTCAGCCCGGCGGAGAGGGCGTACAGCCCAAGCGCGGTCAGCAGGATGCGCCCGATGACATCGAAGGGCACATCGCCCGTGCCGGCAATCTTTGCCAGAATGCCGTTGAACAGTTCGGTGGTGGCGTTGCCGAGGATCTTCGGTCCCACGATGGCGAAGGCGGTGGAGCCGATTGCCAGCACGAAGACCACCAGAATTTTCGTCTGGTAGGGGGCGAGATAGGAGATCAGTTTGCGCAGCGTGCCTTTGAAGTCGCGCGCCTTTTGGACGGGTCCGCCCATCATGTGTCCGCCGGGACCGCCGCCCATGGGTCCGCGCCCGCCCATCGGTCCGCGCGGGAGCGCCGTGGATTGGGGTTTGGGTTCTTTGCCGTTGGAGCCGTTCATGCCAGCGCCTCCTGTTTCAATTGCGAGAGGGCAATCTCGCGGTAGATTTCGTTGGTTTTCATCAATTCCTCATGTGTGCCTTGACCGATCAGCCTGCCTTCGTCCAGCACTAAAATCTGGTCGGCGTTTTTGATGGTGGCGATGCGCTGCGAGACGATCAGCACGGTGCTGTGCCGCAACTGCTTGAGCAGCGCCTGACGCAGACGGGCGTCGGTGCGGTAATCGAGGGCGGAGAAACTGTCGTCGAAGATGTAGATGGGGGCGCGCTTGACCAGGGCGCGGGCGATGCTCAGACGCTGTTTCTGCCCGCCGGAGTAGTTCACGCCTCCCTGCGAGACCTCAGCCTGCAGCCCCTCGCTTCGCTCCTGAACGAAATCTGCCGCCTGGGCAATTTCGAGGGCGAGTTTGAGGGTGTTTTCATCAGCGTCTTCGTCGGCGTAGCGCAGGTTGCTCTCGATGGTGCCAGTGAACAGGTTGCTGCGCTGCGGGATGTAGCCGATCTTGTCGCGCAGGTCTTTGAGCGGCACCTCGCGGATGTCCACGCCGCTGACCAGGATCGAGCCGTTGGTCACGTCGAAGAAGCGCGGGATGAGATTGACCACCGTGGATTTGCCCGATCCCGTCGTCCCCATGATGCCGACCGTTTGTCCCGCTTCGATGCGGAAGGTCAGGTTGTGGAGCACGTCGTCATCCGCGCCGGGGTAGCGGAAGGAGACATCCCGAAATTCGATGGTCGGCTGGAAGGGTTCGGGGAAGCGTTTCGGCTGGACGGGGTCGAGCACGGTGATGGGCATTTCCAGCACGTCGGCAACGCGGTGGGCGGAGACATCGGCGCGCGGGAACATGATGAAGAGCATGGAGAGCATCAGGAAGGCGAAGACGATTTGCATGGCGTATTGCATGAACGCCATCATGTCGCCCACTTCCATTTGCGCCTGCGCCACCTGATTGGAACCAACCCACAGGATGAGCATGGTGGCGCCGTTCATGATGAGCATCATGAAGGGCATCATGATGACGAACAGGCGGTTGACGAACAGGTTGGTGTTCGTCAGGTCGCGGTTGGCGCGGTCGAAGCGGGCTTCTTCATGCTTTTCGCGGTCAAAGGAGCGCACGACCATCATGCCGCTCAGGTTTTCGCGCGCCACCAGGTTGAGTTTGTCCACCAGCGATTGGATGATGCGGAACTTGGGCAGGGCGATGGAGAAGACGGTGATAATCATCGCCAGCAGAATGCCTACCGCCAGCGCAATCGTCCACCACATGGAGGGGCTTTTGTCCACGGCGCGGATGATGCCGCCAATGCCGATGATCGGCGCGTAGAAGACCATGCGCACCATGATGCCCATCACCGATTGAATCTGGGTGATGTCGTTGGTGGCGCGGGTGATGAGCGATGCGGTGGAGAAGTGTTCGAACTCCGCGCCGGAGAAGCGCATCACCTTCTCGAAGAGGAAGCGGCGCAGGTCGCGCGCCAGTCCCGCGGCGATGCGCGAGCCAAGCAGACCGACCAGAATGGTGGCAACCGCCGAGACGAGGGCGATGAGCAGCATCTGACCGCCGACCTTGAAAAGGTAGTTGTTCTGCACCTTCTGGATGTCCACGCCGAGCGCTTCGTATTCGGCGACCACGGCGCGGGCTGCGCCCTGCCGCAGGGCTTTCTCTCCGCCCAGGGCGGCGAAGCGCGTATCAACCGAACTCAGCAGTTGATCGCGCTGGGCGGCGGGCATCATCTTCAGCGCGCCGAAGATGTCCATGCCGGGGGGCAGTTTCGAGAGGTCGAATCCGCCGTTTCCGAACATGGCAGCCGCCTGGTCGGGGTTTTGAAGCGCCTGCTCGATGCCGAAGACCACCAGCAGGGGTTTGGTCAGAATCGCTTCCAGCTGCGAGCGCACCGCCGCGTCGGTCGTCTGCAGGACGTAGATGGGGGAATCTGCCAGAGCGGGATATTGCTTGAGATAGTCGGCATAATCGGGCGAGGAGGAATCGATCAATTTGTACTGCGCCAGGACGGCGTCTTTCTCCTCGGCGGTCAGGAAGATGCCGAGCCGCTCCATCGTGACCTGACGCATGGCGTCGGGCACCGGGCTTTCGACTCCGCTCTGTTGAATGCCGACGTTGACGATGCGCGACATGTAGTCGGGCAGCGCCAGGTCGGCGTTGGCTTGGGCAAACAGTAAAGCGATTGCCAGCACCAGTAAGAGGGTGAAGGGTTTGAGGTATTTGAGGATACGAGACATGGGGACTCCAGGGGGCAAGTGATCAGTAGTTCAGTGTTCAGTGGACAGTGGACAGTATTCAGTGACAGTGGACGGTGTGCAGCGCTATGACTCCATCGCTTGAGCGGCGCGGGTGAGAATTTCGAGCGCCTCGCCGACGATGACCTGCTCCTCGGCGGGGAGACTCTGCACCAGGTCATCCATCCAGCGGTAGCGCTCGCGGATGCCCTCTTCCAGCAGTTTTGCGCCGGCGGGGGAGAGCGTCAGCAGTTTGGCGCGGCGGTCGGAGGGGTCTTCGGTGCGTTCGAGGTAGCCCGCCTGGACGAGTTTTTCCACCAACTGACTCGCCGCCGCGGGGGTCACGTCGAAGCGTTCGCTGATCTCGGACATGCCGCAGGGACCTTTGTGATGCAGCTGCATCAGCACGCTGAACTGAGACATGGAAAGCCCGGTCGATTTGGCGAAGCGCGCCCACTCGCGCATCGAACGGTGCATGAAAGCGTCCATCCAGGCGCGCAGGGATTGAGAAATTTGGAGCGTTTTGGGCATAGTTAAGCCTTCTTTTTAGTTAAGCGGGCTTAAATTTATGCCCGAAAGAGGTTTTCGTCAAGGGGAGGGAGGTAAGAGGAGTGTTAGAAAATCAAGGCCTGGTTTTGATCGTCCCCGCAATAATTCCCGCCATAATCTGCTCCAGGTCGGCTTTCACCTTGTCCGAGATCAGCGCCTCCAATCGGTGAAACGGCGCCAGACGCACCTCCCCCGTTTCCAGCGTCCCGATATGGATGCCGCCCGTGAACATTCCTTCTGCGATGGCTTTCGACGCGAGCGTGATGCTGATATCGAATCGTTTCTCGATGCTGGTGATGACGATGCTCTCGAATTCAGGGAAAGTCACGACCCAATCGTTATCCACGCCAATCAGCCAGGCGCTGCCGTGTTCCTGCACTTCCGCGCCCGCGCCCCAGCCAACGGTGTGACCCGCGACGGGCAGGATGACATCCGCCCCTTCGTCCAGCAATTGACGCGCCAGCCGTCTGCCCTCGGTGGTGCAGCAGAATCCGCCCACGAAGAGTCCCTTGTGTTTGTGGGCGTCCCAGCCTAATACTTCCACGCTCGCGCCGTTCTTCTGGTTGTAATATTCCACGCCGAGGGCAAAACCGTCCATGAAGTCTGTCACTTGCGGAATATCCACGCCACCGAAGACACCGACTTTGCCCGTCTTTGTCACAGAGGCAGCAACGTATCCTGCGAGGAAGGCGGCTTGATCGGTGGCATAGACCTGGTTCCAGAGGTTGTCAATGGGGGTATCGTAGACAAAATCCATCATCATGAATTTTTCATCGGGATGATCTTGCGCCGCGCTTTGAGTCTGCTCGAAGAGCGCCAGCGGCGAGACAATCAACTTGCAATCGGCGTTGATGAGCGCCTGCAAGTTCTTTTCAAAGTCGGCGGCGGAGGCCGATTGCAGCGCGGTCGCGTCCCAGCCATACAAAGCGGACGAGTCCTGCAAACCCTTGAAGATCATCGAATTGAAATAATTATCGTACAGCCCGCCCATGTTCGTCACCTGGCAGATGCGTCCGTTCGCGGTGGGAGGCAAGGGTGTTGGGGTGGGGACGGCGAACGGTTGCGCGCAGGCGGACGAAACGCCGTGAAGATATTCCTGACATTCCTCCACCGAGAGCGGACGCGTGACGCGCGTCCGAGCCAGCGCGGCGAGATCGTCCACATGCAACAGGTAGCCGCGCGCACCGTCCTCCCCGCTGACGATGAGCCGCCTCCCATCAGGACTGAAAGCGACTCCTGTCAACGCCGCGTCACCTGCGGGCAGGGCGAGAACCTCCAGCCCCGTGGACGCGTCCCAAAGTTTTACGCCCCCGTCCCGTCCGACGGTGGCGACGCCCTTCCCGTCGGGGCTGAACGCGACGCCCGTTACCGCGTCGGTGTGACCCGCGAGCGTGAACCGTTCCTCGCCCGTTTTCGCGTCCCAAATTTTTGCCGTCCCGTCAAGGCTGGCAGTGGCGAGCATGTTTCCATTGGGGCTGAACGCTACTGCAGAGATCGAATCAAGGTGGCCGCGCAGAATCAGTAGGTCTGTGTTGGAGGCGAGGTCGCGCAGGCGCGCGATGCCATTGTTCAGCCCCACAAGGAGCAGGTTTCCATCGGCGTTGAACGCAAGCGCGCTGACCTCGGCTGATAACTCCAGCGCGGCCTGCAATTGCGGATTCGTCGCGTCCGAAACATCCCAGACTCTGGCCTTGTAATCCGCGCTGGCCGTGACGAGACGCGCGCCATCGGGACTGAACGCCAGCGCGTTGATGCGCGCCGAATGGGCAGGCCAGATAAATAATTTCGCGCCAGAGGCCGCGTCCCACAAGGTGACGTTCGAGGCCGCGTCGGCTGTCGCTAAGATTTTTCCGTCGGGGCGGAGGCGCGCCGCGTTTATCTTATCCGATGAGGAGAAGCGCTGAAGTTGTTTCCCGTCCGCCGCGTTCCAAATGACCGCCGCGCCGTCCACGATGGCCGCCAGCCGCGTCCCGTCCGCAGTGAGCGAGGGCGAACTCATCGAGGAAGATGAAAGAGCGAGCGACTCACCGCCCGCGGTCATGTCCCAGATGTGTACCATCCCGTCGTCGCTTCCGCTGGCGAGGCGCGTTCCATCGGGCGTGAAGGCCAGGCTGTAGATCGCGCCCGCGTGCCCAGGGAGCGTGAACAGTTCGCGCCCCGAGAAGGCGTCCCACACTTTTACTTTGCGGTCTTTGCCGCCTGTGACGAGCCGCGTCCCATCGGGGCTGAACGCGACCGCCAACAAGTCATTGGCATGGCCGCGCAGGGTGAGCAGTTTTTCGCCCGTGACCGCGTCCAAAACGAACGCGTCGCTGCCGCTCACCGTGGCGGCGCGCGTGCCATCGGGGCTGAAGGCTGCCGTCCACACCCAATGATCGTGTTCCAATTTCAGAAGTTCCTCGCCCGTCGAAGCGTTCCACACGCGCGCCGTGCCGTCGTCGCTGGTGGAAAGGAGACGTTTTCCATACGCGCTAAAAAAAGCAAAGGATGTGTAATCCGTGTGACCTGGAAAACTAATCAACTCTTTCGCCGTGCGAAGGTCCCAGATGCGCGGCAGATTGACGGGCGTGACCGTGACGAGGCGCGTGCCATCGGGACTGAACATCAATCCGTCGCTCGCGTCGATCGGACCCGCGAGCGGGATCGCGTTTCCCGTTTGGGCATCCCACAAGCGGACGGTTTTATCGGAGAGGATCGTGGCGAGTTGTTTACCATTGGGTGAAAACGCGGCCGCGTGGCCATCCACTACGAACAGTAATTTGCCGCTGGCGGAATCCCAAACTTTTGCAGTCTCATCCGTGCTGGCTGAGGCGAGGCGACTACCATCGGGGCTGAAGGTGACGTTGATAAACCCGCCAGGTTCGTGTGCGGGGATGACCATCCGCAAGTGCGAAGCCATGAGCGAACGATGCAAGGCATCTTCGGCTTCGAGCGTGTGCGATTTTTTCAAGGCTTCGAGCGCGAGCAAAATACTGCGCTCGGGATCCACGTCCAAATTGCTGAGGGCGGCCGCGGCCAGTTCGCGCGAGGCAGCCACCTGGCTGGCGCGCTGTCCCTGCCAGCCGAGAAATCCCGCGATGACCGCAAGGAAAATGGCAATCGCCAACGCGCCCGCCAACGCGACGGATCGTTTGCGAATCTGACTGGCGGAACGTGTCTGCTCTTCGGCGCGGCGGTATTCGGCTTCAGCCAGTTTTTGTGCGGCGTCCAACTCGCGTTGACGCTGGGCTTCGCGCTCGATGGCTTCCTGCTCGGCAAAGGTCCGCGAGGCTTCGAGAAATTCCGCTTCGAGCGGATTCATTTCCTCGCGATGAAGCAACGCCCATTCACGCGCCTGTGCGAGACGCGCGCCGCGATACAGCGCATCCGTCTCGCGGCCGCGCGACTGCCACTCCTGCGCGGACTCGGTGAGATGACGATGCAGGCGTAATCCTTCGCGATTCTCTTCCAGCCAGCCGCGCAAGGTCGGCCACTCGCGGATGAGGGCTTCGTGCGCCACCTCGGCGGAATGTTCGCTGGTGATGATGAGACGCGCGTCGGCCAGCGCTTTCAGCACGGTTTCGGTGACGGCGGTCTCTTCGGGTTTGAGGATCAACTCGCTGAAATTGGCGCGGCGGCGCGTGTCGCCGGTGGAGGTCTCGTCGCCCAACTCGGTCAGGCGGAGGAAGATACGGCGGGCGATGGCGCGTTGTTCGGGCGTGAACTGGTCAGCAAAGACGGCTTCGGCTGTCTCGGCAATCGCCCCGCGCACGCCGCCCGAGGAGGCGTAACCGCTCAACGTCATCATGCGGCCGCGGCGGCGCTGCCACGTCTCGAGCAGGGCATGGGAGAGCAAGGGAAGCGCGCCCGGCTCGTGGCCCACGTCGTGCAGAAGCAAATCCACCAGCCCTGGCTCCAATTCCCAGCGGCCGCGGCGGGCGGGTTCTTCGATGGCGCGGCGGAGTTCCGCGTCGGTCATCGCGCCGATGTATTCCTGATGTTTCGCAAGCGCCTCGCGCAATTGGATGTAATTCGCGCAATGGGCGTAAAAATCCGCGCGCAGGGTGATGACAACGCTTACGCGCCCATCGGGATTGGAGGCGGATTCGAGCAGGCTGGCAATGAAGGCGGCTCGCTCCTCCTCGGAACGACAGAGCGCGAAGACTTCTTCGAATTGATCCACGACGAGGAGCACATGCGAGCCATTTCCGCCCGCCGCGGGCAGGTTCTCGAGCGGATGCGCGCCGGGCGTGAAGACGTGAATGTCCCAATCGGCGGAGGCCTTGTCCCAACGCAGGGCGGGGACGAGTCCCGCGCGGACGAGGGAGGACTTGCCGCTGCCCGAGGCGCCGACTACGGCGAGGAAACGCGTCTCGGACGGCGACCCGCTCACAGCGCGGCCCTGAGCGTGTCGAAGGGTCAAGGAAAGGACGCGCTCCGTCAGTTTAGAAGTCAGCGCTTCGCGTCCGGCGAACAGGTCGGCGTCTTCCTCGTCGAAAAAGTTCAGTCCCTTGTATGGGCAAAGCCCCAGCCCGGGCGCGTCTTCGCGGCGGACGTTCGAGGCCAAGTCGAGCAGGCGCGCGATCACTTTGGGTTCGTCCTCCAACGCGAGGGCGGGAACAAAGCGACTCTCGATGGTGGGCAGGTCGGGCATGCGCAGGTTTTGTTCGAGGCGGCTGATCTGCGCGTCGCTGTAACCGACAGCGAGGGCCAGTTCCATCTGGGTGATGCCGACGCGCCGACGGAGGTAGCGCAGGAGATCGCCAAAGGTGGTGAAGTTTTCGAGGGTGGAAGAGGGAATATTTACGGGCATGTTCGTTTCTGCTCACAGGATAACATAGTTTCGCTCATTTGGAGAATTTTGGTAGAAAATGGCAGGACAGAAAAAGGGTAGGATGCTATAAGTCGGCGCACATGACCGACGCGCTTTTGAGCGCAAATTCCATCGGTCGAGGAGAGATGAAAATGAAAGGCAACAAGATTTTAGTGTTAGTCCTTGCTTTGGCTTTCGCGCTGGCAGCCTGCAGTCCCGCCGCGACGGAGACCGCCGCGCCCCCCGCGCCGAATCCGACTGAAGCCCCCACCGAAGCGCCCGCCCCTGCGGCGGGAGACTTTCCCACTGGCCGCTTCAATGGAAATGGACAGGCAGTTCAATACAACGCGGACGGCACCTTCGAGTTTTATACCGCCGCCAGTAAAATAGACCCGATCTTCGTGGGTCAATACACGGTGGATGGCAACCTCATTACCAGCGTGAACCCCAACGAGACTGATCCCAACTGCACCGAGGCCATTCCCTACAAGTGGGCGTACGCTGACAACACGCTGACCTTCTCGCCGACCAAAGACGATCCCTGCCGCGGACG
>DAOUAN010000045.1:0-2969 GCA_034433385.1 Anaerolineales bacterium | reverse complement strand
GTGCGGGTGAGCGGGAACGTGGCGGATGTGGCGGGGGGAGGGCTGGCCAACAATGGCAGTGCCACGTTGGTGGGCAGCACGCTGGACCACAATCAGGCGCGCTCCGGCGGGGGCATCGATCACGCCGGCGTGTCGCTAAAGATCACCAACTCTACGTTGAATGGCAATCAGGCATCAGATAATGGCGGGGGGCTGTACAATCGTGGTAGCGCTATCCTGCTTAATGTTACTCTTTCTGGCAACCTTACCAATGAGGCTGGCAGCGGAGCCAACCTTTTCAACGATACCGCTTCGCTGGCCATTAAAAATTCAATCTTAGCCAATTCTGCTGCTTTGGATAATTGTGCTCAAAACGGGGGAACCATTATTTCGCAGGGACATAACCTGGAAAGTGCGAATACTTGTGGCTTTGCCGCCAGTGGCGATTTTGTCAATACCAATCCATTGCTCGGGCCGCTCCAAAACAACGGTGGGAATACTCCTACCCAGGCTCTTTCCGCTGGCAGCGCGGCGATAGATGGTGGTGATAATGCCGGTTGTCCGGCCACCGACCAGCGCGGCTTCCCCCGCCCTGCCGATGGCGATGGAAACGGCAGCGCCATTTGCGATATAGGTGCTTTTGAATACGGCGCCTCCGCACCTCCCACCAGCACGCGCACCGCTTCTCCCACCCATCCCCCTGCAACCGACACCCTGACGCCTACTTTCACCTCCCAGCCGCCGCACGAAACGGACACCCCCACTTTGACGGAATCACCCAACGAGACGGGAACTCCTACTCAAACGGATACCCCCTCTCCTTCCGAAACGGATACGCCCACTTCCACGCCATCCGTTCCAACATCCACGCCACCCTCACCGCCTTTCCCTCCGCCTTGTTCCAGTGCAGGAATCCTTTTGTTACTGCTGGGACTTTTGCGCTTGTGGCCGCGATAACCCCCCCAAAAAAAACGGCCTTGCTATTTTTAGCAAGGCCGTTTTACTTTTTGCTGGCTGGCGAGACTTTATTGCAGGTTGGCTACCACTTTTACATAACCGGCAGCGACGTTTGCCCAGCTATATTGCTGGATGAATCTTTCCGCGTTTTTGGCCAGGGAGGCCATCCGTTCTCGATCCTCGTAGAGCAGTTTGATCTTACGCGCCAGGTCCTCAACGTCTTCGGCAGTGAAAAACTGTACCATCGAGTCATCGAAATAGGCTGAGATGGCGGCGGTCTTTGCTGCCAGCACCGGCACCCCCAAAGCGACGTATTCCATCATTTTTGTCGGAAGAATGCCATCGGTAAAAATATCTCGCCGGTAGGGCACTACCCCTAAATGAGCGCGCTCAATCAGACGTGGCAACTCCTGTGTTGGGACAAATTGCGTGCTGAAGTGCACATGATCGTTCAAGCCCAGTTGAGCGGTCAGGGCGCGCAGTTCGTCGAGAAAATCCCCCTTGCCGTGAATGGTCAGGAAAAGATTGGGAATATCCTGCCGTAGCAAGTGGATCGCCTGAATGACCAGATCAATGCCATAGCGTTGAACGATCGAGCCATGATAGATGAGGTGAAAGGAATGCTCATCGAGTTGGCGGCTGGCTGTGCGCTGGAAGATATGCTCATCGGCTACGTTCATCACCACACTGACCTTGTGCGCTGGAACGCCGCGCTGGATGAGTGTTTGTCGCCAGAGTTCCGTCACCGTGATGACGTGATCAGCGAAGAGGCACGAGAGTTTTTCTTGCAGTTTTACCAGTCGCACCGGCAGGCTGTTCATCGGGCGGTTGAATCGTGCTGCAAAAAATTCGGGCATTAAGTCATGCAAGTCCAAAATCAGGCGACTACCGCTCAGTTTTGGCACCAGCCCGGCAAATACCAGAAAATCGGGCAGGTTGTGCAATTGCACCGTCTGATATTTCTTTTTCAAGTGGAGGGAGGCAAGTTTGCCAAAGGCCAGGAAGAAAAAGGCGAGGTACTCGAAAAGCTGCTGCCAGAATCCTTTGCCGCTTCGGCGTACCGGTAAACGGTAAACCGTTACGCCGTCCACCTTTTCTTCGAAAGGTTCTCTTTCATCCTGCAGGCAAATGACATCTACTTCGTATCCTTCTGCCAGCAAGGCCTGTGCCTCGCGTTCCACGCGCGTTTCCCCCAGCGGGTAATAAGCGTGCACCACCATGCAATGACGTCTGACGGGCAGTTCCCCGGTTGACTTGGTCATCGAATATCTCTCCCTCTCAGAGTAAAGTTCTTAGCAGCGAATAGCCGATCTCGCTGATTTTTAGTTTAAGGGGGCTGTGAACGCAAGTGTTCCGTCCAAAGTTGACCAGCGTCCCGCCGAATTTGGCCTTGAAGGCGCGCGGGCCATAAAACTCATTCGGTTTTCCCGCCCCTCCAAAATCATAGACAGCATACCCCTGTTGGGCGCCCCATTCCAGAAGGCGCCAGGTCAAAATCTCATTGGGCACAAAACGACCATATTCCCTGTCCACTCCGCCATACCAGCCATAGATCACGTCTTTATACAACAAATCAATCGAGCAGGCCGCCGGCGTGTCTTCGATATATGCCAGGGTGAAACGGATCATCCCTTTCGGATAAAGCACCTGAAACGCTGCTTCGAAGAGTGAGAAATCGGCTAGGGGTACATGGGCCGCTTTGTAAGTCCGTTGAAGGATTGCATAGCACGCTTTCACATCTCCCAGCGTAGTGCCTTCGCGCACGGTTACAATTCCCTGCTTGAGGCCTCGCTGAATGTTCTTTCGCGTCCTCGCTCCGATGTTTTGAAAAACCTCTTCGGGCGATCTTTTGATGTCAATCAAATAATTCAAATGCTCGCTATACACAAAGCCGTGTTCTCTCAAAATGGGTTGAATCGCCTCGGTATCCGATAAATTACGGATCTCTGTAAACAAAGGCAGGCGACCATCCTGGGCCAGGTAGGCGGTGAGCAATGCGGAGAGAGCCGTTTTCCCTTTTTCCCCTGGCACAC
>DAOUAN010000044.1:0-74542 GCA_034433385.1 Anaerolineales bacterium | reverse complement strand
CGACCCGCAGGGCGTCTTCGAATACGTCAACCCCACCTTCGAGCGCATGACGGGCTACCGCCGCGAAGAAGTTATCGGGCAGACGCCGCGCCTGCTCAAATCGGGAAAACACCCGCCTGAGTTTTATGCTCAACTGTGGCAGACCATCCAGCGCGGCGAAATTTGGCAGGGCGAACTCATCAACCGCCGCAAGGATGGTTCGCTCTACTGGGAATTCCAGACGATTGCGCCCGTTTCCGCCAACGGCAAAATCTCCCATTACGTTGCCGTCAAACTGGACGTCACCGCGCAGAAAGAGATGGAAGAGCAACTGCGCCAGGCGAAAGAGACCGCCGAATCTGCCAGCGCCTTCAAGAGCCGCCTGCTGGCCAATGTCAGCCATGATATGCGTACTCCGTTGGGCGGGATCATTGGCTATGCTGAGATGCTCAGTGATGGGGCCTTTGGAGCAATGTCGGCAAAGCAACAGGAAGTCATTCAAAATATTTCTGAAAGTGCTCACCGCTTGAACGACTTGATTCGAGGTATGTTAACTCGCGCCGAACTGGAAAGCGGTAAACTTCGTATACAAATGCATCCTTTTGCCCCTGCCGCTCTTTTTAAGGCCTGTACTACCCATGAGGGAGTTGCCCAGCGCAAGGGATTGACCTTTCAAACTGAAATTGACCCTTCTTTGCCGACGACTTTGTATGGCGATACCTATTGGTTGGAGCAGATTCTGGTCAATCTTGTCGACAATGCCATTAAGTACACCGTTTCAGGTGGAGTTTGGGTACGTTTGCGCCGTGTGGATGCTTCTCACTGGGCTATCGAGGTACAGGATACCGGGCAGGGAATTGCGGAGGAATTGCAGGAGCGTGTTTTTGATGCTTTTGAGCAGGCCGAAAATACACCCGGAAAACGGTTTCACGGGGTGGGGTTGGGTCTTTCCATTGTCAAAGACCTGGCTGATCGTCTGGGGGGTGAGATTCGTTTGAAAAGCGCCCCAGGTGCGGGCAGTACCTTTACTGTGATTTTCCCAATCGAAGAGGTGTCCAATGTTGCCTAACGCGGTCATTATTGAGGATGATGCAGCCCAGTGTGAAATTTTCACCGCGGCGGTGCGTAAGGCTGGTTATGAAGTGCTCTGTTTCAATGATGGCTTGCAGGGATTGGAATATCTGCAATCTCATGTAGCCGCCCTCATCGTCCTTGATCTGCACCTGCCTGGTCTGGGTGGCGAGCACATCGCCCGCGCTTTGCGCAACTTGCCCCACTTGAGAAATGCGCGCCTTATTTTAGCGACTGCCGACGACCGATTGGCAGATTCGCTATCTGAACTCAGCGACCTGATTTTGCTCAAGCCGGTGAGTTACATTCAGCTACGTGACCTGGCAGAGCGGCTGAAATCATAGTTGACCTGGATGACAATCTTGCGCTGGCGGCGGAGAAAAAAAGGATAAGCCCGCCGCGTGGGTGACGCCAGCAAGCAGGAAATCCTCGCCCTGCTGCGGTATAATAATCTTACGTTTCCTTACTCGACAAGGAGAAGTAAGATGGATACCGCGACCATTTCCTCGAAATACCAGGTGGTCATTCCCCGCGCCATTCGTGAAAAGTGGAACGTCAAACCAGGGCAAAAAGTGCGTTTCATCATTTACGGCAACCGCCTTGAAATTGTGCCTGTGCGGGACATCAAAGAAGCGCGCGGCTTTCTCAAGGGCATGAGCAGCGACATCGAGCGCGAAGAGGAAGACCGCCTATGAACGTTGTCGATTCATCGGGCTGGCTGGAGTATTTCATCAATGGCACGAACGCCGACTTCTTCGCGCCGGTGATCGAAAATACTGCTGAGGTTCTCGTGCCGACCATCTGTCTTTTCGAAGTGTTCAAACATGTTCTGCGGGCAAAGAGCAAAAACGACGCCCTCGAAGCAGTGGCGATCATGAAAGATGGGCGCGTGGTTGACCTGGATGACAATCTTGCGCTGGCCGCGGCGGAATTATCCTACGAACTGAAATTGCCATTGGCAGACAGCATCATCCTTGCCACCGCCCGCGCTCACAACGCCACACTCTGGACGCAGGACGAGCACTTCAAGGGTCTGGACAGCGTGCAGTATATCGAGAAAAAAGGATAAGCCCGCCGCGCGCGACGCCAGCGAGCAGGGAATTCTCGCCCTGCTAGGCGCAGCGTTGGATAGACCTTGCCTGTCCGACAGCCAGGAAAGGCTGTCCTGCAAATTTCCTTGCTCTCGTAAAGGCTTTTTCATGGACATCCAAACCCTCGAAACCTGGCTGTGGGACGCGGCGTGAAAAGTCTTTGTGCTGACAGGAAACATTTTCTCCGACATTCTTCACAGGAGGCCTGATCATGACCCAATGGGGACCTGACAATCCACACCCCCTCTCCCGCATGAAAACCGAACTGGTCTGGGAGGGCAAGTACGACGAGTACGGCAACCGCCGGCCCGTGCGGCTGCCGGCTTCGCCCCTCCCCTTGCAACGCATCGAGACCATTGACCAGCCGCGCGATGCGCGCAAAGCCCAGGCGCGACAACTGGGCCTGCCCTTCTCCGAAGAAGAGTTCCACCAACAAGCCCACCGCGACGACTGGCGCAACATGCTCATCTGGGGCGATAACAAACTGGTGATGGCCGCCCTGCTGGAGCAGTTCCGCGGCAAGATTGACCTCATCTACATTGACCCGCCCTTCGACGTGGGCGCCGACTTTACCATGCAGGTGCAGATCGGCGAAGAAGGCGACGAGGTGCAAAAGGAGCAATCCATCCTGGAAGCGGTGGCCTACCGCGACACCTGGGGCAAGGGTACCGACTCCTACCTGCACTACATGTATGAAAGACTTACTATTATGCGTGATTTGCTATCAGACAGTGGTAGCATAATTGTTCATTGCGACTGGCACGTCGCACATTGGATACAGGCTATTCTTGATGAGATATTTGGTCCTGGTGAGAGACGAGGAGGAAAAGAACCAGGTATGCGCAATGAAATTATTTGGGGGTATGGGGGAGGAGGAGCACCACAGGCAACTTATCAACGCAAGCATGACAACCTTTTCTGGTATAGCAAAGATTCGGCTTGGACATTCAACGTTCAGAGAAGGCCATACTCTGAAAAAACGTTGCAGCGAGGCTTAACTCAGGTTAAAGGTCCAAATTATACTCTCCACGAAGAAGGAGCTGCTTTGCAGACTTGGTGGACTGGACCAGAAGTACAGAAAATACTTTCGCCCACAGCGTACGAGAATCTCAAGTTCCCAACGCAAAAACCAGAATCACTACTGGAAAGGATTATTGTAGGTCACTCCAACGAAGGCGACCTGGTAGCGGATTTCTTCTGCGGCTCTGGCACCACGCTGGCGGTGGCGGAGAAACTGGGGCGGCGCTGGATCGGGGTGGATTTGGGGCGCTACGCCATCCACACCACACGCAAGCGCCTCATCCAGGTGCAGCGCGAACTGCACGAGGCGGGCAAGCCCTACCGCTCCTTCGATGTCTATAACCTGGGGCGCTACGAGCGGCAGTGGTGGCAACTGGAGCGGCTCAGGGGCGCCGACGGTGAGCATCGCCGCATCGTGCTGCAGTTCTACAAGGCCGTCCCTTTTGGACTGCTCAAGCCAGGCTTGAGCAATCCACAGCCAGGCTCCAGCAGTCCCCATCCGCTGTTGCACGGCAAGAAAGGCCCGGCCTACGTCCACGTGGATCAGATCGACAGCATCTTCACCTACGACGAACTGCGCGCCGTGGCCGAGGCGGTGCGTCAGGTCGGCGGGCGCGAAGTCCACTGCCTGGCGTGGGAATTCGAGATGGAACTCAGCCGCAAGAAGGAGGCGCTGGAAGCCGAGACCGGCGTGGACATCCGCCTGAAGTACATCCCGCGTGAGATCATGGAACCCAACCGCAGCGAGGTGCAGTTCTTTGAGGCCGGCGCGCTGGAAGCCCGGGTTATATGGACTGCTGAAGCCGGGCTTCAGCAAAAAGCCGGGCTTCAGCAAAAAGCCGGGCTTCAGCACTCCAAAAAGGTGGATGTGGAACTGGTGCGCTTCACCCCGGCCCTGGCTGAAGCGCCCGAAAAGGAGCTGGAGGCGCTGCGCGAACGGGCAGTCAGGTCGCCCTTCGATTTCATTGACTTCTGGGCGGTGGACTTTGACTACTCGCCCGACAAGCCCTTTGAGCACCACTGGCAGGACTTCCGCACCCGCAAAGACCGCTCGCTGAAGACGCGCTCCGATCTGGGCTGGCAGTACGAGACGCCGGGCAAACATCAGATTGCGGTCAAGGTGATTGATGTCTTTGGCGTGGATACCACGATTGTACTGGATGTGGAAGTTTGACTTTGCGGAAGTTAGACTTCCGCAGTCCAAAAAGGAGGCAGGAATGGCCGATGAAATATCTATCAGCACATGGCATCACGCTCCACTCCACCTTTTCATGCCGAACGCCCTTTACATTGTCACCGCCTCGACTCTCTATAAGCAGCACATTTTTGATACCCCAGCGAAACTTACATTGCTTCAGAATACCCTTTTTGAAGTAATGGAGGCCTATGGGTGGGAATTGCAGGCCTGGGCGTTGTTCGTCAATCATTACCATTTCATCGCTCGTGCGCCCGAAGACGGCACATCGCTCAAGCGCCTGATTCAGCGCCTGCATTCGCAGTCGGCGCGTCTGGTGAATGAGATAGATCGCACCCCTGGCCGGCGCGTCTGGTTTCAATATTGGGATACCTGCCTGACCTACGAGAAAAGTTACTATGCCCGTCTGAACTATGTGCACAATAACCCGGTCAAGCATGGTCTTGTCGCTGTTGCCGAGCAATATCCGTTCTGCTCTGCCGGCTGGTTCAAGGCCAACGCGCCGCAGGACTTGCGCAGGAAAGTGGAAGCCTTGCCTTACGACCGGGTTAATGTGCCTGATTTGGACTGCTGAAGCCTGCTTCAGCAGTCCAAAGAGAGGTGGAGCCATGCCTTTTCAAGTCACCCAACAAAACGCATCCGCCCTGCAGCCACTCTTCAAGCCCTGGGAAGAGCCGACGATGCACCGCCTGCCCAACCCGCAGCCGGGCCAGCCGGCCATCATCGCGCCGGGGCGGCGTCCCAGCAAGGTGCCGCTGGTGCGCGCCATCCGCGCCGAGGTGGACGCCTGGCGACGTGGCGGCTATGCCGGTGTCAGCGAGACCTCGCGCACCCTGCTCCATCACTGGTTCGACAGCGAGCACCTGGTCAAAAACGAGGCCGGCGATCTGATCCCCTTCCGCTATCACTGGGCGCAGCGGGAAGCCATCGAGACCTTCATTTACCTCTACGAACTGCGCCGCGTGCGCAACGTGGCTGAACTGCTCTTTGAATTCGGAGATGAAACACTGGCCGACCTGGCTTTGGGCATCCCGCCGGGAGAGGATCGCTGGGCCAGGTACTGCGCCAAGATCGCCACCGGCGCCGGCAAGACCAAGATCATGAGCCTGGCCATCGTCTGGAGTTACTTTCACAGCCTCTACGAACCGAACTCCGACCTGGCGCGGCATTTCGTCGTCATCGCGCCCAACCTGACCGTCTATGAGCGCCTGAAGGATGACTTTGAAGACTGCGCCATCTTTTATGCGGACCCGCTCATCCCGGAAGAATGGCGGCCCGACTTCCAGATGCAGGTCGTGCTGCAGGACGAACCCGGCGGTGCGACGACGACCGGCGCGATTTACCTGACCAACATTCACCGTCTCTACCCCAGCCGCGACAACGGCGGCCAGGTATCCGGGGAAGACGTATCCTCCATTTTCGGGCCGCCGGTAGTGCGCGGCCGGGCGCTGGATACGGGGGAAAGCCTGCGGGCGCGCATTACCGCCCATCCGCGCCTGATGGTGCTCAACGACGAAGCCCACCATCTGCACGACCCCGACCTGGCCTGGAATCGTGCCATTGACGCCCTGCACGAAGAGAGTTTGCAGCGCGGACAGCGGGGCCTGTGCCTGCAACTGGACTTTACGGCCACGCCCAAGCACAACGACGGCTCGCTCTTCCGTCATATCGTAGTGGACTTTCCTTTGGGCGAGGCGGTGGACGCGGGCATCGTCAAAGTGCCCGTCCTGGGTGAATCGGATGAACTTGTTGTCCGTGGTGACAACAAGACCCCGGCACACGAACGTTACAGTATGCACCTCCAATTAGGCTACCAGCGCTATGCCAGGACCTATGAAGAGTTGGGTAAAGTGCGCAAACCCGTGCTTTTTGTGATGACGGAGGATGCCGAGGCTGCCAACGAGGTCGCCGATTATCTGGATAGCGATGCTTTCCCCTTGCTCAAAGGGCGCGTGCTCAACATTCACACCCGCCTGAAAGGCCGCATCAAGACGGTGACCCGCGGCGGCAGAACGTATCAGGAGTTCGTGGAAAACGAAACGGCCATGAAGCCGGACGACCTGCGCGCGCTGCGCGAGATGTCGCGTGAACTGGATAGCGCCGATAGCAAATTCCGCTGCGTGGTTTCGGTAATGATGCTGCGCGAGGGCTGGGATGTGCGCAACGTGACCACCATCGTGCCCTTGCGCCCTTACTCGGCCAAATCCGGCATTCTACCGGAACAGACGCTGGGGCGCGGCCTGCGCCGCATGTTCCCCCTGGGTGAGATGCCGGAGATCGTTACCGTGATCGAGCATCCTGCCTTCCGCAAACTCTACGAGGATGAACTGGCACAGGAGGGGCTGGATATCGCCGTATTGCCGGTTCGGGAGGTCTTCAAACAGACGGTCACGATTTTTGTGGATCACGAGCACAAGCCGGTGGCCGATTTGGATATTGAGATTCCGCAGATATCCGATGCCGTCGAGACCACCGGTGAATTACAGGGGCTGGCTTTTGAAGAAGTATGTGCGGCCTTCCGAAGCAAGTTCAAGCCCTTGCCTATCGGGCGCAAAAAGGAAGGGGCCATCGAATACAAAGAGCGTCATCTGTTTACCGACGAGATCGTGGCCACGATGAAGCTGGATGCCGGGCTGTTGAACAACGCCTGGTCGGCGCCGTCCTACTTTGCCCAGATGTTGGGCCGCGCCTGCCGCATCAGCAACCCACATCAGGTCCTGGCCCTGCTGGTCGAGCGTTTCATCGCCGAGGTGCTGTTCGAGCGCCCGGTGGACCTGTATAGTGGCGAAGTGGATCACCGGATGCGTGACCTGGATGTGCTCGAACACATCCGCGCTACTTTTACGCCGCTGATTCTGGAAAAGACCGTGCACCAGAAAAAGCGTCAGCGCATCAGCCGTGGACAGCGGCTCTCGACCTGGAAACCCTACCAGGCGACCAGCACGGCCCAGCGCCCTGCTCTGCCCGCGGCGCGCACGCTGTTCAACCTGGTACCCTGCGATAATGACTTTGAACAGGCGTTTACGGACTTCCTGGAAACGGCCCAGGATGTCGCCGCTTTTGCGAAAAATGCCGGCCCCCAGAAGCTGATGCTGGACTATCTGAAGCCAGACGGCCAGCTCGCCTTCTACGTCCCCGACTTCTTCGTGCGCACGGCCGGCGGCGATCATTATCTGGTCGAATTGAAAGGCCGCCAGGATGAACTGGTGCCGCTCAAAGCCAGCGCCGCGGTGGAATGGTGCAAGACCGCTTCCGGTAAAGAGGCGCACTGGCAGTACCTCTATGTGCCTTATCACCTTTTCCAGCAGGGGGCTGCCACCACCCTTGCAGAGCTGGCGCGCGCCTGCGAGCCAGCTCTGCAGGCCCTGCTGGACGAGTGGAAAACAAAGCAGATGGCCTTGCCCCTGGAAGAGGCCACGGCTCAGTCGGCACCCGAAGCTTTGTTTCAGCGCGTCCTGCAAGAAGCCGGGATTGCACAACCTCCGGCAGGAATCGCCGACCTGATGCGTCAGGCGGTGTTCCTGTTGGATCATGCGGTGCGCTCACGGTATCCGACATATGCTCCCGCCTTCCAGCCGCTGTTGGGTCCGCTGGATGAATTCGCCCTGCGCATTCTGGAAAAGTTCCTCAAGCCTGCCATCCCTGCGAACAAAGAGGCTTCCATACTCTTTTTCAGCCCAGACCTGAACCACCTGCCCCAACGTGAACAGGCCCTGCTGGAGAGGAACCAGCGCTATCTGCGCGATAACCTGGTCTTTGGCCGCTCTATCCAACGTCTGGGGACGCTGCTCTTTTGTCTGGATTACGCCCGTCAGGGTGGGATGAGCGCCGATGGGATATGGAAAGCAGTCTCTGACACCTTTTCCTCCCCAACATTCAGGGAACTCTACGAGCTACTGGAGCGCGTCAATGAATTCCGCAATACGCGGGTAGCCCATGTTGAAATCCCGCTGACCGATGAGCAAGAAGCATGGGAAGCCATGCACCTCTGGTTGCGTTGCCTGAGCATGATGGCTGATCTGGTACGTTAGCACCCGTCAGGAGCGAGAACTTTTTGGCTGCGGCATCGGTTGGAAACCGACGCCGCGGGCGCGGGAAGCCCGCGAAGCGGGCTTGATGGACGCAAGGCGGGGGATTCCATCCCCCGCCGAAAAAAGGCATGACAACGAGAGGTGTAGGATTCCATCACCCGCCGAAAGGCGCGGCGGCCATCGCTGCGGCATCGGTTGGAAACCGACGCCGCGCGCGCGGGAAGCCCGCCCTGCGGGCTTTATCACCGCAGGCGTGGGATTCCATCCCACGCCGAAAAGAGATGGAGCAGACATGAAACGAGCCAGTGCCTTCTATCAGTTGGTATATCACTTCACCTGGAGTACCAAAAACCGCCAGCCGATGATCACTCCGGAAGTCGAAGCGCGCCTGTATCCTTACATCGCCTATAAATGCAAAGAACTGGGTTATCGTCTGCACGCCATCGGCGGGACAGAAGACCATTTGCACGTTTTACTCAGCCTGACGCCTACCCAGGTGGTGGCGGAAGTGGCTAAAAATCTCAAAGGCGCATCGTCGCATTACATCAACAAGGAAAGTGGACTGGATGCGCTGTTGTACTGGCAGGATGGTTACGGCGTGGTCACATTGCGTCAGTCGGAAATTCCCAAAGTCGTAAAATACATTCAGCAACAGAAAGGACACCACCAGCAAGGGACACTCTCTGCCCTTCTGGAGCGTGTTCAGGAGTAAAATATCCTGCGATAGTCACAACACCTTTCCTTCAGTCAATACTTTCCCCATGCGTCTCTCCCCTCGTTCCCTCCTCCCCTCTGACTCCCTCCGCTTTGGCGGGCTGGCGGTGCTGGTCGGCCTGATGAGCGGGGCGGGCATCTGGCTCTTCAAGTGGCTCATCGAATTTGTGCGCGGGCTGGCCTTCGGCGCGGTCAGCGGCTGGTGGCTGGCCCTGGTGCCGGTGGTCGGCGGGCTGCTGGTCGGCCTGCTGGCGCAATGGACGCTCGGCGAGGAGAAACTGCACGGCACGGCCTCGGTGATGCAGGCGGTGGCGCTCGCCGGCGGTCGGCTGCGCTATCAGAAACTACCCGCCAAGACCCTGGCGGCGATCCTCTCCATCGGCGCGGGCGCCTCGGTTGGGCCGGAAGACCCCTCGGTGCAGATCGGCGCTAACCTGGGTTCGATGGTCGGACAACTCCTGCACCTGTCGGAAGAGCGGGTGCGCACCCTGGTGGCGGCCGGAGCGGCCTCGGCCATTGCGGCCGCCTTCAACGCCCCGATTGCCGGCGTCTTCTTCGCCCTGGAGATCCTCCTCGGCGAGGTCAGCGGCGCAGCGGTGGGGATGATCCTGGTTGCTGCGGTGACCTCCTCGGTCTTCACCCAGGCGGTGAGCGGGACCTCGCCGGCCTTCCCCGTGCCGGCCTATGCGCTGAACTCGCCCTGGGAACTGCCGCTCTACCTGCTGCTCGGCCTGCTGGCCGGGCCGGTGGCGGCGCTCTACGTCCGCCTGCTCTATCGGATGCAGGACCTCTTCGGCGGATGGCAGGTCCCGCGTCCGCTGCGCACGGCCGCGGCCGGGGCGCTGGTCGGGCTGACCGGGTTGATCCTGCCGCAAGTCCTCGGCGTCGGCTACGAGACCATCGGCGAGGTGCTCAATCGCGGTTTTGTAGGACAAGTCTCTGACTTGTCCTACCTGTCCCTGTTGCTGACGCTGCTGGCGGCCAAGGTGATCCTGACGCCGGTCAGCATCGGCGGCGGCTTCTTCGGCGGCGTCTTTGCGCCCTCGCTCTTCATCGGGGCGATGCTGGGGGGCGCGTTCGGCCTGGGGATGGCGCACCTGTTCCCGGGTCTGGGCATCGCACCGGCGGCCTTCGCCCTGGTGGGGATGGCCGCGGTGCTGGCCGGGGCCGTCCACGCCCCGTTGACCGCCGTCCTTCTGCTCTTCGAGATGACCCGCGACTACCGCATCATCCTGCCGCTCATGTTCAGCGTGGCGGTCGGACTGGTCATCTCGCAGCATATTTCGCGCGACTCGGTCTACAGCCTGGGGCTGGCGCGGCACGGCATCCGCCTCGACCGCGGCCGCGATGTGAACGTGCTCAGCGCCCTGACGGTGGGCGAGGTGATGGAGACCGAGGCGCCGACCCTGCCCGAGTCCATGCCGCTGGAGGAGGCTGCCGCGCTGATGGCGCGCCTGCGCCGTCAGGGGCTGCCGGTGGTGGACCGGGATGGCAAACTTTGCGGGATGCTCGCCACCCAGGACCTGGAACGCCCGGGGCGCACGGTCGGCGAGGCCTGCACCCGAAAGGTGGAAGTGGCCTACCCCGATGAGACGCTGCACGAGGCGCTGGAACGGATGAGCCGCCTGGACGTGGGCCGTCTGCCGGTGGTGAGGCGCGAGGACCCGCGCCGGCTGGTCGGTCTGCTGCGCCGCTCGGACGTGGTGCGCGCCTACGAGGTAGCGCTCAAACGCCGCGTCGCCCAGCGTCACCACGAGAGCGCGGTGCGGCTGGACGCCCTGACTCCGCCCCAGGTGGAGGTGCTGGAGATGGAGATCGAAGCGGGCGCTCCCGCCGATGGCCGCCGCCTGAGCGAGGTGGCCATCCCCACGGGCTGTGTGATCGCCAGCCTGCGGCGCGGCGAGCGCGTCTTTGTGCCGCGCGGTGGGACGGTATTGCGCGCCGGCGATGTGCTGGTGGTCACGGTGGATGGCCACGAGCGAGAGAGGCTGTTGGAGCAGTTGCAGCAGGTGACGCGCCGGGCAGAGCGCTAACAGGCAACCGCATGAATGATCTGTGTGTTTTTTTGACAATGGCGTAGCGCGGTGAGTTGCGGGGAAGGGAGAGGGAGGCTGCGGAGGGAAGGGGCGCACAGCGCCCCTTCCCTCCGCCGGGGGCTTTCCCCTCCCCCGTCCGAGAGAGGAACGTTGCGCTGCATGGGTTCACGGACGGGGGAGGGGCAGGGGTGGGGGTGGCCGTGAAGAGGGTACGTGCAAAATGCGCTGTTGCAAGCATAAGAAACCTGTTTTTTGGTGTCATTGCGAGCCGCTGAAGGCGGCGAAGCCATCTCCGCGCTCATGCGGAGGACTGGCACGCGGCGCAGTCGGCGGCCTTTCTGGCCGCCTCGCCGTGGTACAGCAACGTGTTGACCCAATCTCTTCACGGAGGTCGTTTTTCATGCTTTGTCCGTCCGTTGCACAAAGGTCAGGCTAGCCTGCCGGGAGATGCTTCGACGGAAGAAAACGTCGTCTCGCAAGGACAGCCCAATTCGGGCGAATTTTCAGGTGGGTTTTATCCCGAATTGACATTCAATAGCAATTGGTAAGGGGTTGCAGGCATTCATGATCTTCGCGGTCAACGGGCGTAAAAAAGCCGCCGTTCGTAATGAACGGCGGCTTTTGCTTCAATGGTCATTATTTGCAATAGCCAATTTCGCATCGAATGACACGAATACGGCAAATTTTCTTCGGGACATTCGTGAAAATTCGATGAAAGAGAACTGAGCCTTATTGCCGATAAAGTCTAATGATTTGATTCTGACTCAGGCGGTTGTGGTTTCGCTTTTGCGACCAAACCAGTTACGCCATTCGCGATTTTCCCACACTACCAGGATGGGGGCAGCATTGAAAATGGACGAATAGGTGCCGCTGAAGATACCAATTAGCAGGATGATCACGAAGTGGCGAATACTGGCTCCGCCAAAGAGCACCAGCGCCAGCAGGGTGAACATCACGGTCAATTGGGTGTTGATGGAGCGATCTAACGTTTGGATAATGGAGTGATTGACCAGCGTCTCGTAATCCACGCGGCGGTAAATGTGGGCGTTCTCGCGAATGCGGTCGAAAACGACGATGCTATCGTGTACGGAAAAGCCAATGACGGTCAGAACGGCAGTGAGGAACAGGGCGTCGGCTTCCCACCCGAACAAGTAGCCCAGGATAGCTTCCACACCCAGCACAACGAAAACGTCGTGAATGAGCGCCAGGATGGCAGCCGTGCCGTAACGCGCCGGGTGTTCTACGCCGCGGAAAGCCAGCCAGATGTAGAGCAAAATAGCTATCATGGCCATGGTTACTGCTACCGCAGCACTGCGGGTCACTTCCTGACCGACGGTGGGGCTGACCGAAGTAAAGTTCAATACAGTCACTTCGCCAGCGGAAATGGCCTTCAATTCGGCGACGATTTGACCTTTGGTTTCGTCGCTCATGGCTTTGGAGCGGATGGCGTATGAGTCGTTGCCCAACGGCTGAACGACGGGGTTGCTGATGGGCTGCTCCTCGGTGGAGAACTTCGCATAGGCGGCGCGCACCGCTTCGGGGTCCGGCCGGGCGCCGCTAAACTGGACTTCGAGCAGGGACCCGCCGCGGAAGTCGATTCCCAGCGGAAGGGGGGCGCCGCTCCGGCTCCAGTTCAGGAACATGAAGATGATGCCGGGGATGATGACCAGCAGGGAGATCAAAAAGTAGTAGTAGCGGTTCTTGATGATATTCATGGCGTGCTCCTAAAGGCCAAACCAGGAGGGATGCTCGGCCTGTTTGATGTTATCCAGCACGGTGTGCAGGAAGGTGCGGGTGACGATAATCGCGGTGAAGAGCGAAACCAGCACGCCCAAAGCCAGGTTGACGGAGAAGCCTTTTACCATGCTGGCCCCAAAGGTGCTGCCGAACGTGTAAAGGATGACGCAGGTGATCAAGGTGGAGATGTTTGAGTCGCGGATAGATGGCCAGGCGCGGCTCCAACCCAGATCAATTGCCTGTCGCAAGGTGCGCCCGGCGCGCAGTTCTTCTTTCAATCGCTCGAAAATGAGCACGTTGGCATCCACGGCCATGCCGATGCTGAGGATGAAGCCGGCAATACCCGGCAGGGTGAGCACTACCGGGATCATTTTGAAGAGCATCAAGGAGAAGACGGTGTAGCAAATCAATGCCAGGTCGGCGATGACACCCGGCAGGCGATAGTAGAGTGCCATGAAGAGCATGACCACCACCAGGCCGATCATTCCCGCCAGCACACTCTTGTCCACCGATTCTTTGCCGAGGGTGGGGCCGATGGTGCGGCTCTGAACGACTTTGACCGGGATGGGCAGGGCGCCGGAGCGCAATTGAATGGCCAGGGTGTTGGCGCTTTCGCTGGTGAAGTTACCTTGAATTTCTCCTGCGCCATCGGTGATGGGGGAGCGAATCACCGGCACGGAGATTACTTTTTTGTCGAGCACAATTGCCAGGTATTTGCCCACGTTGGCGGTGGTGTAATCTCCAAAGAGTTTGGTGGCTTCCGGTTTGAGGGTGAATGCGACGACGTATTGACCTGTGCTGGAGCGTTGTACGACCGCGGTTTGCAGCGCAGCGCCGGTCATTACGGTGTGATACACCGTGGGGGCCGGGGTGGCTGTGGGCGTTTCACCAGCGGTGGGGGTAGCAGCCGGCGTCGCTTCTGTGGGGGCGGCAGTGGGAGCTGCTTCGGTGGCGGTCGGTTGACCTTCACTCGTTTGAGCGAAATCGGTCTGGATGATCGTGCCTTCGGGGGCGGGGTTATCCCCCATGTCCACAAATTCCAGCAAGGCGGTTTGTTTGAGCGAGGCAACCACTTCTTCGGGGTTGCTGATGCCTGGGAATTCCGCCACGATGCGCCGATCGCCGGCGGTGAGCATTTGCACTTCGCTCACGCCCAGGCCATTGGCGCGGTTTTCCAGAATGTTGCGGGCGTTGTTGATTTCTTCCGCGGTGACGGTCCGTTCCGCAGGCACATCGGCCTCCAGCAAAACTTGCAGACCGCCGCGCAGGTCCAGGCCTAAGCGCAGGTCCACATTGCGGCTGAGGAGGGTTTTTTGATTGAAGGGATTGATGATGGTGATGTTTTTGCTCAAGTCCACCCAGAGGGAAAAGGCCAGGAGCAAAATGATGATGATCAACCAGGTGTTGCGACTACGGTTCATGAATCACTCCATCCATAAAAATACCAGCCCGGGGCTGGCGCGGGGAGATTATACTCCCTTTGAAAGGGCATGAGTAGGGAATGTGTCGTTTCGATGTTCTACATATTCCAGGACTTTTTGCAAAACTTCTTCTGGGGAAAGATCGTCGGTGGGGATATAGAGATGAGCGTGTTGACGGGCATGTGCCAGACGGCGTTGTTGCTCTTGATAGTCTTTTTCCGTCCAGTTCAAGGGGCGCCGTTGGGTGCAGACATCGAAACTGGCGTCGAGAAAAATCAAAATGTCGGGATGACTGATGCGTTGCCACATGTCGCGCACATACGAGTGTTCCTGAGCGATGTGGCGGCAGGCGTACCCCTGGCGCTCCAGGCCAGCGATCAGGGTGGATTTGCCCGAACCACAGGGGCCAACGACGCCAATGAGCGGATGTTTTTTCATGTTTACCGGAATGCGATGGGCAGTCGCACGTTCATGCGCCGGACTTCATCGCCTTCGTTGCGCATCACTTTCATGACCACGACGCTGATATCATCTGCCGGACGACCTTCGTCCAGGCGGACGGCGTGGGCGAGGAGGGAATCGGCCAGTTCTTGGGGGGTTGGCTCTTGCTCATCGATTATGGCGCGCAGGACTTCGTAAACGTCCATGGGCAGGCCGCGTCGCTCCCCGGCGTGTACCAGCCCATCGGTGAAGACGACCGCCATCAGGTCCGGCTCGATGGCGATTTCGGTGATCAGCGGGCGCACGTTGCGCGAAGTTCCCAATGGGACGCTTTCTGCGGTGATGAAGTCTACCCGGTCGCCGCAACAGAGAAACATGGGGGCGGGGTTGTTGCGGGTCAATACGATGGTGCGGCTGTGCAGATCCACGGAAAGGATATTGAGTGTACAGATGACCTTTCCTTGTTTTTCGGTGAAGAGGGCATCGGATGCGGCGCGGGCGGCGGCTCCATCGCGGACGCCCTCGGCCAGTAGCCCAATCACCTTGCGCACTACCATCAACGAGATGGCTTTGGCTCCTCGCCCCGAAGTTTGTCCATCGGCAAGCACAACGGAGATGCCACCATTGGGCCTTTCGACGACCTCCAACGTGTCACCGCTTTCGGAGAAACCAAATTTGTTGATTTTTGCGACGGCAATTTGCACTTCCATACCCTCGATTTTACCCATTTCTGGTAGACCTTGCCATAGCCAGTTATCCTGCGCTATAATCCGTGCGCCTGGTTACAATCTCAACTGTGTAAGGAAAAGACAAATATGATTGATGTAAATGATTTAAGAAAAGGCGTGACTTTTGAGCTGGATGGCACGCTCTATAAAGTGCTGGATTACAGCCATAACAAAGCAGGGCGCGGTAACGCCACGATTCGCATTAAAGCCCGCAACATGTTCACCGGTGCCAACATTGAGCGTACTTTCACCTCGGGGCAGAGCGTGCAGGATGTCCGGCTTGACTTCCACAATGTCTCTTATCTCTACAACGATGGCGAGTTCTATTACTTCATGGATAACGAAACTTTCGAGCAGCCAGCGGTGCGCGCCGAGATGCTGGGTGAAGACGCCCTCTACCTGAAGGAAGGCATGGAAGTCAAGTTGACCTTTTACAAGGGCCAGCCGCTTTCAATTGAATTGCCCACCTCCGTAGATCTCAAAGTTGTGGAAGCTGAAACCGCGATCCGTGGCGATACTGCCACCGGCGTCACCAAAAAAGTGAAGACCGAAACCGGTTTGGAAGTGCAATGCCCGCAATTCGTCAAGGTGGGTGACGTGATTCGCGTGGACACCCGCACCGGGGAATACGTAACTCGCGTGTGATTTCATGAGAACACCAGCGGGCAGGGAATGTAAATTTTTCTACGGCGATTATCACCGCGGCCGAAACATCGAAGAATGCCGCCTGCTCAAGGTCTCTGCTCAGCGCTGGTCGGCGGATTTGTGTAAAACCTGCCCGGTGCCGACGATTCTGCTGGCCAATGCCTGTCAGTACCTGCAATTACGTGCCACGGTAACCCGTCCGCTTACGGCGCTCTTTCAGCGGCGGGTGCAGGTGCGTGCTTTTTGTGAAAAGACCCAACGTTCAGTTGCCGAACCCCAAATCGGTTGCGGGGAATGTCATAGCCTGCCACCTTCATTTGAAGTCCATTCATAGCGCAAGAGTCTCTCTTGCGCTTTTTTGAATAACGCGATCAAAATGCTTTGTTGCAAGCATAAGAGAAACCTGGTTTTTGGTGTCATTGCGAGCCGTTGAAGGCGGCGAAGCAATCTTTGTACCCATCAGGGGACTGTTTGCCACAGGCACGCTGCGCGGTTGGTGGCCTTTCTGCTCGCCTCGCAGTGAAACAGCAGCGTGTTTGCAACAAAGCGCGATCAAAGGTGATGTACCGCCCTTTGCCAGGAAGATGCTTATGACCCTGACCCTCTTACTTGACCTGGACGACACCCTCTTAGATACGAACATGGAAGCCTTTATCCCTGCTTATTTTCAGGCGTTGGCTTCCCATTTGAGCAGCCTGGTCGCTCCGGAAGTGATGCTACCGGCGCTGATGGCCGGCACGCGCCAGATGATGGCTTCCGAAGACCCGGCGTTTACGTTGCGCCAGGTTTTTGATGCTGAGTTTTTCCCCAAACTTGGCCTTGAACGTCAGGCATTAGAAGCCGCCATCGAGGAATTTTACGATCGGGTTTTCCCTACCCTGGGCACGCTCACCCGGCCACGACCGGAAGCGGTGGAACTGGTGGAATGGGCCTTCTCGCGCGGCTATCGGGTGGCTATTGCTACCGATCCATTCTTCCCGCTCAAGGCCACCCATCATCGTCTGCGCTTTGCTGGCTTGCCCCCAGAGAAATACCCCTTTGCCCTGGTCTCATCGTATGAGACGTTTCACTTCACCAAATCTCATGCTGCTTATTTCGCCGAAGTGCTGGGACGTTTGGGCTGGCCCGAGGGGCCAGTGCTGATGGTGGGGAATGATGCCGAACGGGACCTGGCTCCGGCGAGTCGGCTTGGGCTGGCAACCTTTTGGGTTAACGGCGACCCGGCTAAATCGTCCGACCCCGCAGCGAACGGGCGTGGTAGTCTCGCTCATCTCAAGGAATGGCTCGCCACGGTGGATTTCAAATCTCTGGAGCCGCGATTCAAGACATCCGCTTCTTGCCTGGCATTGCTGACCGCCGCCCCGGCGGTGGTCGCCTCCCTGGCTGCTCAGCTTCCCGCTTCTTCCTGGACCCGGCGGCCGGTTCCCGCGGAATGGGCGCTAACCGAAATCCTGTGCCACCTGCGCGATACCGAGCGCGAGGTCAATTTGCCGCGTTTGCAAACGATTCTAAGTGAGACTGAGCCGTTCATCGCTGCCCGCAATACCGATGTGTGGGCCGAAGAACGGAAGTACCTGGAACAGGATGGGGCAACCGCGCTGGCCGAATTTATCGCCACCCGTAAAGAGACTTTACAGATCTTGAAGGGTCTCTCGCCGACGGAGTGGGAGCGAAGGGCGCGACATTCGATTTTCGGCCCAACGAATTTGCTGGAGATGATGTGTTTTGCTGCCGAGCACGATCGCCTGCATATTCAGCAGATCTGGAAGCTGCTTCAGCTGATGTAAATCTCTGTTCGCATCGCTTTTTGGTGTGCTGTGTTATAACAGCCAGACTGAAAGGACAAGCGCAGTCTTGTCCTTTATTCTTTTCAGGAGAGCAGCTTTATGAGAAGACGCGTAGTTGTGACGGGCGTTGGTTGTGTCAGTCCGTTAGGGAACAATACCGAACAGACCTGGCAGGCGATTCTGGCCGGGAAATCAGGAGCGGCGCCCATCACGCATTTCGATGCCAGCCGACATAAGACCAAATTCGCTGCCGAGGTCAAAGGCTTTGACGGGGCCGCTTTGTTTGGGCCGCGCGAGGCGCGCAAGATGGATCGCTTCACTCAGTTTGCACTGGCCTCCACCCTGGAGGCGCTGGCGCAAGCCGGGCTGACCATTGATGAATCGAATCGCGACCGGGTTGGCATTCTAATCGGTACGGGCATTGGCGGCATTATTACTTTGCTGGAGCAAGTGGAAGTTTTTCGCGAGCGCGGCCCGGAACGAGTCAGCCCTTTTTTGGTGCCGATGATGATTTCTGACAGCGCCGCGGGGATGATTGCCATTCATCTGGGAGCGCGTGGCCCCAATATGGCGTTGGCCACGGCGTGCGCCAGCGGTACCAATGCCATTGGCGAGGCGGCTGAAATGATCCGTCGTGGCGCGGCCGATGTGATGATTGCCGGTGGGAGCGAGGCGGCCATTGTTTCGGTGGCGATGGCCGGTATGAACGTCATGGGCGCCTTATCCACGCGCAATGACGCCCCCGAGAAGGCCTCTCGCCCCTTTGACAAGAACCGGGATGGCTTTGTCATGGGGGAAGGAGCCGGAATTCTCATCCTGGAATCGCTGGAACATGCTCAGGCACGCGGAGCGGAAATCCTTTGCGAGCTCAGCGGCTATGGCACCTCGGACGATGCTTATCATGTCTCCGCGCCGGCGGAGAATGGGGCTGGGGCAGCGCTTTCGATGAAACTGGCTTTGCAGGATGCGGGCTTAGGGGTGAAGGATATTCACTACATTAATGCTCACGGTACCTCTACGCCGTTGAATGATAAAAGCGAGACAGCGGCCATCAAGACAGTCTTTGGTGAGCAGGCATACAACATCCCTGTCTCTTCGACCAAGTCTATGACCGGCCATTTACTGGGGGCTTCCGGCGCATTGGAAGCGGTCATTTGTACGCGCGTTTTGCAGGAGAATATCTTGCCGCCGACGATTAACTATGAAACCCCCGATCCGGAATGTGACCTGGACTATGTGCCGAATGTGCCTCGCCCGGCCTCGCCGCAACACGTAATGTCTAATTCGTTTGGCTTTGGTGGTCATAATGCCACCATCATTTTGAGTCGTCTGGCGCAATCCTGAGCAGCCGATCTGACTCGCGCAGGAATTGTTCGTTTGGGAGTGACCTATGCCGTACGCACATATTACCGGTTGGGGGATGGCAGTTCCCGAAACTGTGTTGACCAATCATGATCTGGAAAAAATCGTTGAAACCAGCGACGACTGGATTCGCGAACGTACCGGAATTCGCGAGCGACATATTGCCCGCGAAAATCAGTTTCCCTCCACGCTGGCTGTGGAGGCTTCGCTCAAGGCATTGGAAGTCGCCCGCCTGCGTCCTTCTGACCTGGACTTGATCATTTGCTCCACCTCCTCGCCGGAATATATCTTTCCGGCTACCGCCTGTCTGATACAGGATCAGCTAGGCGCCACGAAAGCAGGGGCTTTTGATTTGCTGGCTGCCTGCACTGGATTTATCTATGCCACGCACATGGCGGCTCAAGCCATTCGCAGTGGTGCGATCAAAAGCGCCCTGGTCATCGGGACGGAGACCCTCTCACGCTTTGTCAACTGGAAGGATCGCAGTACCTGCATTTTGTTTGGCGATGGGGCGGGGGCATTTGTCTTGCAGGCCAGCGAACAGCCTGGTGGGGTGGGGAGTGGCATTTTGCGCTCCGATGGCTCCGGCGGCGACCTGCTCAGCCTGCCTGCTGGGGGAAGCCGCCAGCCGGCCAGTGAACATACCGTGCGTGAGGGCAAACATTATATTTACATGGATGGTCGCGAGGTGTATCGTTTTGCTACCCGCGTCATGGCGCAGGCCACGCGTGAAGCCGTGGAAGCCTCCGGCTGGACCCTGGATGATGTGCAATGGGTGGTGCCTCACCAGGCCAACTACCGCATCATTGAAGCCGCGGCGCGCAACTTGAAGATGCCGATGGAACGCTTCATCGTCAACGTGGAACGCTACGGCAACACTTCCACGGCATCCATTCCTATCGCGACCGTCGAAGCGGTGCAAAAGGGACAGATCAAGCCCGGCGATAAAATCGTTCTGGTGGGTTTTGGCGCCGGCCTGACCTGGGGTGCCATCACTGCCGAGTGGACGGGTCCCCTGCCGGCTGCCCGACCGGTGTACCCGGAGCGCTATCGCCCCCTGGCGCGCATCCGCTCGCTGGGGCGCCGCTTGTGGCGTTACCTGGAAGGTCTCTTATGGGGCCGGGATGCCTGAAGCCGATTTTCATCTGGTCGTTTTAATTCAACTGTGGTAGTATACAAAAACCTAATAGAAAAAGGAGAAAAGTATGTGGCGTCCCAGTGGTGTTGAGTTACTGATTATCCTGCTCATTGTCCTGTTGCTCTTTGGGCCAGGGCGTATTGGGCAGGTTGCTGGCGAAATTGGCAAAGGCATTCGCTCTTTTCGCGAAGGCCTGAGTGGGGATAAAAGCGAAGAACAGAAAGACGAACCTGCTAAAGAAGAACAAAAATAACGCCAGGAATCCTTAATTGGCCAAACCCCACAGCGACTGCCCGGCGAAGCGGTCGCTGTGGGGTTATTGCGACTTTAATCAATACTTCACTTCGTACAAATCAGCATCAGCGAGCAAGATTGTCAGCAACTTTTGATGATCTTTCGGCTTGCCGATGGCCTTCCAGGTGCAGGTGTATGTCCCATTGCGGCGTTGCCGCTTGTGCATGGTCACCGTCAGATCGCACTTTTCAAACTGCTCATAAAGTTGTGTGATCTTGGCTTCATTGCCCGCAAAAGTAAGCTCATACGTTGCCGTGTGATGAATCTGGTCAATCCAGCGCTCAATAGAGGGGAAGAACCACAAGATGATCAAAATCACTGCCGCGGCCAAAAGGGCGGTGGCGTATTCGCCTGCACCGATGCCCATCCCCAGGGCGGCTGCCAGCCAAATCGTAGCTGCAGTGGTCAAGCCGGCAATCTTACCCTCCTCACGGATGATGGCGCCGGCGCCCAAAAAACCAATGCCGCTGACGATGTTCGCTGCGATGCGGGTTGGATTAATCTCGCTGCCAATTCGTAGCGAAAAAATCGTGAACAACGTGGCCCCGACGGTAATAAAAATCATCGTGCGGAAGCCCGCGGCCTTGTCGCGAAACTCGCGTTCTGCGCCAATCAGGCCGCCAAGTAGTATCGCCATTCCCAGTTTTATGAAATCATCAAGTGGAAACAGCATAGCACCTCACTCTTCCAAAAGTTTCTCCAGTTCTTCCGGATCGGTCGTTGGTTGTTTGCATACAAAACCCTCGCAAACGTAAGCCGTAGGGCGGCTGTTGAGCGGAGGGCGATCTATGAGCAGGGCGGGGGCATAAGGTGGAGGGGGATAGGAGGAAGCGGCGACCACGACCCGCGGGCGATATGCCGAGCGAATGCTGTTGATCATCCGCCCAAACGTTTCCTCCTGCGCTTCACCCACGACGGCGATTTGCTTGCCGTTTCCCAGGGCGAAATCTGCCACCTGAAGCCAGCGCGCATAGGCCAGTGGGTAGCGCAGAGCCGGTTCAGCTGCCAGGTTCAGCGCCTTCTCGGCCAGGTCACGATACGTGCCGTTATCAGTCAGCGCGGCAAGTTTGAACAAGGCTTCGCAAGCCAGCGTGTTGCCCGAGGGGGTAGCATTATCTTGAATATCTTTTGGACGCAAAAGCAGCGTGCTGTTTGCGGGGGTATCGAAAAATCCGCCAGCCGGGTCTTGAAAATGAGCGATCATCTCTTCGGCCAGAGATTGGGCAATGACAAACCACTCATTGTTGAAATCGGTCTGGTAGAGTTCGAGCAGAGCCAGGATGAGGGCGGCGTAATCTTCGAGGAAGACTTCGGCAGAAGCCTGTCCGGCGCGCCAGGCGCGGCGCAATTGGCCGTTGGGGCGCAGGTGTTGCAAAAGAAAAGTGGCACTGCGTATAGCCACGTTATAATAGGTCTCATTCAAATCCGAATAGCCATCTGGCTCTACAAGAAGACGAGCCGCCTCGGCGAAAGCCGTCAGCATCAGGCCATTCCAGGCGGTGAGAATCTTGTCATCGGTGGCGGGGCGGATGCGTTGGGAGCGGGCGGCGAGCAGCCGGGAGTGGCACTCGCTTAATTTAACGGGAACCGCCTCAGGGTCCAGCAAGAAGCGGGCGGCGAGGGTAGCGTCGTCGCGAGCGCGTTGAAGGACGATCTTCCCCTCCCAGTTGCCGCGTTCGGTTATCCCGTAGGCACTGGCAAAGAATTCGTAGTCGTTGCCCAAAATGTGGCGCAATTCGGCGGCTGTCCAGACGTAGAATTTGCCTTCCTCGCCTTCCGAGTCGGCATCGAGAGAGGAGTAGAAACCGCCGTCGGGGTGACTCAGCTCACGGATGACGAACTGGAGTGTTTCTTCGGCGACGCGGCGGTAGAACGGCTGGCCGGTGATCTGCCAGGCGTGCAGGTAGGCGCGTGCCAGCAGGGCGTTGTCGTAGAGCATTTTTTCAAAGTGGGGGACGCGCCAGATCTGGTCGGTGCTGTAGCGGGCGAAGCCACCGCCGACGACATCGTACATTCCGCCGCGCGCCATGGCTTGCAAGGCGTGGAGAGCAGCTTTGAGTTCTTTCGGGGGAGCATCGCTGTTTTTGTTTTGTGTTGCCCGTGCCAGCAAAAATTCGATGGTCATTGCCTGGGGGAATTTGGGGGCGTCGCCCCAGCCGCCATATCCCCAGTCGTAGGATTCCAGGATGAGTTGTGCCAGGGCGTCGAGGTGCTGGGGAGTGAGTGAAAGGGTGCCAGGGCGGGCCTGGAGCGAGGATTGCAGGTGTTGAGTTACTTTGCTGCTGATGCGGGCGATTTCCTGGCGTTCTTCTTGCCAGGCGCGGGCGATGCCAGTGAGCACATCTTTGAAGGATGGCATGTTGTAGCGCGCCACGGGGGGGAAGTAGGTGCCGGCGTAAAAAGGCTTCAGGTCCGGGGTGAGGAAGACCGACATCGGCCAGCCTCCGCCTCCGGTCATGGCGATGGTGGCGGCCATGTAGATTGCGTCCAGGTCGGGGCGCTCTTCGCGATCCACTTTGATGTTGACAAAGTTTTGGTTCATCAGGGCAGCCACTTCAGGGTCCATGAAAGATTCGCGTTCCATCACGTGACACCAGTGGCAGGCGGCATAGCCGATGCTGAGGAAAATGGGCTTGTCCTCGCGACGGGCTTTTTCGAGCGCTTCTTCGCCCCAGGGATACCAGTCCACGGGGTTGTGGGCGTGTTGAAGGAGATAGGGGGAGGTAGAGTGAATCAGGTGATTTGGCATACGTTCCCTGCAATATGGGTGTGCGGATTATAGCGCAGAAAATCGTTGCGAGAAGAACACCCCAGCAAGAATGCCGGGGTGTTGGGGGAATGGATTGGATGGGGTTTTCAGGCCTGACAGGTTTGTCGGTAGATGCCGCTCAGGGCGTTCCATAAGGCTTGTGCCATTTCTTCGCAGGCTTTTTGGGCGACTTCTTGCTGGTCTGTGGGCAGGCTCTCGATGGCAGCCAGGATTTTTTCGGATTCGTGCTCGTTGGCGGCGTGAATTTCAAAATAAGGTTCAGCATCGACTGGTAAGGTGTAATGCTGCTTCAGGCCAGTCAGTTTTGATGCGGCGGTTGCCGGTTGTTGGGCTTCAAAGGCGTAGAGGGCCCCCAGGGCGGTAGTGGGTGTGGCGAAGAGACGTTGGGAGGTAGCCAGCAGTTCGCTTGTTTCTTTGATCTCAGGCGGGGTCAGGTGAGTTCCCAACGCAGCCGCGAAGCGCTCCCAGAGGGCAGCATGTTCGCGCTCTTCTTCAGCAGTGGCAGCATCTTGCAAGGTGAGCCAGCCTTCTGGCAGGGCTTCAATGAAAGCACCGTATTCGCTGGCATACGTGCGCAGTGCAGATACCGGTAAGGTGCCAGTGCTCCAGGCCTGATAAAATGGGTGTTTGAGTAAATCCCACTTTTCCAGGATCGTGGTCAGTTCTTTTTTCATTGCATCTCCTTGTAAATCTGTTATTTGGATAATAATACTCCAAAATACATCAAAAATAGAAGGAAGAAATGGTACAAAATCTTAAAAGATGGTGGCCGTCCATTGTGATGATGGCATTGATTTTTGCGTTTTCGGCGCGCCCCTCAGATGATTTGCCTGACTTTGGGTTGTGGGATACGCTGGTCAAGAAAAGTGGGCATGTGCTTGGTTATGGCTTATTGGCGCTTTCTTACTGGCGCGCGCTCTTCTTTCGACGAGAGCGGGGATGGCTGGCCTGGCTCTTGACGGTGTTGTATGCACTCAGCGACGAATTTCATCAATCCTTTGTGGCCGGGCGACATGCCTCACTGCTGGATGTGTTTCTCTTCGACAACCTGGGGGCCTTGCTGGGAATGGGTATGTTTCATCTTATCAAAAGGAAAGCAAAAGCCAAAATGTCACCATCCCAACCAGGATGGTGAGAATCACGTTTTTGGTGAAGTAAGCCACCAGGGTAGCGACAATACCGGCCGCCAGGCGCGGGTTGTTCCATGTGATGGCCAGGGCCCCATCCCGAAGACCCAGTTCGGGGGCAATGATGGCGCTCAAAACTGCGACTGGCACAAAACGCAGGGCGCGGCGAAAATCCGCCGGGAGATGGAATTTTCCCAGCAAAGCGATAAAGGAAAAACGCGTTAGAAAGGTTGCCAACCCCAGGGCCAGCATCACAAACCAGATTTTCATGAGTGCTTCTCCATCCACATACCAGCGGCGATGGCTATCAGCGCGGAACATAAGAGGCCTAATTTATAGGGCAAACCGACCAGTGCCAGGGCCAATAAACTGGCCACGATAGCGGTAAGGATTGCAGCGCGATCTTTCAGAGCAGGCACAACCAGGGCGATGAAGGTCAAAGGTAAGGTAAAATCCAGCCCCCACGAATCTGGCATGCTGGCGCCAATGAAAATGCCGATCGCCGTGCTGACCTGCCAGGAGGTCCACAGCGCCACGCCGGCGCCGAGGAAATACCAATGGCTGCTAGCTGGATTTTCCTCGCGCTGGTAGTGCAAAACTGTCACTGCAAAGGCTTCGTCCGTCAACAAGTAAGAGAGCAACGCCTTCCAGCGGACAGGCAAGGATTGTATATAGGGAGCCAGTGTAGCGCTATAAAGCGCATGACGCAAATTGATCACAAAACCTGTCAGCAAGATGATCAAAGCCGGCGCACCGTCTTTAAGCATTTTTACTGCCATAAATTGCGATGAACCAGCAAAGACAATGGCCGACATCGCCTGTGCCTGTGGGACAGACAGATTGGCGCTCAAAGCCAGCACCCCATAAATCATTCCAAAAGGGATTACGCCCAATAAAATCGGTGCTTCATCACGAACGCCGCGCCAGAATTGTTGGGCAGTAGATTTGAGCGAGGAACGGTTGTTTTTTGTTTCTACCATAATGGCCGATTTTATCAGGTCTTTGGGCCTATCCATCCGACTAGGCTTTCTGCCTGCCTGAAAGCCTCGAATCGATTAAAATTACTGGCCTTTCTTATTTCTCAGGTAAGGTATAATTATTTCGCGGCGAAATTTCAGCCATCATCTATGAACAAGGCAATTATGGCAAGCAACCCTCTCCTTTCACCGGACTACTGGCAAACACTCCAGATTACAAAGCAAGATATTGAATTTCTGCATAACCATCTTTTTGAATTGGAAACCCCGCTCACCGCACGGGAGCTGGTGTCTGTTCTAATCGAAGAGCGAGTACGCGCCGAGCGCGCAGCAGAACAAAAACGTCGCCAGGCGGGGGGAAAAGTTTATTTCCCGAAAGAGCAGTATCAGGCAGGAGACGCGCTGATTTTCCCTGCCCTGGATTGGAAAAAAGGGAAAGTCACTGCTGTTCGCCCCGGAGTCAACCCGGCCCTGGGTGAATTTGACGTTATCACCGTTGCCATGGAAGATGGCAGCGAGCGCCAGTTCGCTGCCCGGCTAGCGAACCATCCCTTGAATACTGCTCCTCAAGAAAAGGACGAAGAGACTGACCTCGATCTTGATTTGCTCGTGCGCGCCTACGGCGATGAGATCGAAAAGAAAATCGAAGCCGCCTTTCTCCAGGATGAGAACCTGGTACGTATCGCTGGCCGTTGGTTCCCGCGCGCCCTGCTGATTGATGTCAACATTGGCCACCTGAACCTGGCCGAGGCAGTGCTGGATATGGCTGGCGGGGAACCCCTGCCCACAGCGAAACTGCTCAAAGATGTGGAGTTGCCCGCCGGAGTCAACCCTAAACTGGCCGAATTTTCTCTGAACCTGGCTTTGCAAGAAGACGAACGCTTCGACGAAGTTGGGCCGGCTGGTGAAGTACTCTGGTGTTTGCGGCGGCTGGAGCCAGATGGCGTGCGGGAAGTCCCACCTCAATTACGCTACCAGCCGATCGACCACGATCGTAGCTTGCTGACCCCCCAGATGCTCGCCCTCGAATCGCAGCTGGACGATGAGCTGAGTCCCGTTGATTCGGCCTCTCCCTCCGCTTCGGCTCCTGCCGTGACCATCAGCCTGATTTACCCCCACCTGCGAGCCGGGACTCTGCCCCTTTCGGCGCGAACCCGCTCGCTGTTCCCGACGGCTTACGAATCGCCGCGCGTTCGCTTTACCCTGATAGATGGTAAGACTGGCGCCAAAATCCCCGCCTGGGTGGTGCGACCGTATGGCTACGTCTATGGATTAGGCGAATGGTACAAATCGCACGGCCTGATGCCCGGCAGCCTGGTGGAAGTGCGCCGGAGCAAACAGCCCGGCGAAGTCATTATCGAAGCCAGGACTCAGCGGGCGACCAAAGATTGGATTCGCACCGTAATGGTGGGTACCGATGGCGGCATGGTCTTTGCCATGCTCAAACAACCGATCACGGCCGAGTTCAATGATCGCATGGCCATTTATGTGCCCGATTATTCCTTGTTGGACCCGCTTTGGGAGCGAAAACGCCCCTTCGACGAACTGGTGCTCTGGATCATGCGTGAGCTGACCAAGCTCAACCCGCAAGGCCATGTTCATGCCCAGGAGCTGTATGCGGCGATCAATCTGGTGCGGCGCGTTCCCCCTGCCCCCTTGCTGGCCCTGCTGGCCAGCCGTCCCGAGTTTATTCATGTGGGTGACCTTCACTACCGCCTGAACGAGGAGGCCTGATGACTGACCTCAAACGCCCCAGCCTGTTAAAACCTACCCTGCAAACCCCCTTCCACATTGACTTTGATTGGTGGAAGCAAAACGAGCGCGACTGGCACGTGTATCTTCGTTCGCTGCTTTGCCCTGAACACCAGGAAAGCCTGGCCAATGTCGAAGAAGGCCAGATGATTGATTGGGTAGATGAACGCACTGCTGAGGTCCGGCCGGTAGATGCCATTCAACATGCGCTGATGAGCCATTGTGCTCAGCAAGCAGATTTTGTCAACGAGTATACTGCCCTGGTGGAGGCGGTCTTTCGTGTCTTCCTGGTCAATGGAAATGCGCCGCTCAATTCCGAACAGCTGGCCGAACGGCTGAAGCGTCCTGCTGAGACGATCTTGCGCACGCTTTCGGGACCCCGCGTGTATCGCGGTCTCAGGCCACTTTTGTAACTGTCTTCATCCCTGCCCCCGTAGCTCAACGGACAGAGCAGCTGCCTTCTAAGCAGAAGGTTGTGGGTTCGAATCCCGCCGGGGGCGCTACCCACCATAAGTACTGTTTTCAGGGGGAGGAAGGTGGGGTATCATACTTATTGGAGAGAACAAGATGCTTGCGGAACGTTTTGGAATCATCAAGGTAGGTGGTAAGGAAGCCACCGTTATTGGTGATGATATTCAGGTTGGGCAGATTGCCCCCGAATTTACGGCACATGCCCAGGATTGGTCTGTATTTCATGGCCTGGCTGATACCAGGGGCAAAGTGCGTATTATCGCTGCGGTGCCCTCTCTGGATACAGAAACTTGCGATCGTGAGACGCGCCGTTTCAATCAAGAAGCCGCTGCCCTCAGTAAAGATATTGTGATTTTGGTCATCAGTACCGATCTGCCGTACGCTCAAAAAAGATGGTGCGGGGCGGCAGGTGTAGATCAGGTCATCACCCTGTCCGATCACATGACTGCCGAATTCGGCGAAAAATATGGTTGTTTGATCAAAGAACGCCGCATTTTGCGCCGCGCTGTCTTTGTTGTCGATCGCAATGATCGAGTTGTCTATGCCGCTTATATGCCCGTCTTGGGTGAAGAACCCAATTATGCTGAGGTGTTGGAAGCGGCGAAATCTGCTTTACAAGCCTGAGGGTGACGGATACCTTCGAAACCCCGCTTGTATTAACGGTAACGCCTGGAGGTAGGTTATGTCCCCTATCATTCGTAAGTCAGATCTGCCAGGTTCGACCATGCTCGAAGGTCGGCGTGAGATTTTGCATACCATCTCCTGGCAGGTGCGCTCCAATATCTGGAGCCCGCCCACGGATTTTTACGAGACGGAGGATGCCTACGTAGTTCGCGTGGAAATTGCCGGAATGCAAGAAGACAATTTCGAAGTGACGGTTGAGAACAACATCTTGCTCATCAAGGGAGTGCGTCCTGATGTCTCAGAACGCCGCGCCTATCACCAGATGGAAATCCGCTTTGGAAAATTTGCTACGGCGGTTGGGTTGCCGGGGCCGGTGGACCTGGAGCGAGCTACGGCTGAATACAAAGATGGTTTTCTCACGGTCACCCTGCCCATAGCAAAACCCAATCAGATAAAGGTTGAATAATCTATGCCTGCCTATCGCTGGCAATCAAACTTGAACGATCTCTTCGAATGGCTTGGTGAGAACGACGTGGACTTCTTGCAACTTCTCATACCATCTGTCTTTTCTCATTTTCAAAAAAAGGAGAAAGAGCCTGAATCTCCTTTGCCCGACGATCCCCAAAAGAGCGAAGGCCCAAAGTATCCCGAAGTTTTGCCGATCTTGCCCTTGCGCGGCGTGGTCGTTTATCCGCAAACGGCTGTGCCTTTGACGGTGGGCCAACCGCGCTCGATCAAATTGGTGGATGACGTCGTCGCCGGGGATAAGCTGGTTGGCCTGGTGGCCGCCAAAAATCCCGAACTTGAGACGCCGGGGCCGGCTGACCTGTATCAGGTGGGGACGATCGCCGTCGTTCATCGCCTGTTACGCGCCCCCGATGGGACGATCCGCTTGTTGGTTCAGGGATTGGAACGCTTCCGCCTGGGTGAATTTGTGGCCGAAGAGCCGTATCTCAAGGCGCGCATTCACCTTGCCCCGGAAACGATCGAACAGGGTATTGAAGTTGATGCCCTGGCTCGCAATGTGCGCGATCAGTTCCAGCAGATCACTCAGATGATTCCCTCCTTCCCTGAGGAACTGACCGTTTCGATTACTTCCATCGAAGACCCGTTACAGACGGCATACACCATCGCCAATTTCCAGCGCATGGATTTGAGCGACGCGCAGGAGATTCTGGAGCTTGATTCGGTAACTGCTAAACTCAAAAAACTGATTGGCTTGCTGGTGCGCGAGGCAGAAGTCTTGCAACTTGGGCAGAAGATTCAAAACGAAGCGCGCGGCGAGATTGAGAAGATGCAGCGCGAATACTTCCTGCGTGAGCAGCTGAAAGCCATTCAGCGCGAATTGGGCGAAAAAGACGAGCAAGCCGCAGAGGTTGAAGAGTTTCAAAAGAAAATCGAAGCCGCCAAAATGCCCGAAGAGGCCGACAAGCAGGCCCGCCGTGAGCTGGATCGGCTGGCGCGCCTGCCTACCGCTGCAGCAGAATACGGGGTGATCCGCACTTATCTGGATTGGCTGGTCTCTTTGCCCTGGTCGAAATCCACGGAAGACAATTTAGACATTGCTCATGCGCGCCAGATTTTGGATCAGGATCACTATGGCCTGGAAGATGTAAAAGAGCGTATCCTGGAGTTCCTGGCCATTCGCAAACTACGCCTGGAACGCAAAGCGGAACCAAAAGAAGCCGCTACCGATATGATCCGTCGCGAGCGCGAGGGCGTGATTTTGTGCTTTGTTGGCCCGCCTGGCGTGGGCAAGACCTCGCTGGGACAATCCATCGCCCGTGCCATGGGGCGCAAGTTTGTGCGCATTTCTCTGGGCGGGGTGCGCGATGAAGCCGAAATTCGCGGCCATCGGCGCACTTACATTGGCGCCATGCCGGGGAGAATTTTACAGGCCCTGCGCCGCGTGGAAAGCAAAAATCCAGTCTTCATGCTGGACGAAGTGGATAAGCTCACCTTCGATTTCCACGGTGACCCGGCTTCTGCCCTGCTGGAAGTGCTTGACCCAGAGCAAAACAGTGAATTTCGCGATAATTACCTGGAAGTCGCTTTCGACCTTTCTCAGGTGTTCTTTATTACCACGGCGAACACCCTGGAAACGATCCCCGGCCCATTGCTGGACCGGATGGAAGTCATTTACCTTTCAGGCTACACCGAAAACGAGAAGATCGCCATTGCCCGCGGCTATCTCATCCCGCGCCAGATTCGCGAAAACAGCCTGCACCCAGATGAAATTCGCTTTACGGATGAAGCGCTGCAAAAAATCATCCGCGAATACACGCGCGAAGCCGGCGTTCGCAACCTGGAGCGTCAGATTGGCGCCATTTGCCGTAAGGTGGGCACCCGCATCGCCGAAGGCAAAGGACAACAATTCGTGATCACCCCGGAACTGGTGGAAGAATTCCTGGAACACCCTATCTACCTGGGGCCGGATGAGATCTCTCTGCGTGTCTCTGTCCCGGGGGTAGCCCCCGGCCTGGCCTGGACGCCCTACGGTGGTGAAATTCTCTTCATTGAAGCCACACAGATGCCGGGTGGCAAAGGGTTCCAAATTACCGGCTCGGTTGGCAATGTGATGCAAGAATCGGCGCGCGCCGCCCTTTCCTATGTCCGCTCACGGGCCGAGCAATTGGGGCTGGAGAAAAACTTCTTTGAAAAATCCGACTTACATCTGCACATTCCGGCGGGCGCGCAACCTAAAGATGGCCCCTCCGCAGGGGTAACTATGGTCACGGCCCTGGTCTCGCTGCTTTCCGGGCGCAAAGTAAAGCCCCACCTTGGCATGACGGGCGAGATCACCCTGCGGGGGCAGGTCCTACCGGTGGGCGGGATTAAAGAAAAAGTCCTGGCAGCGCACCGCAATGGCCTGAAAACCGTCATTTTGCCACGACGTAATCAGCTCGATCTCGATGATGTGCCTGAAGAGATCCGCCAATCCATGAATTTTGTGTTCGTGGATACCGTGGACGAAGTGCTGGAAGCCGCCCTGGAGGATTCCAGTAAGCCCGCTCGTAAACGTCCTGCGCGCCAAACGACAAAATCTAACAAAACGGGAAAAGCAAATGGCAAAAGTGCTACTGGCGGAAGATGACATCACCATGGTATCGCTACTGAAAACACTCCTCAAAATGGAGGGTTTTCAAGTCGTCGCTTTGGATGCCGATGAGGACATTCCCAGCGCAGTACAGCGCGAGCATCCCGATGTGCTTTTGTTGGATGTTCATCTTTCCGGCCAAAATGGATTGCAAATTCTGGACAACTTGCGTAAAAATCGCGACTTAGCCCCCGTGCGGGTAGTCATGACCTCCGGGCTGAATCTGAAAGAAGATTGCCTGGCGCATGGGGCAGATGATTTCTTGCTGAAGCCGTACATGCCCGATGATCTGGTCAGTGTGTTGAAACGGAATCTGAAAACCGTATGACGATACGATTTGGGATTCTGACTGCTTCTGACCGCTCCGCCCGCGGGGAACGAGCCGATGCTTCTGGCCCGGCGCTGGCGAATCTCATCCGGGATCGAGGCTGGATCGTGTCTCGACAGGCTATTCTCCCTGACGACGAAGCGATGCTGCGCGCTGTCCTGACCGAGTGGGCCGATAGCGGCGAAGTAGATGTGATCTTGACCACAGGCGGGACTGGTTTTGCTCCGCGCGATGTCACCCCCGAAGCCACGCGCGCCGTCATCGAGCGGGAGGCGCCAGGCCTGGCGGAAGCGATGCGCTCAGCAGGCCTGGCGAAAACACCCCATGCCATGCTCTCGCGTGCCGTGGCCGGGATTCGTGGCCGGGTTTTGATTATTAACCTGCCAGGCAGCCCCAAAGGCGCACTGGAAAATTTAGAAGTGGTTTTGCCTGCTCTTGAGCACGCTGTGCACCTTTTGCGCGAAGAGGATGCCGGACATTAAGCGACTATTCACACAATTGCGGCAAGGCAAACCACAGTCCGGAACGATCGGGGCGGGTGACACTCTCCTGGACTATCCCTTTGCGGACCAATCCTTGCAGGGTGCGTGTAGCAATTTCGAGGGGCCAGCCAAAAAGTTTTACCAGATCACGTTCTTGCCCTACACCCACCATGCGGAGGTATAACTCCGCTAGTTTTTGCCGCGCTTCGGCTTCGCCAATTTCTCGTGCTTGGGTGGGTAAATCGGGGTAGTGACGTGGCACAATTTCGTACACAAAGGCATATTTCCAGGCACCGGCCTCGTCCACTCCCACCGGCAAAATTTTGAAATCAGCCTGGAGCGTCTCCAGGGCTTTGTTGAATTCGGATTCTTTGGCATTTCCCAGGCGGGCTGCCTGCCGTAGCTCAAGGGTATTCAGCGGGCCTTCTTTGAGCAAGGCCTCATATACCTGGCGGGCTGCTTGCGTTAACCGACCTTCTTCATAAGCCAGCAGGTAATCTTCTTCTGGTGAGCCGTAGTTTTCGGAAAGAGCATAAAAATAGGGGACAATCTCCAACGAGATGATGGTTGCTTTCCGCCGCAGGACTTTGGCGTAGTACCAGATTTTCTTCCCCAGGGCATCGTCTTTCCAGCGCCAGGTAATGTGCCCAGGGTCATCGTGCGCCGCGGCAACCGGACGATCGCCAGCCACTGCCACCCATAGGCTGGGCAGGTCCACGCCGCGAATTGGCCAGAAGTAAACAAAACCGCGCTCACGCACGAAGGTCAACGCCTGGGCGGGGGTGGCAATTGGTTTGGCGGGCGGCAGCCCAAAGGTCCGGCGGCGATGCGCTTGAAGGTGGGTTAGATTGAGGATGGCCATGTCATTAGGTAACCTGAGTTCGAGATAAGTCGTTAACTGTCAATCATGGCCGCTGGAAGTCGGCCAGTCTGTATTCGGGCGAATTTTTAGATGGGTTTTATCCCGAATTCACGTTAAGTATATCAACTCTCAAAGTAAGCCCATCTCTCTTGTCAACGTCTGAAAGGCGGACTATCATCTACAAAGTTTGTCTAATTCAGGAGGTTTTTATGGAATTGGCAATGATTGGATTGGGGAAGATGGGGCTGAATATGGCCGTTCGGCTGGTGCACGGTGGGCATCGGGTGGTTGGTTTTGCGCGCAGCGCTGAGACGGTGGCTGAGGCGGAAAAGCAAGGAATTATCGGTGCTCATTCGCTTGAAGATGCGGTGAGTTTGCTTGCCAGGCCACGGCGGGTTTGGCTGATGGTGCCTGCGGGTTTGCCCACCGAGGAGACTTTGCAAAAACTGGCCGAATTGCTGGAACCAGGTGATGTGATTGTCGATGGCGGCAATTCCAATTACAAGGATACACTGCGCCGCGCCGAATTTCTTGCCAAACGGGGAATTGACTTTTTGGATTGCGGCACCAGTGGCGGAATTTGGGGCCTGAGCGAAGGCTATAGCCTGATGATCGGTGGCAGGCCGGAGGTCGTCGAAGCGATGCGCCCCATTTTCGAATCTCTTGCACCGGCGGCGGATCGTGGTTGGGGACGGGTGGGTCCGCATGGCGCCGGGCATTTTGTCAAAATGGTGCACAATGGCATTGAGTATGGCATGATGCAGGCGCTCGCCGAGGGGTTCAACATCATGAAGGCCAAAGAAGAATTTGGGCTGGACCTGGCGCAAATTGCAGAAATTTGGCGTTTTGGCTCGGTAGTGCGCTCCTGGTTGCTGGATTTGACTGCCCGCGCTTTGCAAGATGATCCCACTCTCGCCGAGATTGAGCCGTGGGTGGCCGATTCGGGAGAGGGGCGCTGGACAGTGGCCGAAGCCATTGACCAGGATGTGCCTGCGCCGGTCATTACCCTGGCCTTGCAAATGCGCTTCGTCAGCCGCGATCGGGAGAATTATGCTGCCCGTCTGCTGGCGGCCATGCGCAATCAGTTTGGTGGTCATGCTGTCCGTAAAGCGGAGGGAGGAAAGTGATGAATAATTTGCCTGTTACCCTGATCATTTTTGGCGCTTCGGGTGATCTCACCCAGCGTAAGCTGATTCCCTCGTTGTTCAATTTGTGGCGCAAGGGACGGCTACCCCGCCCGTTTCAAATTGTGGGCTTTGGTAATACACCGTTCAGCGATGAGGCCTTTCGTCAGCATCTTTTGGATGGCGCCAGGCAATTTGCCAATTTTCAATTCAACGAGGCCGAATGGGCGCAATTTGCGCCTTCTTTGCATTATCAACAAGGCCGTTATACCGACCTGGCAGATTTTAAAAAACTGGCAGAGTTTCTCACCCAATTGGAGGGAGGTGAGGCCAACCGCCTGTTTTACATGGCGATTCCCCCCAGTTTGTTTCCCAACATCATTGACTTGCTTGGCCTGACGGGCATGATTCAGCAAAATAACGGCTGGCGGCGGGTGGTGGTGGAAAAACCTTTCGGCACTGACCTGGCTTCGGCTCGCCAGCTCAACCAACAGGTTCACCGCGTGCTGAAGGAAGAACAGATTTATCGAATTGATCACTATCTTGGCAAAGAAACTGTTCAAAATATCCTGGTGATGCGCTTTGCCAACACTATCTTTGAGCCGGTGTGGAACCGTAACTATATTGACCATGTCCAGATCACCGTTTCTGAACAGGTAGGCGTGGAACATCGCGCCGGCTTTTACGATAGCGTGGGTGTGCTGCGTGACATGTTCCAGAATCACCTGTTGCAACTGGTCTCGCTGGTTGCGATGGAGCCACCGGCCTCCTTCCAGGCCGATGCGTTACGCAATGAAAAGGTCAAAGTACTGAGCTCGCTGCAACCGATTCGGGGTGAAGAAGTGAGCGAAAACCTGGTGCTGGGACAATATCTCGGCTATCGGCAGGAGCCGGGCGTTCGTCCTGATTCCAATACGCCTACTTTTGCTGCCTTGCGCCTGCACATCAACAACTGGCGCTGGCAGGGTGTGCCGTTTTATCTCCGCTCGGGTAAAAAACTGGCCGCGAAACTAAGCCAGATCATCATCCGCTTCAAAGAGCCACCGCTGGCCATGTTCAACATGCGCCCCGATGTAAAAATGACCCCCAACATGTTGGTGCTTTACCTGCAACCAGATGAGGGCATCCATCTCCGCTTCGAGGCCAAAGTGCCCGATACGGTGGCCGAAACCCGCTCGGTGGATATGGAATTTCACTACGCCGAAGCTTTTGGCCCGACGGCTATCCCTGAGGCCTATGAGCGCCTGTTGTTGGATGCTCTCCAGGGCGATGCTTCGCTGTTCACCCGTGCCGACGAGGTGGAAGCTGCCTGGAATTTCATCGATCCGCTCTTGAAGGAATGGGAAAGCAAACAGGTGCCGCCCCTTGCCTTTTATGAACCGGCTACCTGGGGGCCAGCCGAGGCCGATACCTTGCTCCAGCGTGACGGTCGTTATTGGATGCATGGCGAGGCCCAGGCGTTGCTGGAATAAAAGCGGCCTGGAGAGCCAGGCCGCGGAGGTCGGTGTTGAAAGGGATGGGGGGCTTGCGTTCTTGTTGTGGTAGCCGACGAAGGTCGGCTTTGTAAAGGTAGTGGCGACTTCAGTCGCCCCACCCTTACCCCTCTAGTACCTTCCACGCTGCAACACCACTTCCGGATGGGGCAGATCAGCTTCCCTTGCCGGGAACACCTGCACGGCGCACGCTTTGAACTCAGGGATTTTTGCCTGCGGGTCGAGGGCATCGTTGGTCAGCAAATTTGCGGCGGCCTCGGCAAAATGGAAGGGGATGAAGACCACGCCTACCGTGGTTTTTTCTGTCACCGAAGCGCGTAACACCACCTCCCCGCGTCGGCTGCGGACTTTGACCGGGTCGCCGTTGCGGATGCCGTGAATCTCGGCATCGGCGGGGTGGATCTCCACGCGAGCTTCAGGGTAGGCTTCATCCAGCGCCGAGTGACGGGTCAGTGTGCCGCCGTGCCAGTGTTCCAGTACCCGGCCGGTGGTCAGGATGAATGGGTATTCGTCGTCTGGCTCTTCGCGTACCGGTACGTAATCTAGTGGGATAAATTTTCCCCGCCCGCGTGGGAAGGAATCAATGAATAATGTGGGTGTGCCGGGGTGATCAAGGGTTGGCACGGGGTATTGCAGCCCGGTTTTTTCGATGCGCTCATACGTAATGCCGGCATAATCCGTGTTGACGGAGGCCATCTCGCGCAATACCTCTTCGGGGTTGGAATAATCCCATTTGGCGGTAGCCGGCCGCCCCAGTCGGGCTTCGATGCGCTTTGCCAGGTCACAGATGATTTGCCAATCGGGGCGTGACATCCCACGGGGTGGATGAGCAGCTCGCACCCGCTGGACGCGCCGATCGGTATTGGTGAAGGTACCCTCTTTCTCGGCAAAAGGCGTGGCTGGCAAGAAGACATCGGCGTAGGCGCCGCTTTCATTGATGAAGATGTCCTGCGCTACGATAAATTCGAGTTGTTCCATATGGCGGCGCGTCTCGTTGAGATTGGGTTCGGTCATCATTGGGTTTTCGCCCATGATGTAGAGGGCGCGTATCCCGCCAGGGTGAGCATGGCTGAGAATCTCGGTTGTGGTCAAACCCAGTTTGCGGCTCAGGCCCCCCGGCTCAATGTTCCAGGCCTGTTCCCATTTGCGGGCATTTTCCTCATTATCCACGCGCATATAGCCAGGGTAGTGGAAGGGCATCGCGCCCATATCGCTGGCGCCTTGCACGTTGTTTTGCCCGCGCAGGGGGTTCAAGCCAGTCCCTTCGCGCCCAATGTGGCCGGTGAGCAGTGCCAGATGCACCAGGGCCAGCGCCGAAGCCGTGCCATGAGAAAGTTGCGAAATGCCCATGCCCCAATAGATGGCTGCGTTTTTTGCCGTCGCATAAAGCCGTGCCGCTTTGCGGATGTCATCGGCAGGGACGCCTGAGATTTCTTCAGCGTATTCGGGCGTGAACTTTTCCAGGGACTCGACAAATTCTTCAAAATTTTCTGTCCGCCGCTGGACAAAGTCCCAATTGACCAGGTTCTCCTTGACGATCACATGCGCCATGGCAGAGAACACAGGCACGTTCGTTCCTGGCCTGAGCGGCAGCCACAACTCGGCAAAATCCACCAGCTCAATGCGCCGTGGATCCACCACAATCATCTTCGCTCCATGCTTGCGAACGGCTTCTTTCATTTGCAGGGCAATGATCGGATGGTTTTCGCTGGTGTTTGAGCCGGTGACGATGAAGACATCATTGAGCAATACCTGAGAGGCCGTATTGCTCATGGCTGAAGTGCCCAACGATTGTTGTAAAGCCACTACCGAGCCTGCATGGCAAAGCCGGGTGCAATGATCTACGTTGTTGGTGCGAAACAGCGCGCGATACATTTTTTGCAGCAAATAGTTGTCTTCGTTGGTGGCTTTGGCGCAGCAATAAACCGCCATGGCGTCCGAACCATCGCGCTGATAAATGCGGACGAGATGATCAGCCACCATATTCAGCGCGGTGTCCCAATCGGTTTCCACCCAATCGTGAGATGCCGGACCGTTGACCGTGAACGAAGGGAAGATGCTACGATCTATGGCCTGCTGTCCACCGTCAAGAAGGTACCGCCGCACCATCGGCTTCGTTATGCGCTTCGGATGATAGATAAAATCATACCCAAAGCGCCCTTTCACACACAAATTGCCGTGGTTGACGGGAGAATCAAAGGGTGAAGTGACCTTATAGATAAAATCATCTTTGACATGCAATTCCAGCGTACACCCTACGCCGCAGTAGGGACAGGTAGTTGTCACAATTCGATCGGGTTTGATCATAGGGCCTCCAAATTCGTGGGGCGAGAAACGTGCCTCGTAAGGCGTTATGGGCGATTCGTCTTACGCTTTTTTCCTGTGCTCAAAACAGAAATTTCCTGGGGACTCATTCCCTGTTCCAGGAGATACTCGCGCTTCGGCTTTAGTGCTCCGCTGGGGCAGACGCCCACACATTGGCCACACAACACACAGGTTGTTTCAGGGATGGGACGGTCGAAGAAGGTGCCGATTTGCGTTTCATAGCCGCGGCCGCTAAAGTTGATGGCATAGGTATATTGTGTGTCTTCGGCGCAGACTTGTACACAACGCCAGCACAACAGACACTTCGTGTAATCACGAACATACATCGGATTATCGTCTTTGAGTTCGACAATACGTCGCTGGGCTTCCGGGAAGCGATCTGGTATGGCGCCGTAATCTTGCATCATCTGCAGGATTTCAGCGGCATCGGAGAGATCCAGCGTCGAAGCCAGCATCTCCAAAATGGTTTTCCGTGCTCGCTCCACGCGTTCGCTGCGGGTGCGGACTTGCATCCCCGGCGCGGCTTGGACCACGCACGCCGGCTGAAGCAGGCGCTGTCCCTCTATCTCCACGACACACATGCGGCACAGCCCATTGGCGGTGGTCGCCTCGTGAAAGCAAATGGTAGGGATGTTCATCCCATTTTGGCGGGCAGCCTCCAGCAAGGTGCTGCCTTCCTCAACGGATATTTCTTTGCCATCCATCGTCAATGTGATTTCCATAAATGCTCCACTCCAACCTTCTATCCCGTGAACATCTCTGGCCATAACTTGATTGCCGAGAGCACCGCGCTGGCGGCCGTTTGGCCCAACCCACACAGCGAGGCATCCGTCATCGTCCAGCCGACATCTTGCAGGCGTTCCAGATCGCCCGGTAACATCCGTCCCTCTACCAGGCGCTCCAGGATTTCTTTCTGGCGTTGCGTGCCCATCTGGCAGGGATAGCATTTGCCGCAGCTCTCGTGAGCGAAGAAATGCCCCAGTCGCATCAATACATCACGCAGGTCGCGCCCTTCGTGGAAGACCATTACCACCCCCGAGCCGAGCGGAAGTCCTGCGGCGCGCAAATCCTCGAAGGTCAGTTTCACGTCTAAATGTTCCGCTGTGGCGAATGCTCCCGCTGCACCGCCGAAGAGCACTGCTTTCAAGCCAGCAGGGTGACCTTCTTGCACGACTCCGCCGGCCATTTCTAGCAATTGGCGTAAGGTGATTCCAAAGGGAACTTCATAAAGCCCGGGCCTGGCAACATCACCTGAAACACAAAAGAGCTTTGGCCCCGGCGATTTTTCTGTGCCGATCTGGCGATAGGTTACTGCACCCTGCGAGATGATCAAGGGCACGTTGCATAAGGTCTCCACGTTGTTGATGACTGTGGGTTTGCCGAACAGGCCATGAGTGGTGGGGAACGGTGGCTTGATGCGGGGGAAACCGCGCTTGCCCTCAATGGATTCAAACAGGGCAGTTTCTTCCCCGCAAATGTAAGCCCCGGCGCCCAGGCGTACTTCAATGTCAAACTGTTTGTTCAGGTGGCCGGCGGCTCGGGCCTCCGCCAGCGCCTTTTCTAGCACCGGCAGGATGTAGGGATACTCCCCGCGCAGGTAAATATATCCCTTTGAGGCACCAATAGCATAGGCGGCGATGCACATTCCCTCGATGACGCGATGAGGATCATCCAGCAGCAGGATACGGTCTTTGAACGTCCCTGGCTCGGATTCATCGGCATTGCAGACGACGTATTTGGGTTGTCCGCTCGCCCTGGCTGCCCCCTCCCACTTGACGCCGGTAGGGAAGGCTGCGCCGCCTCGTCCTACCAGGCCACTGGCTTTGATTTCCGCAATGACCTCTTCAGGCGACATCTGGCGCGCTTTTTGCAACGCGGCATATTCGCCATATTTCGCCAGTGAAGTCGTGCCATTGCCGCAGTTGGCAGTGATCCAGCGTTGCTGACCGTAAACGATAGACCGTGGACGGTCCAGGCTTTCCTGGCCATCTCCCACTATCCAGCGCCCCTCGTCCATCGTCCAGACCGCCGGTGCGTGCTCACACAGCCCCAGGCAGGGGCTCGCCTCAATGGTCAGAGTCCCATCCGGGGTCGTCTGACCCGCTTCCAGGCCGTGTTCCCGGCAGAGTTCCGCCAGTCGTTCCTCGGCGCCGCGCAGTGCACAAGCCGGGTCAGTGCAGATTCGGATGATCTTCTGCCCCACGGGCCGGTTATAGAAAAGGGCATAGAACTCGATCACCCCGTGCACTTCGGCCAGGGGCACATGCAGGCTTTTGGCAATCAGGCTGGCAGCCTCTTCCGAGATATAGCCAGAAAGTTTTTGGGCCGCGTGCAGGGCTGGCAATAACCCTGAGCGGCCCAACGAAAGATACGGTTCGATTGCGGCTTGAAGTGTGATTTCCATTTCGGACATATTTACTCCACTACAGGAAGTATAGACCGAAATGGTCAGGCTGACAAGTTATCCCCGTGCCAGCATCTCGTCCGTCACCTGATCCAGCCGCAGGCTGATCACCTGGCTGGCTGAGTCGCGCCCCATGGTGATGCCGTAGATTACATCAGCAGCCTGCACTGTGTTGCGGTTGTGGGTGATGATGATGAATTGTGTGTCCTTGCTCAATTCCACCAGCAGATCGCGGAAACGCCCCACATTAGCCTCATCCAGCATGGCATCTACTTCGTCCATCACGCACACCGGCGTCGGCGAGACTTTGAGCAGGGCAAACACTAGGGCAATGGCTGTCAGGCTGCGTTCCCCGCCGGAGAGCAGCGCCAACCCCTGCTCACGGCGACCGGGCAGGCGCGCTTCGATTTCGATACCGGTCTCCACCAGATTATCGGGGTCGGTCAGAGCCAGCCGCGCCGACCCGCCGCCGAACAGACGCACGAAAATCTGGCGAAATTCGCGATCTACAGCGTCGAACACGCGGGAAAATTCCTGGCGAGTCAATTCGTCCAGCTCGGCAATCACCTGTTTCAGGTCTGCTTCGGCCTTACGCAAATCTTCCACCTGAGCCTGCAAGAAGGAGTAACGCTCGCTTTCGCGCTCATACTCCTGACGGGCCTCCGGGTTGATTGGCCCCATGCGGCGCAGTTGCGCCCGTTGTTGCGTTAATTGCTGTTCCAGGTCGGGAGCCAGCTCGGTCACGACCGGCAGCTGTTCCACCATCCCATCCAATGGCAGCGGCACCGGGCCGGAGACTTCGGCGGCATACTCAAACATCACCAACCCAAAATCATCCATGATCTTCTGGCGCAGCGCTTCCAACGCCTCCTGGCGGCGAGTTTGATCCAACTGTACCTGTCCAAAGAGCCGTTCGGCGCTGGACAGGGCGCGTTGCGCCTGGGCTTCCGCTTCTTGCAAACGGGCTTCCTCTTGCTCAGCGCTTTCCAGGTCTTTTTCGGCTGGCTCAATTTGGGCGCGCACTTCTTCGATTTGCGCCTGGAGCGATTTCTCGCGCTCATGCAGGGCAATCTTTTCGCTTTCCAGCTGTTGCAGCGAAAGCACAGTGTTTTCCAATCGTTGTGCCAGATCGGCCTGGCGTTTTTGCAGGGTGCTGAGCAGGCTGGCGCGTTCCGTGCGGGTGGCGCGGGCGCCGTTCAGGCCTTGTTCAGCCACCGCCAGACGCGTGGTCCAGTAGGCAACCTGTCCTTGCAATTCGTCCAGGGCCAGCTCGGCCATGTTTCCCGAAAGTGCCCGCAATTGCGCATGAGTCTGAGATGTTGTTTCTTGCGCTTCCGCCTGAGATTGGATCAATTTTTGACGAAGCGCGACGGCTTCCTGCGCCTCGGAGCGAATCTGTTCCAATTGTTTTTTCTGCCACTCCAGCTGTCGCCGCGCCGACTCAGACTCCAGCCCAGCCTGCTGCTCCGCCTTTCGGGCTTCATCTACCCCCTGGCGTTCGCGCCGCAGCTGTGCCTCGGCCTCGGCCAGATCCCGCTGGGCCGCGGCCAGGGCTTGCGAAAGATGCTCCACCTGACGATTGGCTTCCTCCAGGCGGGCGCGCAGAGCGCTCAGGGCGGAGTCTAGTTCTCGTTTTTGGCGCGGCCGGCTCAGGGTCGAGGCTGAGGCGGTTTTGCCGGCGATGATCACTCCGTCACCGCGGAAGACCTCGCCGCGTAGAGTCACCAGGCGTGCCTGGGGAGGCAATTCCCGCAACAAGCGTTTGGCCGCGCCCCGGTCGCGGACGATGAGGGTATGTCCCAGCAGAACATCTACCGCCCGGCGTAATTCGGCTGGAGCTTCCACTAACCGGGCAGCCAGACCCAACACAGCGGGGTCGTTGGGCGGCGAGAAGGGTGTCCTGTCGCTCAGCGCCTCGAGCGGTAACAGCGCAGCCCGCCCCGCTTCTTCGTTTTCCAGCAATTGCAAGGCGGTTTCCACCTCGTCGGAATCCAGCAAGACGGCATCCAGCCCATCGCCCAGGGCGGCGGTGATGGCCGTTTCCAGCTCGGCAGGGACTTCGAGTACCGAACTGAGCGCGCCGCGAGCCCCCTTGAGGCGGGATTGGCGGGCTGCCTCGAGCAGGAAGCGGGCGCCCTCGGCATATCCAGCCAGGGATTGTTCGGCCTGTTCCAGCACCTCGCGCTGGGCTTGCAGGCGAGAAAACTCGGCCTGGCGGGCGGCGCGCTCATCCAGGGCGGCGCGGCGTTCCGCCTCCAGGCGGGTGAGGGCCTTTTTCTTTTCTTCCAGCACGCTTTCGGCCTGGCGGAGGGCGGCTTCCGCTTGCTCCCGCCGTTGGCGGGCGGCGCGGGCCTGCTCTTCGGCTTTGCGCGCCGTCGTTTCGGCGCTGGCAATGGCTTGTTGTATGGTCTCTTGTTTTTGGGCGTGAGCCGCCAGGCGCTCTTTGATTTCATCCAGGCGCGCCTGGGTTTGGGTGCGTTGACGGTTGAGGGCATCCAGCTGGCTGCGCAGGGCGGACAATTGCTTTTCCAGGGCGGCGCGTTCGTTTTGCCGTTGCTGCAGCGATTGCCGGGCAGTGCTCAGCTGACTTTGGGCTTCTTCGTATTCTGCCTGGAGCTTCTCCATCTCCTGATTGGCCTCATTCAGGCGTTCACCGGCTACCTGAATTTCATCGGCGATCCGCTGTTGCTCGGCGAGCATGGTCTGCTGGCTGGCGAGCAGCGAGCGTTGACGCTCTTCCAGCACGGCTAGCTGGCGGCTGATCGCTTCGCGCTGATTATGTAACTCTGCCGATTGGCGATGCCAGGCGTTGAGCTCGGCGCGCAGGCCGGTCAGGCGGCTGCGAAAGCTCAGGTAGGCAGCCTGAGCCTGCTGATGAGCCTCACGTGCCTGCCGCAGGCGGGCTTCCTGCTGCCGCACGGTTTCGCGGATCTCGGCCAGGTCGCGTTGGGCGCGATGCCAGTGGTAGCCATACCATTCGCGCAAAATGACTTTGAGATCGGCCTGGGCCTGGGCATATTCCTGCGCCCGCTTTGCCTGTCGCTCCAGGTGGCGCAGACGGGGTTCCAGTTCGGCCAGAATATCCAGCACCCGTTCCAGGTTGCGCTCGGTCGTCTCCAGACGTTTGAGGGCTTCTTCGCGGCGGGCGCGGTACAACCCCACGCCGGCAGCCTCTTCGAAAAGACGGCGCCGTTCTTCGGCTTTGAGCGCCAGGGAGGCATCTACCAACCCCTGACCAAGAATGGTATAGGTGCGTTCGCTCAATCCGGCCTGGGCCAACAACTCGTTGATTTCGCGCAGACGCACGTGTTGACCGTTGAGCAGGTATTCGTTGCGACCATCGCGGTAGGCGCGACGCTCCAGCGCCACTTCGGAAAAATCTACTGGCAGCCAGTTTTCGCTGTTATCGAACAAAATGGTCGCCTGAGCCATGCCGGCCCGTGGGCGATGCTCTGAGCCAGCGAAGATCATGTCTTCAGTCTTTTTGCCGCGCAACAGGCTATAAGATTGTTCGCCCAGCACCCAGCGCAAGGCATCAGCGATGTTCGACTTGCCAGAGCCGTTGGGACCCACAATGGCGGTGATGCCGCTGGCAAATTCAAAGAGGGTGCGCGAGGCAAAGGTTTTATATCCCTGGAGTTCAAGCGATTTCAGTCGTAAAGGCATAAAGCAAAGGCTCCATAAAGGCTTGTTTGTGCCGACAGGTTGTTTATTTCAGGCCGAGTTTTTCCATGGCATTTTGGGCGGCAGCGTGTTCGGCGGCTTGCTTGCTGGGGCCGCTTCCCCGCCCATAGATTTGCCCAGCGATTTCCACTTCCACCTCGAAGATTTTCGCGTGGTCAGGGCCGTGGGCAGAGACGGTGCGATAATGGGGAGTACCCAATTTTTGCGATTGTGCCCATTCCTGGAACATACTTTTGGGGTCATACACTTCGGTCAAAATGGTATCGCGGGCTTCTTCGAAAAGAGGGTGGATAAAGGTTTCTACGGCGCCGATCCCGGCTTCCAGATAAAGCGCACCGATGATCGCCTCGAAGGCGGATCCAAGCAGACTGTCGCGGGCGCGACCGCCCGAAGCGATTTCCCCCCGCCCCAGGCGCAGAGCGCGGCCAATCTCCAGACGGCGGGCAAAAGTCGCCAGCCGATCATTGCGCACCAGCGCCGAGCGCATCTTGGTCAAATCGCCTTCAGGCATTTCGGGAAAACGATGATAAACCCACGCTCCGGCGATAAAATCCAGCACGGCATCGCCTAGAAATTCGAGCCGTTCGTTATCTTCGAGCACTTCAGGGTGCTCGTTGACATAGGAGCGATGGGTGAGCGCACGCGTCAGCAAAGACAACCTGGTAAACGGCAAGCCCAACCTGCGAGCCAGGTCTGCTGCGGGTTCGATCTCCCGCTCGTCAAAATTAAGAGCCACAGCATCCTCCCCGGAACTCAGGGAGCGCCAGAAACCCACCTGTGGTGCTGTCTCTAGCGGCCCATCAGTTCCACAGAAAAATAGCAGGTTCTATAGAATTTGTAGCGCGGCATTCATGCTATCACCACCAGGCGAGATGAACGTCGCGCCAGATCAAAAATTCTCAGTGAACCCATTTGCAGTCCGATTGTAATGCGGATTGAGGGAATCGGCAAACCTTTGTTCACGGACGCAGCAATTCCAAATCTGAGTCCACTGCAAAAACGAAATCACCGCAGAGAGCGCAGAGGGCGCAGAGAAAAACGGAAGGTACACTTCAAAAATTCAAGATTTGCGGCGGAATTTACAGAATCTGAAAACAAACCTAACTTTTGTGCAATTGGCGGACAAAGCATGAAAAACGACCTCAGGGACGAGATTTTGCACTTGCCATCTTCACGGCCCGCCCCCACCCCTGCCCTCCGCAGCCTCCATCCCCCTTCCCCGCAAAAGGCATGTGCCGTACGCGTCGCCAGTCTGCGGGGAAGGGGGCGGGGGGATGGGGTGTTGGAAGCACCAGACGGGACAAGAGCACATCTGCATCCCTCCCACGAAAGCGGATGGAGGCAACCTGTAACCCATCCGCTGAAAATTTTCACTTTCGAAGCGTTTTTCATGAAATCGCTTTTGATGGCACAAAGCTTAGGTTAAAAGACTTCCGAAGTCTGCAAGACTTCGGAAGTCTGAAAGCGGCATCAGGCAGTGCGCCTAGCCGCGGAAGAAGTTCGAAATAAAGAACCAGACGTTGGCAGGGCGCTCGGCCAGCCGGCGCATAAAGTAAGGATACCAGTGTGTGCCAAAGGGAACGTAAACGCGCACCGGATAGCCTTCTTTGGCCAGGCTCTCTTGCAAATCGCGGCGGATGCCATAGAGCATCTGAAATTCCAGGCCATTTTGCGGCAAGCCGACTTTGCTGGCATATTGTTTGGCAAACAGGATGCGTTTTTCATCGTGGGTGGCAATGGCCGGAATGGGGGGGAAGCGGCCATCTTTGCTCAGGCGGGAGGTCTTTTCCTCCACCACAGAAGCGTCAATGAGCAGCTTGGTGATGAGGTCAAAATTGGCATCCACATCGGCTTTTTTGGGGAAAGCCAGGGAAGGCGGCTCTTTGTAAGCGCCTTTGACCAGGCGAATGGGGGTTTTATCGGCCAACAAGCGACGCACGTCCGCTTCGGTGCGGTACAGATAAGCCTGAACTACCATACCGACGTTTTTGTAGCCCTTCTCGCGCATCTGGTAATACAGCGAAATAGTTTTGTCGGTATAGGGGGTGTCTTCCATGTCAATGCGAATAAAATTGTTGTTCTGCTTCGCCCGCGCCAGGATACGCTCCAGGTTTTGGGCACACAGGTTTTCATCGAGCGCCAGGCCAATTTGAGTGAGCTTGATGGAAATGTTGGCGCGCAACTCAGACTTGCCCAGCTCATCCAGTGTTACCAGGATTTGATCGGTGGCAGCCTGGGCTTCTTCGGGCGTGGTGGTGTGCTCACCCAGGTGATCCAGCGTGGCATTAATGCCGCGACGATTGAGTTCCTGTACCACGCCCAAAGCATCTTCCAGGGTTTCGCCAGCCACAAAGCGCGAGGCCGCGCGCCAGGCAAACTTCCAGCGGGTGATCAGGTTTTGGGCCCAAGCGGCTTTGGAAAGATAGATAAAAAATGAGCGAAGCATATGGTCCCTTCCAGAAGAAAACTGCCCTGCCACAAAAAGGAAACTGGCAGGGGCCAGCACATGCTAGCAGACCTTATTCTAGCACAAGTGCCCAAGTTGATTGTGTTATACTCTTTGGGTGATTAATGTCACTATTTTGGAGGCGGTGTGAGAAACCGTAACACGACTTTCTTGTTGCGAGGCATGTCGATCTTTTTGGTCAGCATCGCCCTGGTGCTGACCATCATTGCGCTGATCAGTTATAGCCGCCAGCGAAACAATTATCCGACAGGGATGACCATCGCCGGCGTGCCGGTTGGCGGCTTGACGCCCAGCGAGGCCTCGCAGCGTTTGCTGGAAGTGTACACTTCTCCGATCGAAATTCATTATGCTGATGCTGTCATCCAGGTGGATCCGGAGGTCATTGGCTTCAAAGCCGACGTGGAAAGTATGCTGGCTGCTGCCGATCTGGCACGGACAGGCGGATCGTTTTGGAGCGGATTTTGGGGCTATTTATGGAATCGCACCCCCGCTCCCATCTCCATCCCCTTGCGGGCCACAATTGAGGAGGCGCGTCTACGCTCCTATCTCCAGACGGAGATCGCCTCGCGCTACGATGAGCCACCCACCCCTGCCCAGCCGATTCCCGGCAGTGTCAACTTTTCCCCAGGTCAACCTGGCCGGACATTAGACATTGACCGCGCCGTGATACTCATCGAAGATGCCCTGCGTTCTCCAAACAATCGCATTGTTTCGCTCAGTTACAACGAAAACACCCCAATCCGTCCCTCTTTAGAGAACCTGGAAATTCTGCTCAAACAGATTATCAACCTCTCCGGTTTCGATGGGCTGATTGGCCTGTACATGGCCGATTTGCAAACCGGTCAGGAAATTCATTTTGCCCTCAACCAGGGCGCAGAAATTCCCGTTGAACCGGATATTGCCTTTACCGCCTCCAGCACGATCAAGATTCCCATCCTGGTCTCGTTCATCCTCAACAAAGGGGCCAACGTAGATCAGGAAAGCGATGCGCTGCTGCTGGAGGTCTTTCAGAAATCGGATAACGCCGCCACCGACGCCATCATGGAAAAACTGGATCCGATTCAAGGCCCATTGATCGTCACTCGCGACATGGAAACCATTGGCCTGAAAAACACCTTCATCGGCGGGTTCTTCCGCCTCGGCGCCCCGAACATGCTGGCCGGGCGCGTCACCCCCGCCAATTCTCGCAGCGATGTTTTCACCGACCCCGATCCCTACGTACAAACCACGCCATCGGACATTGGCATGTTGCTCACCGACATTTACCAATGTGCCAAAAACGGCGGGGGGACTCTGGTAGCGGCCTTCCCGGACAAAGTTAACCAGGCTGCCTGCCAGGTGATGATCAACTACATGGTCCAGGACAAATTTGGCTCGCTAATTCAGGCCGGCGTCCCGGATGGGACCGTGGTGGCCCACAAACATGGATTCGTCCGCGATCAAAACGACATCATCCACGACATCAGCGACGCTGGCATTGTGTACACCACGAATGGCGATTTCGTCCTGGCCATTTACACTTACCACCCCGTCCAGGCCATTTGGGATCAGGTCAATCCGCTCTTTATTCAACTGACTCAAGCGATTTACAACTACTTTAACTTGCCCGTGACTCAATAAACCCACCTTGCGCAGTAGCACGAGATTTTGCAAATTAACAAATTAATCTGACAACAGCGTAGCGCGAGATTCTCGCATTGAGCCTGCCGAAAGAGCATCTCGCCTTTGGCGCAGGCGCCCCCCCGATAGGGTGAGCGACATGAATCGCAGACTGGCGATGCTCACGTCACATGCCTGTTGCGGGGCAGGGGTGGGGTCTCGTACTTTCAGGCGACATAAATGTCACGCTACGGGAAACTGCGTATCATCAATCCATAAATTGCCGCAGAGCGTATATAATTAACCCATGAGTCTCTCCCTCGGCCTCTACCGTTTGCAACAGGTGGATCTGCAAATAGACCAGATCAAGGCCCGCCTGGATGCTATTCGCCAAACGTTGGAAAATGACAGGGAGCTTCGTCAGGCGAGGGAAAACTTCGAGGCGGCGCGCCAGGTCCAATTCCAGAAAGAACACGCCCTGCGCGAGGCCGAGGCAGCCACCCGTGAACAACGCCTCAAAATCGAACAGACGGAGGCGCGCCTGTATAGTGGTCTGGTCAAAAATCCGAAAGAACTTCAGGATTTACAAAACGAGGCGGCGGCACTCAAACGCCACCTGGTCACGCTGGAAGAGCGCGAGCTGGAAGCGATGATCGAAGCCGAACAGGCCGAAGAAGGGCTGCAACAGGCTGGAAAGTTGCTGGAGGAGACCCAACTGCGCCGCGGGGAACATCTCCAGCAGCTGGTGGCTGAACAAAACGCTCTGGAAAAGAAACTGGAACAATTAAGTGCGGAACGTCTGGCCACGCGCAGTGCGCTGACGGCCGAACTGCTCAACACCTACGAAAGCCTTCGCCAGCAACGGCGTGGGGTAGCCGTCGCTCAGGTGAGCGATAACTCCTGTGCAGCCTGCGGCGCGACACTAACCGCTGCTTTGCAACAGGCTGCCCGCTCTACCAGCCAGCTGGCACATTGTCCCACCTGCGGGCGCATCCTTTTTGCTGGCTAACAGAATATGCCCACCCCCGATCTCTTCTCCTTCCTGCTTGGCTTTTTCACTGCCAGTCTCTTCTGGTGGCTGGTGGCAAAAGCGCGTCCGCTCTGGCAAGAAATCCGAAGGAACTGGCAGGAAAAACGCCAGGCCAGACAGCAACGAGACATCAGCGGCGTGGAGGAACATCTGCGCCGCGCCATGCTGCGCAAAGCGCAAGGGATGCATCTGGCCGCTGCACTCTTTTCGCTGGAAGAAATTTTGATTGAACCGCGGTTGCTGGCACCACCCCCCGCCATCATCCCCGACGAGGCGCTCCCCAGCGAAGACGCAGTCACCCAAACCCTGCCTTACCTGCCTGCCTGGCCCGAGCTGGCCGCGGTGTACAATGCGCCCCACATCACCCTTCCCCAGGCGCTGGCGGGGGGCAGCAACCTGGTGATTATCGGTCGGCCGGGCAGCGGCAAGACGGTCGCCCTGGCACACCTGGCATCGCTGCTGGCCAATCGCAGCCCAGAATTGGGCGAACTGGCCAATGCTGTGCCGTTTCTGCTCCACGTTGCTGAGTTGAAATTGCCCCTGGCAAGCCAACAAGATGTTCTCGACCCCATCCTGGACAGTATCGCCGCGAATTTTTCGGCCTTAGAATTGGGCCGCCTGGCATCTTTTGCCAAAACTTCCTTTCAAAATGGCCGCGCCTTGCTGTTGCTGGATGGATTTGATGAGCTACCGCCCGCCGACCAGGAAGTCATCACCGCTTATTTGCAGGCCCTTTTGAAGGCGTATCCGCAGGCGCGCGTCGTGACTACCGGTACGCCCGAATACGTGGATGGCCTCATTCAGTCCGGCTTTGCCCCGCTCGCCCTGGCCGCCTGGAATCGACGCCAGATCGCCACTTTCCTCCATCAGTGGGGCGTCCAATGGAATCGCTTTGTCGCTAATGAATCCTGGCTGCAAAGCACCATCGAACCCGTTGACCCCCTCTTGCTCAATTCCTGGCTCAGCGAGGATGCCTTTGGCCTGACCCCCCTGGAATTGACCCTCAAGGTATGGGGAGCCTATGCCGGCGACCTGATCGGCCCTCAGCCCGCCCAGGCCATCGCCACCCACATCCGTCGCCTGGCGCCCACCAACACCCCCCCTGCGGCCATGGAGATCCTGGCAATGCAGGTCGTCCTGGCTGCCCAAGCGATATTTGATCCCCGCCAGGCCAGAGAGTGGGTCAAAACCTTTGAGCCAGCCGAAGAGCCAGCATCCGAAGAATCTCCCAACACTGAAGCCCCCCTGCCCAACGCGGCCAAAAAGAGCAGAGCAAAACCGGCTCCCGCTCCCACCCCCGGCTTGATAGGAAAAATGAGCAACAGCGGCCTGCTGCTCTCGCAGCCGCACAACAAGATGCGCTTTCTGCACCCTGTGTTTCTGGGCTACCTGGCCGGCCGCGCCCTGAGCGGGAATGATCCTTCCACCTTGCTCGAACAACCCGACTGGATCGGCAAAACCCTGAGCTTGCACTACCTGGCCGTGTATGGCGACGCCACCCCCATCGTCGAAAAGATGCTGGAATGGTCACGCCTCCCCATGCACCGCCCGTTACTGACCGCGGCACGCTGGTTACGCGACAGCCGCCGCGAGGCTCCCTGGCGGACCAAAGTAATGGCCGCTTTGCTCAAACTCCTGCAAAGCGATGGCCTGCCGTTGGCCCTACGCGGTCAGGCTATGGCAGCTTTTGCCCTGAGCAACGACCCCGGCGTTCCGACCCTCTTCCGGCAGCTGCTCAATTCCCTCTCGTTTGAGCTGGTACAACTCTGCGCGCTGGGCAGCGGCGCCTTGCAAGATGCCAAAGCCATCCCCTCGCTCACCAAAATCATCACCGCGCCCAGCCTTTCAGCCCAACGTGCTGCCTGCCTGGCCCTGGTTGCCATTGGCACCACCGAAGCCCTGGAAGTCGTCGGGCACATCCTGCTCAATGGCAATGAAGAACTGCGCCGGGCCGCCGCCGAGGCCCTGGCCAACGACCCGGCCGAAGGCTACGCCATGCTCCGAGATGGCACCACCCTGGACGACATCCTCGTCCGTCGCGCCGTTGTCTATGGCCTGCGCCGCGTCGAAGAACCCTGGGCCAGCGAGATCCTCCAAAAAATGCAGATCGAAGACGATCAATGGGTGGTGCGCAATGCCGCCAGCGAAGCCCTGGAAAACAAATCTCACCCTGCCGCGGCCGCGCCTCGCCCGCTCACAGCCCCATCCGAAACGCCCTGGCTGATCGCCTTTGCTGGCAAACAGGGCGTGGGAATCTCCCCCGGCGCCCCCGCCACGGACATTCTCATCACGGCCCTCAAAAAAGGCAGTGAAGAAGAAAAACTCGCCGCCTTGCCCTACCTGAAATACACCCCCAGCGATGGCGTCATCCGCGCCCTCTACGAAACGATGTACACCGAAGACCCCAAATTGCGCGAAATGGCCTTCCTGACCCTGTGGGAAATCGGCGCCTCTGGCGTCAAACTCTCCCATCCCAGCCAATACGGATTTTCCTGAAATGTTAATCACAAACGCCACCCTGATCACCTGGGGCAACCCCAACCGCATCCTGAGCGATCATGCCCTCTACATTCGAGGCGATCGCATCGCCGAAATCGGCCCAACCAACGAACTCACCGCCCGCCACCCGCAAGAAGAAAAACTGGACGCTGCCGGTCAAATCGTCATGCCCGGCAACATCTGCGCCCACACCCATTTCTACGGCGCATTTGCCCGCGGCATGGCCATCCCTGGCTCCGCCCCCAAAGACTTCCCCGAAATCCTCGGCAAACTGTGGTGGCCGCTCGACAAATCCCTTCAGGAAGAAGACATCCGTTACTCCGCCCTGCTTTGCCTGGTAGATGCCATCAAACACGGCACCACCACCCTCATTGACCACCACGCCTCCCCTAACGCCATTGACGGCTCACTCGACATCATCGCCGAGGCCGTCGAACAGGCCGGCGTGCGCGCCGTTCTTTGCTATGAAGTGACCGATCGGGATGGCCCCGAAAAAATGAAAGCCGGAATCAACGAAAACCTGCGCTTCTTGCGCAAACCCAAAAGCCCGCTTCTCGCCGGGACCTTTGGCCTGCACGCCAGCCTCACGCTTTCAGATTCCACCCTGGCGTTGTGCCGCCAATCGGCCCCTGCCGAGAGCGGATTCCACATCCACGCCGCCGAATCCGACGCCGACGAATGGGACAGCCTGCAAAAATCCGGCCTGCGCGTGATTGACCGCTTGCACAAGCACGGCATCCTTGGCCCACGCAGCATCACCGCCCACTGCGTACACGTAGATGCGCGTGAGATCGAACTGCTGGCCGAAAGCAACACCTGGGTCACCCACCAGCCTCGCTCGAACATGAACAACGCCGTGGGAGTCGCCCCGGTCGAATCGCTGATGCGTATGGGCGTGCGCGTCTGCCTGGGCAACGACGGCTTCTCCAACGCCATGTGGGAGGAATGGAAGGCCGCCTACCTCGTCCACAAAGTGTGGCACCGCGATCCGCGCCGCATGAACGGCTACGACGTGGCCCAAATGGCCATCTACAATAACGCTGCCCTGGCCAACACCTTCTTCCCGGCCGCCCCGCTGGGTGAAATCACCCCCAACGCCTTCGCCGACTTGATTTTCGTCGAATATTACCCCCCCACACCATTCACCCCCGAAAACCTGCCCTGGCACATTCTCTTTGGCTTCCAGCAAAGCATGGTCACCACCACCCTTGTTGGCGGCAAAGTGCTGATGAAAAATCGTCAGTTGCTCACCCTGGATGAGGCCGAAATCGCCGCTCAGGCACGGCACCTGGCAGCCAAAGTGTGGAAACGCTACGAAGAAAAGCTGTGAATCCCGCCCTCACCCCCACACAAAGAGCGTCCAGGGTGAGAGAGAGAGTAGACAGTTACCAAAAATTCGGATCTGGTATGGTCTGTCCTGACGGGCTTTCCAGCCCGCATCACATCTACCTAAGACTTCAATTGATGAAAGGTATTCGATGACAGAAGATCGCTCCATCCTCCTCACCATTGCCATTTTGGGCGGCACCGGCAAAGAAGGCAAAGGCCTGGCCTACCGCTGGGCCAAAGCCGGTTACCGCGTACTGATCGGCTCGCGCACCCCGGAAAAAGCCGAAGCCACCGCTCGCGAATTGACCGACATGCTGGGCGGCAACGCCCTGATCCAGGGCATGGACAACCTTTCCGCTGCCCAAAAAGCCGACATCGCCGTGCTCACCGTCCCCTATTCAGCCCATCGCGCCACTCTCGAATCGGTCAAAGAGGCCTTGCAAGGCAAAATGTTGATTGATGTCACCGTGCCACTGGTGCCGCCCAAAGTGACCAAAGTGCAAATGCCCCCGGCCGGCTCGGCCGCCCAGGAAGCGCATGAAATTTTGGGCGAAAACGTGCAGGTGGCGGCTGCTTTCCAAAACATTTCACACGAACATTTGCTGGGAGATGAAGCGGTGGAGTGCGACGTCCTGGTCGCGGGAACCAGCCCCGAGGTCCGCGCCGCTGCGCTGAAGATGGTGGAAGCCGCCGGTTTGGTCGGCTGGGACGCCGGGCCGATTGAAAATTCAGTCGTGGTCGAGGGCCTCACCAGCATTTTGATCGGCATCAACAAAAAATATGGCAGCACCCACGCCGGCATCAAAATCACCGGCGTCAAACGCCCGCAAACAGATTAAACGCCAGGAAACATCCTTGTGCAACCGTTGACCATCACCCCCCTGCAAGGCATTCCTCTGATTCAATCCGGCGATTCGTTGCCGGATATTTTATTGGCCGCGCTGACCCAAATGGGCATCTCGCTGCAAGACGGCGATGTGCTGGTGATCACATCGAAGATCGTCAGCAAGGCGGAGGGGCGGCAGGTGTCCCTGAACACCATCACCCCCTCCAGCGCGGCGCAGGAACTGGCACGGCGCAGCGAAAAAGACCCGCGCCTGTGCGAACTGATTTTGCAAGAGAGCCGCGAGATTTTGCGCGTGCGCCCCGGCACCGTGATTGTAGAGCATCGCCTGGGATTTGTTTGCGCCAACGCCGGCATTGACCACTCCAACGTTGCCGGCCCGGAGGGGGAGGCCGTGCTGTTGTTGCCCAGCGACCCGGAGCGCTCCGCGGCGGAAATCCGCCGCGGCCTGGAAGGCAGCAGCGGTAAGCGTTTGGGGGTCATGATTATCGATTCACACGGCCGCGCCTGGCGCATTGGCACAGTGGGCATGGCCATTGGGTTGAGTGGCCTGCCTGCGCTGGTGGATGAACGCGGTTGGACGGATCTCTTTGGACAGGAATTGAAGATCACCATCGTCGGCGTAGCCGATGAGCTGGCCGCGGCGGCATCGCTGATGATGGGACAGGCCGCCGAGGGCACCCCGGCCGTCCACGTGCGCGGTTTCCCCTACCCCTTACGCGAGAGCTCGTTCAAAGAGTTGCTACGCCCCAAAGAACAGGATTTGTTTCGTTAGAGCAGGTCAGTTCGGGCCGCCATGATGAAATCGTTCATGTGCAGGCCCTTAATTTTGTGCGTCCACCATTGTACGGTGACACGCCCCCACTCCAGGATGAGCAGGGGGTGATGATCTTCTTTTTCGGCAATCAGGGCCACTTTATTGGTAAACGCAACGGCTTCAATGAAGTTTTTGAACTTGAAAACACGCTCCAGGCGGGGGATGCCATCTTTTTCAACCAACCGCCACTGCGGGATTTGCGGTTGCAGGGCAGCGATTTGTTCGGCAGAAAGCGGCGGTTCATCGCCGCGACAGGCTACGCACTTTCCACTTGCCAGGGTGTTCATCACTCATCTCCTCACTGTGTTTGCACGTTTAACCTAACCTAAGCTTTGTGCCATCAGAAGCGATTTAATGAAAAACGCTTCGAAAGTGAAAATTTTCAGCGGTTGGGTTACACTTTGTCCGCCAATTGCATAAAAGTTAGGCTAACTTTACAGCAATTCGAGATAAAACCCATCTGAAAATTCGCCCGAATAAAGTGCAAAGATAGTACTCCTAAAGGTTCTCTGCTTCGAGGGTAAAAATGGTCACCTCGGGCCGGCAATTGAAGCGGATGGGCAGGCGCGCCATGCCCACGCCACGATTGGTGTATTGAAACATCCCAGCTACCTGATACAGACCAAGCGGATATTTCTCGGCGAATTTAGGGGTGTGAAGAGGACCAAAAAATGGAACAACGATCTGCCCACCATGGGAATGCCCCGAAATTTGCAGGTCAAAACGGGCAGAAGCGGCAGCCGTATCGGCAAAATCCGGTTCATGGCAAAGCAAAATCGCCGCGCCCTGCGCTGGCAATTGATGTAGCACGTCCTGCAGACGATCCTGGCCTTCATAGACATCGTCCACGCCGCCGATGTGCAAGCGAGCCGCCCCCTGTTGCAACGTAAAAACGGAATTGGCCAGCTCCAAAATGCCCACGTTAGCCAGCATCGCCCGAATTTTCTGCACGTCGGACCAGTGATCATGATTGCCCATCACCGCCAGAGTCAGGGTTGAATCGGCCAGGGTCTTGAGCATGGGCGCAAGCGCCTCCAGGGCCTGTTGATGGGTCTCATCCCAGCCATAGCCAAGCAGATAATCGCCGGTGAGGGCAATGACATCGGGCGCTTCGGCCAGTACCGCCTCCACCACTTGAGCGAAGTGCTCGGCGTTCATCCAGCCGCCCATGTGAATGTCGCTGATTTGGGCCAGACGCAGGCCAGAAAATTCGGCGGCCAGGCGCGGCAACTTCAAGCGCAGGCGGACGATCTCCAACCAGGCTGGCTCGATTTGGGTAGCGTAACCCAGGCCGCCCGAAGCGGTCAACAGACCGGCAAGGAACGTATAGCCGCCGAATTTCAAAAAATCGCGGCGAGAAAGGGGGGTAATCGTCATACTCAAGCGGAGAGAGTCTCCGTCAGTTTCTGGATTTCGGCCGCCCAATTGGCGCTCAGGTGCACGCGCACCACACGTCGCCCCGCGGCGCGCAGGGCTTCGTAATCGCCAAGCGCCTGGGCACGCTGCAAAACGCCGAAGGTCAGACCCTGGGTGGGAATTTCGACATCCTGAGCAGCATCGTAAACAAATTGGATGAACAGGCCCGTATTCGGGCCGCCCTTATGCAGCTGACCGGTGCTGTGCTGAAAGCGCGGGCCAAAGCCCAGCGTGGTAGCGCAGGCTGTGCGAGCACGCAACACCTGACGCAAGTGCGTCAAGACGGCGATGGCCTCAGGCGTGCGCGGCAGATAGGCGTTGATGGCAAAGTAGTCGCCGGGGCGTGCCTGGGCCAGCAATGCTTCCAGGGCGGGGGCAGCCTCAGCCGCTTTCACCAGGTCGCGCTCTGGCAGGCGTCCCTGACGCAGATAATCGGCAATGCCAGCTCGGGTGCGTTCTTTGGCCTCTTGCACATCCGGCTGATCAAAGGCATTGACGCCCAAGATGGTGCAGGCCACCGCGGTGGCCATCTCCCAGCGATAGAACTCCGCCGCCAGGTCGTAGGGATCAGGGATGGAAAATTCCAGCACCGGGAAGCCTGCCTGGCGCAGTGCTCGCCCGGCCTCTTCCAGTTCGCCAGAATGTTTCAGATAGACGAAAATGCGGTCAGCGCCATAAGCGGCGGGGTCGGCCAGCGGCTCGCCATCAACAGGGATGATTCCCCGCCCCTGTTTGCCGCTGGATTCGGCGATGATTTGCTCGATCCACGAGCCGAAGGGGGCCAGCAGCGGGTCGCTCAGGATGGTCAGCTTGTCGCGGCCCTGCAGGGCAGATTCGCCCAAAATGGCGCCCAGCACCAGGCCAGGGTTGCGGGCGGCGATCACCTGCGGAGCCGATTGGGCCTGCATCCAGGCAGCGCGAGCGAGGAAGCGCGGCAGGTCGATGCCGAGTAAGGCGGCAGCGACCAGGCCAAAGTGGGTCAGCGCCGAGTAGCGTCCTCCAACGTATGGGTCGGCCAGGAAAATTTTGCGGAAGTTGCGTTCGCGAGCCAGCGCCTCCAGCGAGGTGCCGGGATCGGTAATGGCTGCAAAGTGTGTGCCGTCGCCGCCGCTGCGCGCCCAAAAGTAGTTGAAGGCGGCGGTGACTTCGGCCGTGCCACCCGATTTGCTGGCGACGACGTAGAGTGTCTCTTCGGGGGGAAAGTCTTGGGCTGTGGCGAGCACCTGGAGGGGGTCGGTTGAATCCAGGATGCCGACTTTTATCCCTCCCTCAGCGGCAAAAGGAGAGAAAATGAGCGAAAGGACTTCGGGGGTGAGGGAGGAACCGCCCATGCCGAGGACGAGCGCTTTCCGAAAGCCGGCGCGTTGGATCTCGGCCGCGAAAGCCTGGATTTCAGGGAGGGCGGCGCGAGAGGTCTCCGGCAGGTCGAGCCAGCCCAGGCGGATGCGGATTTCCGCCTGACCGGCGGGGTCGGCTGTCCACAGGGTGGGGTCATGCGCCCAAAGGCGGGCGGGGAAGGAATCGGCTTGAAGGGAGGAAACGCGCCTGGAGGCCGCGCCCGCCAGGGGTCCGGTTTGCGAGGCGGCCGCGGAGCGGCGTTCTTCCAGGGTTTGGAGTAAGGCATCGAAGGCATCGGCAAAGGCCTGCACCCCTTCATCTTCCAGTTCCTGAGTAACTTGCGCCAGGGAGATGCCCAGGGATTCGAGTTCGGCGAGCGCCTGACGGGCTTGTTCGAGGCCGGCAGTGAGGGTGAAAGCGGCCTGGCCATGGTCACGGAAGGCTTCCAGGGTTTGCGGTGGGACGGTGTTGACGGTTTGGGGGCCGATGAGGTTGTCCACGTAGAGGGTATCGGGGTAGGCGGGGTTTTTGGTGCTGGTAGAGGCCCACAGGGGGCGTTGCGGCCGGGCGCCGGCGGCTTGCAGGCGCTGCCAGCGCTCGCCCTGGAAGGTCTGGCGGAAGAGGTCGTAGGCGAGTTTGGCGTTGGCGATGGCCGCTTTGCCGCGCAGGGGCGATTCGGCGGGGAGGCGGGCATCTATTTTGGTGTCGAGCCGCGAGACGAAGAAGGAGGCCACGGAGGCGGGGAGGGAGTCGGCGCCAGTGTTGAGGCGATCTTCCAGGCCTGCCAGGTAGGCTTCCATGACCTGACGGTAGCGTTCGAGGGAAAAGATGAGGGTGACGTTGATGTTGAGGCCCTCGGCAATGAGGCGGCGAATGGCCGGGATTCCTTGCGGCGTGGCAGGGACTTTGATCATCAGGTTGGGACGCGCCACGCGCTGCCAGAGCAGGCGAGCCTGGGTGATGGTGCCTTCGGTGTCGTAGGCCAGGTGGGGGTTGACTTCCAGGCTGACGTAGCCATCTTCGCCGTTGGTTTCTTCGTACAGGGGTTGGAAGAGCTGACAGGCCTGGCGAATATCTTCAATGGCTAGCTGCCAGAAGATGTCTTCGGCGTTCCAGCCCGCCCAGGCGAGAGGGAGGAGGGCAGGGTCGTAATCGTGCGTTTTGGCAATGGCGTTGTGGAAGATGGTGGGGTTGGAGGTGACGCCGCGAATTTCGCCGCGCTCGATCATGGCTTTGAGTTCGCCGTTTTCGAGCAGGCGCCGCTGAATGTTATCGTACCAAAGGGATTGGCCGAGGGCGGTAATCTGCTGGATGGGGTTCATAAGATCAACCTTCTAGTTTTCTGACTTTCTGGACTCTTCTGGCATGGCGTTCCTGGCCGGGGTCATTGCCTACGAAACGGGCAGAGAGGAAGGCCAGGACGATTTCGCGCGCCAGTTCGGGGCCGATGATGCGTGCTCCCAAACACAGGACGTTCATGTCATCGTGTTCAACGCCCTGGTGGGCGGAGTAGGTATCGTGGCAAACGCCGGCGTAGATGCCTTTCATTTTATTGGCGGCAATGCAGGCGCCAATGCCCGATCCGCACAGCAGGATGCCGCGCTGGGCCTCGCCGTTTTGGATGGTGTGGCCGAGTTTTTCGGCGTAATCGGGGTAGTCCACGCTGGCGCTGGAGTGGGTGCCCAGGTCCAGGGGTTCATGGCCGGCCTGGCGCACTGCTTCCAGGATGGTGGCTTTCAGCGGGAATCCGCCGTGATCACAGGCAATGGCGATTTTCATAGTACCTCCCGTACCAGGGCAATAATCTTTTCTACAGTGAAGCCGAATTTTTGATAAAGCACCTGATAAGGCGCCGAAGCGCCGAAGCGTTCCAGGGAAAGAATACGACCATCCAGGCCAACGTAACGCTCCCACCCCTGGCCAACGCCGGCCTCGACGGCGACCCTCGCCCGCACATCAGCTGGCAACACGCTTTGACGGTAGGCTGTCTCTTGTTGCTCGAACAGTTCCCAGGAGGGGAAGGAAACCACGCGCGCCCGCACACCTTCCGCTGCCAGGCGTTCGGCCGCGGTGTAAACCAGAGCCACCTCTGAGCCTGAAGCCATGAGGACGACTTGAATCGGCGCGCCGAAGTCGCGCAATACGTACGCTCCCCGCCAGACCTGGGCCTGGGCGGTGGCTTCCAGGGTGGGCACTGGCTGACGGGTGAGCGCCAGCGCGGTGGGGCCATGGCGGTTTTCAAGGGCAACGCGCCAGGCCTGGGCAGTTTCATTGGCATCTGCCGGGCGGATCACGGTCAGGTTGGGGATGGCGCGCAGGCTGGCCAGATGTTCCACCGGTTGGTGAGTGGGGCCATCTTCGCCGAGACCAATGCTATCGTGGGTGAAGACAAAAATAGAGGGGATATGCGAAAGCGCCGCAATGCGAATTGCCGGGCGCATGTAATCTGAAAAAACCAGGAAGGTGCCCCCATAAGGAATGAGGCCACCAAAGAGCGCCATGCCGTTGAGGGCTGCGCCCATGGCGTGTTCGCGCACGCCAAAGTGGAGGTAACGCCCGCTGTAATTTTCCTTTTGGAAGTCGCTGGCCCCCTCAAAACGAGTGTTGTTGGATGGGGTCAGATCGGCAGAGCCGCCGATCAGTTCGGGCAGGCAGGTCGCCAGTGCATTGAGCACTTTGCCGGATGCCGCCCGGGTGGCCATGCCTTTGGCGTCGGCGGGGAAGGCCGGCAGGACCTCCTGCCAGCCAGCCGGCAATTCGCCGCGCAGCCGGCGCTCTAATTCAGCAGCCAGGTCAGGGTAAGTATGCCGGTAAGATTCCAGACGCTCCTGCCAGGCTGCCTCCAGGGCTGCACCGCGCTCTACGGCCTGGCGATAAAACGTGAGCACATCCTCAGGGATATAAAAGCGTGGCTCCAACGGCCAGCCCAGCGCTTGCTTGGCGGCGTTCAATTCGCTCTCGCCCAGGGGTTCGCCATGCGCCTTTGAGGTGCCCTGACGGGTCGGGGCACCATAGCCAATGATGGTGCGGCAGAGAATCAAAGAGGGGCGTGGATCGGCCTTGGCCTGTTCAATAGCTACATCAATCGCCGCGACGTCATTGCCATCGTCCACGCGCAAGACCTGCCAGCCATAGGCTTCAAAGCGCCGGGCCCGGTCTTCGGTGAAGGCCAGGTCGGTGCTTCCATCAATGGAAATGCGGTTGTCATCGTAGAGGTAAATCAGCTTCCCCAACTGCAGGTGTCCCGCCAGGGAGGCAGCCTCGGAGGCAACGCCCTCCATCAAATCGCCATCGGTGACAATGGCGTAAATGTACGAGTCGATGATGGGATGATTGGGGCGGTTAAAGGTGGCGGCGAGGTGGGCTTCGGCGATGGCCATGCCCACACCGGTGGCAAAGCCCTGCCCCAGCGGGCCAGTGGTCATTTCCACGCCGGGGGTGAGACCATATTCAGGGTGACCAGGCGTACGGCTGCCCCATTGACGGAAGTTTTGCAGTTCTTCCAGGGGCAGATCATAACCGGTCAGGTGTAGGAGGGAATAGAGCAGCATGGAGCCATGACCGCCGGAGAGGATGAAGCGGTCCCGTCCGGGCCAGCGCGGGTTACGCGGGTTGTGCCGCAGGTGACGCGTCCACACGGTAAACGCCAGGGCGGCCGCGCCCATGGGAAGTCCGGGGTGACCCGAATTGGCTTGTTGAACTGCATCGGCAGAGAGAAAACGCAACGTGTTGATGGCGCGAGAGGTAAGATCGGTGTTCATATCATTCCTGACAACGTGGGTTTCACCGATTGTACCAAAATCAGATGGGCTTTTCGGCGGCGAGAAGGTCTGAAATTGCCCTTAATATTTTTCTTTTAGCCTTCCTGGCAGGATGATTTCCCCCTCAACGGGGTCGCCCAGGCGAGAGACCTTTTCGGGGTGATGGGCGGCCAGCCAGGCAGTATAGGCGGCGACGAGAACATCCAGCGTTTCGGCAGGATAAATCATCTCCAGCGGCAATTTTCCCTTGAGCAGTTTGAAGCGGGTGATCTCTTCAAAGAAATCCATCGGGTCAGGGATGTACAAGCCCTGCTCATACAGAATCAACTGACGCTGAATACGCCCCTCCAGGCTCAAGCGCGGCAGCGGCATTTGCTCCAGCAACACACAAAAACAGGCGTGAGGATGCGTCTCCAGCCAGCGACGAGGCGCCTCACTGGCAAAAAAGGGGAGAAAGCCGGCTTGAGAAAGTGAGTCGTAGAGCAAAAAACCGCTCTGCATCCAGGCAGGGCAAAGTTCGCGGCGCGCCGGGGTGCCGCTCACGGCAATACCACGCTGACGCAACTCATATTCCGCCAGGCGCAAATCTGCGCCGCGAAGGGAATGCGCATCGGCCGCATCTTGCTTTTCCAGCCTCTGCCGCACTACCCCCTGGTTAGGCGAGCGCGGCGCATTGACCGCCACGACGACGCTCTGCTGCTCACTCAAAAACACCAACACTTCCTCTAAATCGCCTTCGGCCAACGCCACCAGACGCAAGTCGCGGTCAAGTACCGCATAGGAAAACTCCTTGCGGCCTGAAGTGGGATCCATGCCAACGTAGATCGAATCGGTCAAAAACATAGTAAGATAGGGGTGACGAACAATATCAGTCTAGTCGAAACTATTCGTCTATGCAATCCAACAAAAGTCTTATTTTTCACCTTCTGCTCCTGCTGGCCGGCCTGGCCTGGATTGGCCTGAGCGCCGATCCGACTGGTTCGACCACCGCGGGCAAAATCCCTGCCCCGCAGGTCGGCTTCCTGGCCCCCGATTTCACCCTGAACAGCCTGGATGGGAAAAGCTACACCCTTTCCGAACTGCGCGGTCAGGCCGTAATCCTGAACCTGTGGGCTACCTGGTGCCCGCCCTGCCGCGCCGAAATGCCCACCCTGCAAAAACTCTACGAAGAATATCGCAAGGAGGGGCTGCTTGTACTGGCAATCAACTCCACTGTGCAAGACGCAGCCGCCGCCATCCCTGCCTTCGTCGAGCAATATGGCCTCACCTTTCCCATCTTACTCGACGAAAACGGCGCCGTCAGCCGCGCCTACCAGTTGCGTTCGCTGCCCTCCAGTTACTTCATTGGCCGCGACGGCATCATCCGCGAAGTGGTGATCGGCGGCCCGATGTCCGAAGCCCTGTTACGCACGCGCATTGAAACCATCCTGAACACCCCATGATCGAACTTTTTCGCTCCCTCTTTGCACCGCCTCGTCATCTCATTTTGCTGCTGATCGCCGCCTGGCTGGGGCTGGGTCTCAGCCAAAAACGCGCTCCCCATCACCAGGTGCATCCCGCCGCGCTGGAAGACCTCGTCTTTTACAGCCTGGGCGCCCTGCTTATCGGCGGACGTCTCTTCTATGCGCTGGCACACTGGGAGGCCTTCAGCAAAAGCCCGCTCAGTCTCATTGCCCTCAACCTGGATTTATTCGATCTCTATGGGGGCCTGGGAGCAGCCTTGCTCACCGCCCTTCTTTACGGTCAACGTCAAAAACTGCAACTATGGCGCACCCTGGATGCCCTCACCCCCTTCTTTGCCACCCTGGCCATTGGCCTGAGTCTCAGCCAACTGGCCGCTGGTACTGGCTTTGGGAAAACGACGAATCTACCCTGGGCGATTGATCTGTGGAACGCGCCACGCCACCCCACCCAAATTTATCAGGCCCTCGCCTCGCTCCTGACTTTCGGCCTGGTCTGGCGCCGAAAAGCCGATCCACACCCCGGGCGGCTCTTCCTTGTCTTCGCCGCGTGGACAGCTGGCTGGCAGCTTTTCCTGGGCGCCTTTCGCGGCGATAGCGTGCTGATCCTGGGCGGCTTGCGCCTGGAACAAATCCTCGCCTGGCTAGGGCTGGCAATCTCTTTGTGGTTATACGAAAAAAGATCGGCGGCATCTATCGCCAATCCACCCCATGAGGGACTCCCGCCCTCACCCTAATCCGAAAAATATTTCCGCTGTACTGCGACACATCGTCCCTGAATGGGGATTCACCTCGCCCACCATAGCTGGGGGCGCCTGTGCCAAAAGCTTGTCCTACGAATCTATCCAGAGCGCAAAGGTGCTGTAGTCCCTTTGGCTGCGGCTGGCCGCGCTACGCCATTGTCAGAATAAGAAGAGGAAACTTACAGGCTATCGAAATACCGCGCCAATTCCTGCTTCAAATCGGCCAGCGATTCAAAGACAAACAACTGATTGTTGTAGCTCCAGATCGCCTTATCAAAATTGACAATGGTTTCGACCTTGAAAGGCATCACCGGCGTGTTACCAGCCATCACGTGCTCCATCTCGCCCTTGGAGGAAATCAGGCCAGTGCCAAAGACCTTCATCTCGCCATTTTCGCGAATCAGGCCAAACTCGGTGCTAAACCAAGCCAGTCGTTTGACGTTTTCCCGCTCTTCGTCTGTTTTGGCGCGGTGAAACGCCGGAGCAAACATTTCCTGAATTTCCACATACTCGGGCAAAACAAAATAGGGCAGATGGCCGAAAATATCATGAAACATATCCGGTTCTGGGGTAAAGTCCAGCTCATCGCGCGTGCGCAGATAATCCGTCACCAAAAACTCTTTGCGGGCGAAGTGCTGATACCACTGAACCGCATTCGAGTAGCGCACCTTCGTGCGCACCGTGCGCCAGCCCGTGCGGGGCGTGATTCGCTCATTCAACCATTGGATCGAAGGGATTTGATCTTCAGGCAATCGCAAAATCGAGGCCCCTTCCAGGTATTGTCGGCAGGCATATTTTTGAACCTGTGGCCATTGCCGCTGATAGAGAGTTTTCCAGATGTCATGTTGCTCTGGGGTAAACTCCACATCCATTTCTTCCCTTTGCGGCTGCGAAGCAATGGTCATATCAGCCTCCTGTAAAAAAGTAGTTTTACGCGAACACGAACTCCCCTGCTGAGATATTATCACCAACAGAATCACAAGTCAATAATTGGATAATTACAATCTTATTTCGCTATTTTTATCCATAAAAAGCAGGTAATGATAAAATGCGGCAGAAGGCAACATGAGCAAACAACCCCTGGCAGGCCAAAAAATTCTCATTACCGGCGCGGCGCAACGGATTGGCCAGGCGCTCGCTCTGGCCTGTGCGCAGGCCGGCGCCGACATATTGCTGCACTATCAACGCTCGCAGCAAGCAGCCCAGGCCACTGCCGCAGAAATTGCGTCCTTTGGGCGGCAAGCCTGGCTGATCCAGGCTGATTTAAGCGTTCCAGAACAAATCGAACAACTGATTTCAAAAGCCGGGTTACACCGTCCGCTGGCGGGGTTGATCAACAATGCGGCAATTTTCGAGCCCCTTTTGCCAGGCGAAACCGCCCTGGCAGACTGGAATCGACACCTGACGATTAATCTCACCGCGCCCTTTCTGCTCAGCCAGGCCTTTGCCGATTCACTCAGCGACGGGAAAGCAGGACGAATCATTAACATTTTAGACTGGCGCGCCCTCCGACCAGGGGCAGATCATTTCCCGTACACCATCAGCAAAGCCGCGCTGGCCGCCATGACCCGCTCGCTGGCTGTTGCCTTCGCGCCGCGCATCACCGTCAATGGGCTGGCACTGGGGGCCATCCTGCCCCCTACACATGGGGGCGACAACCCGCAAATCATCAAGCCCGTCCCTGCCCAACGTTGGGGAGAGTTAGACGAAGTCAGTCAGGCCCTGCTTTTTCTTTTGACAGGCCCAACATATATCACCGGCGAAATTCTCCACGTTGATGGAGGCCGGCATCTGATCTAGGAGAGAACATGGACAAAGTTTTCATCAAAGACCTGCTGGTACGTGGCATCATTGGCGTGAACGACTGGGAACGCGACAAGCCGCAAGACATCCTGATCAACATCACCGTCTTCACCGATACCAGCCGCGCCGCGCAGAGCGACGATTTGAGAGATTGCGTAGATTATCGAGCACTGGCGAAAAAAGTCCAGGCCCATGCCGAAAGCGCAGCACGTTTCACGGTGGAGGCGCTGGCAAATGATCTGGTCAAAATTTGCTTGCAAGAGAAGGGAGTAGAGAAGGCAATCGTGCGCGTCGAAAAGCCAGGAGCGGTACGCTTCGCTGCCTCGGTAGGCGTAGAAGTCGAGGCCAGTCGGCATGGTTGAACAACATCAGGCTTATCTCAGCCTGGGGTCAAACATCAGGCCAGAATTCTACCTGCCGCGCGCCATCGAAAGGCTGAAGCAATACGGGCAGGTAACAGCCATTTCTTCGGTTTGGGAAACTCTGGCAGTAGGCTCAGATGGCCCCAATTTTCTGAACGCCTGCGTTTGTTTTGTGGGCAAGTATGCGACACCGACGGAATTGAAGGAAAAGGTGATCCGTCCAATCGAAGCAGCATTGGGACGCGTGCGAGGCGCAGATAAGTATGCGCCTCGCACCATTGACCTGGATATTGTGCTCTTCGATGGAGAGCCGATCAATATCCCTTTTTGGGGATATGCCTTTGTTGTGGTGCCCCTGGCAGAATTGCTACCAGAGATTTCACACCCGGTGCAAAAGGGCGTCCTGCAAGAAGTGGCGCGGCAAATGCAAATGGAAACGTGGATTCAAAAGCGGCACTTGCCCGACCTGGCTTAGACTCACAGTTGCAAGGGGGCCGCGCCGCGCGAAATGTTATCCAGGAATTCCTGGCGAGTGGCCAGGTTGGCGCGGAACGCGCCGTGCATCGCCGATGTGGTCATGCGGGCATCGTGTTTTTTCACGCCGCGCATCATTGAACATAGATGCATGGCCTCCACCACCACGGCTACACCCTGCGGTTGGAGCAAATCGCGCAGGAAATCGGCGATCTGGCGGGTCATTCGCTCCTGCACCTGCAGGCGGCGGGCATACATATCTACAATGCGGGGAATCTTCGACAGGCCAAGCACTTTTCCGTTAGGAATGTAGGCAACGTGGGCACGACCAATGAAGGGCAACATGTGGTGTTCACACAGGCTGTAAAATTCAATGTCACGCACAATGACCATCTCATCGTATTTGACATTAAACAGAGCGCCATTGACAATCGCCTGTGGGTCCATAGTATAACCCCCGAGTAATTCAGTAAACATGCGAGCCACGCGACGAGGTGTCATCACCAGGCCCTCGCGTTCAGGGTTTTCGCCAACTGCGCGCAAAATTTGCAGCACTGCCTGTTCAATGGCCGGGCCATCCATGCCGGAATCGGCGAGGGATTGTTCAGTCAGGTCATCATCAAAATCTATAACGGTCATTCTTTACTCCGAAAAAACTGACCCAGCCTTTGCTGGGCCAGCGAAATCTGGTGAAGCAAGATGGTTAGCCGATTTCAGGTTCGATCAAGCCATAGCTACCATCACGGCGGCGATAAAGGACATTGATCTTGTTGGCATCGGCATTGTAAAAAATAAAGAAGTTGTCATGCCCCAAAAGTTTCATTTGCTCAAGGGCTTCGGCTTCGTTCATGGGCAAAAGGGTAAATTTTTTGCGACGAGCGATAATGGGTTCGAGCTCTTCCTCTTCTTCTATCGACAAAGGCTCAGGCGGCACCACTTCTGCCGCAGAGCGCCCATCGCCGCGGCCATGGTAATGTTTTCCTTTGTACCGTTCAATCTGGCGTTGCATTTTATCCAGTGAAGTATCAAAGGCGGCACGGATGTCATCGGCGCGCTCTTCCGTGCGGAGGATAAAGCCTTTGCCGCGCACGGTGATTTGGGCCACATAGCGATCGGTGGCACTACGCGCCGATTTGACGAATGAGAGTTCCACCCTGGTTTCTTCAATGGAGGGCAGGTAGCGGTCGAGTTTTTCGGATTTTTTGGTCACATACTCTTCGAGCCGCTGACCCATACTGAGATTACGTGCCTGAACTTCCACTTTGTTGGACATAGGTCCTCCTGTTTGGATGTTGGTCACGAACACGCTCACGTTCCACCAGGGAAGCGCGAGCCACGGTCAACGCGTACACTTGTTTTGCACCGGCGGAAAGTAGTGCTTCGGCGGCAGAAGCCAGAGTTGCCCCCGTTGTTGCGACGTCGTCCATCAATAAGACGTTGCGGCCCAGCACTTTTTCTTTCATACCCCGAAATACTCCACGCACATTTTCACGCCGTTCGTCCCTTGTCAAGCCAACCTGGGAGCGGGTATTGCGCCAGCGAACCAGGGCGGAGGGGGTATAGGACAATCCTAACGCCAGTGCCAGTGGACGCGCGATCAATGCAACTTGATTATACCCGCGTTCTTGCAAACGGGCTTTGCTGAGGGGGATGGGCACCATTATTTCCACTGGCCAATTCAGGCTTTGGACAAATTCCAGCATTTGCTGCGCCAGGGCATCACCCAGGCCAAGATCACGGCGATACTTGAGGCGGTGCAGGGCATCGCGCAGTGGAGATTCGAAGAGCGCCCAGGAGCGGAGGAAACGATAGGGAGGCAGATCCAGTTCACAGGTCTGGCAGGAAGCGCCGTGAAGGAGGGGTTGGCCACACGTCTGGCAATATTCTCCTTCGATTCGGCTGATCTGTTGCTGGCAATCGGCACACCAGCGAGTACCGGCCTTCCCACAGCCGCCACATACGGGAGGAAAAAGCAGGTCTATGCTGTTCCAAAGAAGGTGGTAAGCCTGGTATGAGAAGTTAAAGTGAGCCATGATGTGCAGGTATGGGTTGAGAACACATGCTCGCCCAGCCGCGAGGTGCAGAAAGTGACGTGCAGGCTCGTTTTAGAAAAGATTGCCCAGAGCCTTCATGATTTGAATGCCCGCGGGAGTGAGGAGGATGATGAGGATGGCGGGGAAGGTAATCAAGGCCATGGGGATAATCATTTTAATGGGGGCCTGATGTGCCAGCTCTTCAGCACGTTGGCGCCTTTTCACCCGCATTTGCTCGGATTGAATGCGGAGGACTTTGGCCAGGCTAACGCCCAGCATTTCGCTTTGGATGACAGCGGCAATAAAACTGGTCATTTCGGGGATGCCAATGCGGTCGGCCATGTCGCGCAGGGCATCGCGGCGCGATTTGCCCAGCTGAATTTCGCGAATGGCTCGTAAAAAGGCCAGGGAGAGGTGGTTTTCCCATTTTTCAGCGACTTTGGACATGGCAGCTTCAAAGCCCAGGCCGGCCTCTACGCAAATGGTGAGCAGGTCTAAAGCGTCGGGCATGGCTTTGCGGATGTCGTTTTGCCGGCGGTTGATTTGGCTTTGTAGCCAGAGTTGAGGGAAGAAAAAGCCTAAAACGGTAAAGAGTACAACGATAATGGTGGTCCGCAGGAGTGGCCATTTATTGGGTGAGAGAAAGGCGACCAACAAGAGCAAACCGCCAAATACAAAGGCCACCACAAAGCGGGAGGCAAGGAAAGTGGCGGCGTCGATGCGACCGGGGTTGCCGGCCAGCTCCAGTTTACGGTTGGTCTCTTCGAGGACACTTTGGGGGGTGAAGCGCGCTGAAATTTCGCCGATCCGCTGCATGATCGGGACGATGACACGCTGGCTAAAGGGCTGGGAAAGTTCAATTTCTTCGAGAGAAACGATGTCGCCGCGTTGGGTGTATTCGGCCAGGCGCGCCTGCAAGGGGTCTTCCATCTCTTCGCGGCGGGCATAGCGCATGCCAACAACAGCCAGCCCCACTGCCAACATGACCAACACCAGCCCGACAATAATCCAGACGAGCATCTTACACCTCGATATCCGCGATTTTCATCATAATGGCATAGCCTAGTACAATCAAAAAGAGCACAACACCGAACTCGATGGCTGTACAAATGATCCCCTTCTCCGTGACGGTGAGCAGATAGTCAGGGTTGATGAACCACAGAATCAGCGCCAGGAAGACGGGGATAAGGGAGAGGACAGTTCCCGATGTGCGTACCTGGGAAGTTAGAACCCGAATTTCACCTTTGATGCGAACACGTTCGCGGATGGTATAGGAGATCGTTTCGAGGATTTCAGAGAGGTTACCACCGACTTCGCGTTGGACGTTGATGGCGGTGACGACAAAGTCCAGGTCATCACTGGGGATGCGGCGCAAGAGATTGTCCAGGGCGGTTTCCATAGGGATACCAATTTGCATTTCCTGGACAACGCGGCGGAATTCATCTGAGATGGGGGAAGGCAATTCACGGCTGACGGCTTCCATGGCCTGCATGGTGGAATAACCGGCGCGCAGGCCATTTACCATGAGGTTGAGCATGTCAGAGAGCTGATCATTAAAGCGGTTGAGGCGCTTGCGCTGCTGACGGCGAACATAGAAGGAGGGGGCAAAAAAGCCAAACACGGCACCGATCAGAAAAGAAATAGGTTGGCGGCTACCCAACAGCCAGGCGATTCCCCCACCCAGAATAGTTGTAATGACGATCAGGACAAGATATTCCGCAACTTTAAGTTTTATATCGGCGCGCGCCAGATCGCGAGCGATCTTATCGCCAAAGGATGTCTTTTCGACACGTTTCGAGACCCAATCGGTCAGGATTGCCCGCTCGGCCTCGCGATTCAGGTCCTTGACGTTTTCCTCCACATATTGGCCGAGGCGCTCCTCGACGAGGGCACGCTCGCTGGAAATCGAGACGACGATCCCGATGATCAGGAGGATGATGATGACAAGGCCACCGACGATGATAATCGTTGCAGACATAGGTCTATCTGGTTGAAGGCATTAGTAACGCCGACGTTCTCCGATACCAAAGACCGAAGGAGGCAGGTGAATCCCGGCCGCCTCGATTTTTTCCATGAACTTGGGGCGCAGGCCAGTTGGTCGTAAGCGGCCAATAATTTGCCCATTTTCGATTCCGGTTTGTTCGAAGACGAAAAGATCGGTCATGGTGATGACATCGCCTTCCATGCCGCTTACTTCGGTGATGTGCGTCACCTTACGAGTGCCGTCACGCATGCGCTCTTGGTGGACAACCAGGTCGATTGCTGAGGCAATTTGTTCGCGAATGGCTCGCGAGGGTAGGTCCATGCCGGCCATCAAGGTCATCGTTTCAAGACGCGAGAGGGTATCACGCGGGCTATTCGAGTGGAGGGTAGTCATCGAGCCATCGTGACCGGTGTTCATGGCTTGCAGCATGTCGAGAGCAGCCTCATCGCGAATTTCGCCGACGATGATACGGTCGGGGCGCATACGCAAGGCATTGATCACCAGCTGGCGGATGGTGATTTCACCGCGCCCTTCAATGTTCGGTGGACGCGACTCCAGGGTGACCACATGCTCCTGGCGCAGCTGTAATTCCGCTGCGTTTTCAATGGTGACAATGCGTTCATCGGCAGGGATGAAGCTAGAAAGAATATTCAAAAGGGTGGTCTTACCAGAACCCGTACCGCCGGAGATGACGATGTTGAGCCGGGCCTCCACACATGCTTTCAGAAATTGCAAAGCCTCGGCGGTGATAGAGCCAAATTGGACCAGCTGTTCGACAGTGATTGGGTTACGAGCAAATTTACGAATGGTCAGCACCGGGCCAACCAGCGAGATAGGGGGGATGACCGCGTTGACACGAGAGCCATCAGGCAAACGGGCATCAACGTAAGGGCTGGATTCGTCAATGCGGCGGCCTAATGGCGCAACAATGCGTTCAATGATGCGCATGACGTGGTCATCGTTTTCGAAAGTGATCGGCACGCGGTGAATTTTGCCTTTACGCTCGATATAGATATTCTTTGCCCCATTGACCATGATTTCTGTAATGGAATCATCTTCCAGTAGAGGCTGCAACGGGCCAAAGCCAAGGATTTCAGCCGCGATTTGTTCAAAGAGGCGGGCGCGTTCTGGGCGAGAGAGAACGATGTTCTCTTCGGTAAGAATTTGCTCAAAAAGTTCCTGGATCGTGCGACGGACTTCGTCTGTTTTGGAGATGTCCATCGAGGGATCCAGTTCAGCCAGCAAGCGATTCTGGACGCGCGTTTTCAGGTCGAAGTAAGAACCGGTTTGCGGTGACGTAATGGGGGCGTTAACCCGGCGAGCCTGTAGCGAAGAAAGGCGGGAGCCATCACCACTACTACCCTGCCCTGCTCCACCAGTTTGGGGAGCAGGCAGAGAACCCTGTTGTCCTTGTTCAATTCGTTTGAGCAATGACATATCGAACTCCTTTAACGCCTGCTATCCATTTCCTCGGCTTCCAGGGTCGTGAGGCGAGCACGAACGGCTTCTGCCAGGGAAAAGATGCCGCGCGAAACCGGATGGGTCTTATTCCCCAGGATGAAAGGAATCCCTTTATTCACAGAGGGGAGCACAAAGCGTTCATCGGTAGGAATGACTGCCCCTACTTCCTGCTTGAAATTCTCAGCGATTCGCTGCGGCGTAATGGAAATTTGCCTGTCGTATTTATTAATGGCCAGGACAATTCGCTCTTTGGGAACGCCCATCGTGTGCATCAAGTCCAGGAATAAACGGGCGTTTTTAATAGCGGGGATATCTTGGGTTGTGACCAATACAATGATATCACTGGCATCTAAAGCCGCCAGGGTAACATCGGTCAAAATGGGTGAGGTATCAATTACCAGGTAGCCATACAGGGCTTTCAAGTGTTCCAAGACCTTTGAGAACTGATCCGCCGAGACCTTTTCGGCGAGTTCGGGGCGTTGAGGGGCGGCCAGCAGGTGAACACCAGAGGTCTGGTGTTTAATCATGATTTCTTCAATGGTCTGCGGGTCCAGTTCGGTGATACGCGGGGCCAATTCCAGGATGGTGTTTTTCCCCTGTTCGTTCAGGAACACGGCAACGTCACCAAACTGCAGGTTGGCGTCCACGAGAATGACTCGGGTATCTTCATTTGAAAGCGCAATCGCCAAATTCACAGCAAGGGTGGTACACCCCGTGCCACCTTTTGGGCTATATACTGTAATAATTTTGCCCTGGGAATAGGGGATAAACCCCGGAACAGCAGCCATTGTCCCAGCCGGGACAGGAACTCCGCGCGGCGGGATGCTTTTGGCACGCTCACTACGGGACATTTCGGCAGCGCGACGGATCGCGGAGATTAAGTCATCGCCGGTAGGTGGCTTGGAGAGAAAGTCGCGCGCACCGGCGAGCATGGCGCGGCGCATGTAATTCTGGTCATTTTGCACCGACAAAATGACCACCTGACTAAAGGGGTTTTTCTGTCGAATCGTCTCCGTCGCCGTAATGCCATCAATGTCAGGCATGTTGATGTCCATGAGGATGACATCTGGATCCAGCTCTTGGGCGAGCTGAATGCCCTCCTTGCCTGATCGCGCTGCCCCCACTACTTCAACATCGGCTTCAAATTGAAGCAGTTTACGCACATTTTCACGCGTCTCGGCAACATCATCAACAATCAATACTCGAATCTTAGCACCAGAAGCCATACCGTTTATGATCCTGATTTGATTTTACTACCGCTATTGTCCCTGAGGTACGTCATTGAGCAACACGGGCATATTGAGGGTATCCACCCGAGGCTGCATGGCATAGGGTAACTTAGCGGGCACTGGAATATTGTATTGGCTAAGCAAGAACTGCAGCGTAGCTGCTTCGGTTGCCATTCTGGATTGATCGCTGGAATTACGCAAAGTCAGGATAATCTTCGCATTCGTAAAGAGGAGATAAGAGAGTGAAAGCGAATCCTGAGGAGAGACAATAAGGGTGACAATATCCGGGGCAGTCGCCGGTGCTTGTTGTTCTTGCGTGGCAGGAGGCTGAGCTGCAGCGGCCGGCGCTTGGGCGAAGTTCCCGGATTTCATCACGACAACATCCTGGAACATCATTTGGCAAACCTGGCGTGGACGCTGCTGTTCAGAGGGAATGACATAGAACGGCTGTTGAACGGTTGGTTCCAGTTCCAACCGTCCCTGGGGATTGCTACCCGCAGTTGCATTTGTGCCCAGCGAAAGGACAGGCAATTGATCGGCCACAAAACCTGTGCCGGTCAACACAGCAGTGCTGTTGGGCAGCGCCGTTTGAAAAGACGGATCTACATCTACGAAGAGAAAACATACATTGACGTTTACGTGAGCGCCATCGGTAATGCCATAACCCGCCAGGGCCAGGCGTGAGGCTGGAATCGACATGGCCGTCATCCCCGGTGGGATCAAGGCAGCCCATTCAGGCCCAGCAATGGCCACCGCGTTCGAGGGCTCGGTCACCATAGCACTGGTGATAATGACACCGGGATCCAGGGGGAAGCGTGCGACCTTACCAACCAGTTGTGATTCTTCCGCAGCAGTAAACATTACATCTACTACTTTATCAGCTGGCAGGCTGATGCGGGTAAGCATACTGGCTTCGATTTTTTCCCCCTGAGCAATTTTTTGGCTTGTGGCAAACACTTCCACAAAGGCCGGTTGCTGTTGTTGAGAAGTGGACGGCAAAAGGAATTGCCGAATAGCAACCGCCACAACAACCAGACCCACAACGAGGATCAGGACAACAAAAAGCAAGATACGACCGCGACGCATAGAGCGCTCCTCTCTTTTCGATGCATCTTGAGTTTTACATAATTTGCATTATACAAGAAAAACAATAAAAACATACTGGTAAAAAGGTGGGACTCTGTCACGTTGGACAGAGTCCCACTAAAATTCGGCCAACGGACGTTTGACTACACGCCGCTGAGGCTGGAGTTGATCTTGCTGAACACGTTGCCGATGATGGGGCCCAAGATCATAAGGGCAGCGATAACAACAATGGCAACCAAAACAAGAATCAACGCATACTCTACCAGGCCCTGGCCTTTTTCTTTAGGGGCGAACAACATGATTTTTTCTCTCCTTTCTTTTTAGATTCTCTGGGAGGCCATCCACAGAGTTAAGCCCATTATATACGCCATACTAAATAATGCAAGAGAGGCCGCAATAAAAGCCTTAACAATAATGTTAGTCAAACAAATCTGCAATGATTGTGCAATGCCGGGGTGCACTAAAAAGTTGTTAGTCAGGTGTGAGCGGTGGATGGATGCTCATTTCGCCAGTGCCTTGAGAGATGACGCTGTGGGCGAAAAACGCCGTTTTGTGTCATTGCGAGCCGCCAAAGGCGGCGACCTGTGCCCCGCAGGG
>DAOUAN010000043.1:0-48335 GCA_034433385.1 Anaerolineales bacterium | reverse complement strand
GTTACACCACATCCAGGAGCGTTGGGGGAGCAGCTGGTGTTGGTACAGCTAGCGCTGTAGCCGCAGGTGTTTGTGCCGCAGGTTGTACTACCACATTTGACTTTGAATTTGGCATTGTTAGGGCTGGTACAGCTAGTACTGCAATTATTGAAAGTCCACTGGCAATCTGCGCCATCACAGCCGCCATTGGATTTGCAGGTGCATTGAGGTGATATTGGAGGGTCCGTCGGGCTGGCGACGACTTTTGTTGCGGTTGGAGCGGGGGGGTTGGTGGGGGTAGGACATTGATAGCAATTAGAATATGAGGTACAGTACCCATACATCACTACACAACTACAGCCGCCACAATATCCTGCAGGGCAACTACATGTGCCAGTACACTTACCATAACTATCAAAACTGCAACTGGCTTTTACAAACCTAGGAGATAAGACTAATAGGACGAATAAGACGAATAGGATGATGAATAACCTGCGCATAAAATAATAATAGCAGATTATTTTTCATTTTTCAGTTTTCAATTTTTAATGAGTTTTTAGTTTTAGTTTTGAGTTTTGACATTTGAGTTTTGAGTTTTATTATTCGTTTCACGCTTGCCCTGAACCGAACTTGTTCTGGTTTAGGGTTACACGTTCTACGTTCTACGTTCCACGTTCCACGTTTCACGTTATACTTTATCGCGCTACTCCTACTTCAAACAAAAACAGCATTCGTTGATGGTTTGGGTCTAGTGGTTGAAATTCTCCATTCCACATAATAAGAATTTCTCTGACGTCTTTCCCTTTTTCTGAGCTTAATTGAGCAAATTCGTTTTTAAAATCATCTCTAAGTTTGTTTCCGTATCCTGGAAAAATTAAGTCTCCTGGATCATTCCCCTTAATCTGTAAAAGTTGAGCGAGGAGGGCAAATTCGGGATTTTGTGGATTGAGGTTTTCGCCATAAATACCAGCCCACTTTATAAGAAGAGGTTTCTTAGATGAAAAAGCGTTGGTAGTGGTGAAATCTTCCAGTGTATAATTTCTTCCGCCGCCAATACTAAAAGGAGCAGCAAAGATTACTTTGAATTCTTCAGGTTTGGGATTTTCAGGGTCTTTTGGATCAAACCAGGCCAGGGCGGCGATGTCATAAGTCTGTTCACCAATTCTTGTTCTGAAAAAATAGGGAGTTATTTTTGTAGCACTATCATTAAGGGTAATGGGCAGTTTATCATCCGCTCTATGTTTAAGCCAGACGACTTTGCTGCCATCTGGTTGTTGCTCGAAATAGAGAGAACTGCCTTTTGAGCCGGGCGGGGTATTTTTATAACGTTCAATGACGCCGTCTGAAAACGGTTTATACCCATCCCGCTCCATGGCCAAAAGGACAGAGCGGGCTGCCAGGCCGTTTTGAATGTCTTCCATGGGGATTTCAGGGATGCTGGCGAGGTTTTCCTGGATAATTTGCGGTGTTTCTGTGCCGATGGTGCTGGGGTTAACAATGGGTTTTAGGTCATAAGCGAGGCGGAATTCGTGGGTTTCAGGGAGCCAGATAAGGGTGGCTTTTATATTTTCGGTAGTTGGTGTCTTTTCAGGGGTAGGAGTAGAGGCGAGAGTATCAGGGGTAGAGGTTGATTCTGCAGTTGGCGCGGGAGTAGGTGTTGAGATAAGTTTAAGATAATCTTGTTTTGGCAGATATCCGTCAACTGTGTAAAGGCCAAGGGAGTTGGTGATTTCGGGGTGGGTGTTGAAGGAGGCGGGGTCGAGGGTGAGTTGGATTTGTTCCAACTTGCCGGTCTCCGGGTTGCGGACTTGGGCAGTGACAAGATAGGAGCCATCTTTGGCGCGGGTGATATACTGCTCGGCGCCAGCGAAGGCTTTGAGGGCGTCGCCAGTCAGGCCGAAGGTTTTTTGTAGGGTGATGGGTTCGGGGGATGGAGTGACCGTGGACGGTGGAGGATAGACCGTGGACGGTGGACGGTAGACGGTGGGGGTGGCGGTCGGTGCAGCGGTCTGCGGTCCGCGGTTCGCGGTCTGAGCGGCGCAAGCCGTCAGCAGCAGGGCAAGAGTGAGCAGGAGGAAGCGACGCATGGGAGGACTCCAAAAGGGAGAATGCAGAATGCAGAATGCAGAAGGCAGAAGGCAGAATGCAAAAGGCAAAATGCAGAAGGCAGAAGGCAGAAGGCGGAAGGCAAAATGCAAAAGGCAAAATGCAAAATGCAGAAGGCGGAAGGTAAAATGCAAAATGCAAAAGGCAGAAGGCAAAAGGAAGAATGAGAGGGATTGCCGAAATTATACTGCGTGGAGGCAAGAGTAGGCTTCTATGAATATTGCTCGGGTGCGCGAAAAAGTTGTTAGTCAGGTGTGAGCGGTGGATGGATGCTCATTTCGCCAGTGCCTTGAGAGATGACGCTGTGGGCGAAAAACGCCGTTTTGTGTCATTGCGAGGGGCATCAGCCCCGAAGCAATCCATCCATTCCTTACCGACCAGGAGATTGCTTACCCCTGCGGGGCACAGGTCGCCGCCTTTGGCGGCTCGCAATGACACTAGCCGTTTCCCTGTTCTCCATCTTACCCACAACCTTTTAGTGCTCCCTATTGCTCTGCAAAAACTACGCCAACCGCGAAGATTTTGTATCCTGCTGTCATTGCGAGCGCAGCGCCTGCCCTGCGAAGTCCCCGAAGGGGGAGCGAAGCGTGGGGGAAGCAATCCGCCAGGAGACTGCTCCTCGCAGTGACATTTGGTTGCGGCTGCCGCGCTATACGATGAATGCCATTTTGCTTGACACCCTCAGCAGGACGCGTATAATCGCCTGCATAAGGTCGCGCAGAGACGAGTAGTCGGATCAACTGTTCAGAGAGCCGCCAGTCGGTGCAAGGCGGCCAGCCAACCGATGAAATCCCCTCTGCCCCATCGTCCTCGCAGGTGTGGCCCGAAGAAAACGCCACAGTAAGAGGAACGGGAGCGCCCGTTAGCGCGCAAGCCGAGGCTGATCCCGCCCGGTCCCTGCAAATCTTGCGGGGCACCAACACACAGAAGGGGTCGGCGAAAGCAGGTGGCACCACGAGACGCCCCCTCGTCCTGCAAGGAACGGGGGCGTATTCTTTTCCATAGATCCGCAATCAGGAGGTGCACCCATGTTAGATATCAATCTCATCCGCGAACAACCTGAGGTCGTTCGTACCGCGCTGCGCAACCGCCAGATGGACCCCGCGCCGGTGGACGAAGTCCTGCGTCTGGATGAAAAGCGCCGCGCCCTGTTGACCGAGGTAGAGGCGCTCAAAGCCGAACGCAACGTCGTCTCGCGCGAGATCGGCAAAATGAAAGACGCCAGCGAGCGCGAAGCCAAAATCGCTGCCATGCGTCAGGTCAGCGACCGAATCGCCGCCCTCGACCGGGAAGTGGCCGAAGTGGAGAGCGAACTCAACGCCCTGGTGGCCACCATCCCCAATCTCCCCGATGCGCGCACGCCGCTTGGCACCAGCGAAGACGACAACATCGTCATCAAGACCGTCGGCGATTTGCCACAATTCGATTTTGAACCCAAACCACACTGGGATCTCGGCCCGGCGCTCGGCATCATTGACTTTGAGCGCGGCACCAAAATCACCGGCTCACGCTTCTACGTCCTGAGCGGAGCCGGCGCACGGTTGCAACGCGCCCTGATCGCCTGGATGCTTGACCTGCACATTCGCCAGGGCTACACCGAAAAATACCTGCCCTTCATGGTCAAATCGGCCACCGTGTTCGGCGCCGGCCAGCTCCCCAAGTTTGCCGACAATTTATACAAAGATCACGAAGAAGACTATTATTTCGTCCCCACCGCCGAAGTTCCGCTCACCGGTCTGCACATGGACGAAATTCTGCCTGAGGCCAGCCTGCCCCTGCTGTACACCGCCTATACCCCCTGCTTCCGCCGCGAAAAAATGAGCGCCGGGCGCGATGTGCGCGGCATCAAGCGCGGTCATCAATTCGACAAGGTCGAAATGTACATGTACACCCGCCCGGAAGAATCGGATGCCATGCTGGAGAAAATGCTGGCCGACGCCGAGCAGACCTGCGCCGAACTCGGTCTGCCCTATCGCGTCAAACAGCTATGCACCGCCGACCTGGGCTTCGGGGCGGCGATCACCTACGACCTGGAAGTTTGGGCACCCGGCTGTGGCGAATGGCTGGAGGTCTCCTCGGTCTCCAACGTGCGCGATTTCCAGGCGCGGCGGGCCAACATCAAATATCGCCCCGCCGATGGCGGCAAAGCGCGCTTCGTCCACACCCTGAACGGATCGGGGCTGGGACTGCCGCGCACCCTGATCGGCGTGCTGGAAAACTATCAGCAGGCCGATGGCTCGATCCGCGTCCCCGAAGTGCTCCGCCCCTGGATGGGTGGAATTGACGTCATCCGTCCGCAATAAGCATTGACCATGCCTCCACTCTTCTGGGTTCAGGTTGGCCTGCAAACCATCACCCTTTTCTTTTTGCTCGTTGGGCTGGTCGGGTTGCTCCTCCCCATCTTCCCCGGCCTGACGGTGATGTGGCTGGCAACACTGGTCTATGCCCTCGTCGAACACGCCCTGGGGAACATGCATTGGTCCGAGTGGCTGCTCTTCGCCCTGATCACTGCCTGCATGTTGATCGGCAACGTGGTAGATAACATTCTCATAGCCCATCACACCCGTGAGAAAAATGTGCCCTGGTCATCCATCCTTTTGGGTTTTCTGGCGGGCATCCTGGCGAGCCTGTTTTTTACCCCATTCATTGGCTTGCTGGCCTCTCCCGCCGCCCTGTACGGCGCGGAATACCTGCGCTTGCGCCAGCACCAGGCGGCCCTGGCTTCCACCCGCGCCTGGCTAACCGGTTGGGGCTGGTCACTGGCGGCGCGGTTGGGCATCGGCGTGGTCATGACCGGGCTGTGGCTGGTATGGGCCTGGTTCTAACATCTTTCGCAAAGGAGAATTTCCATGAGTATTTTCTTTGATTTCGTCGAGCTGTTCGGTTTGCTCCTGCGCGCCATCGGCTTCCTGGCGATCGGCTTCGGCCTGGCGCGCTTTCTGCTGGAGGCTTACCCCAAGGCCAACTGGCAATTGCAAATGGCCTGGATTCTGGGCTTCTTCGGTTTGCTCATCGCCCTGACCGATTTCGCCAGCCCCGGCTCTTCAGGAGCGTTTGCCCTGGGGGCAGGCATTGCCTTCTTCCTGGCCAAAATGGAAGGCGAAAAGAAACCCGAAGCAAACAGCGAATAATTTTTTCTAGCGGATCGAATCCACATCCCGCCGAATCTTGTCCCTCGGCGGGATGTTTTTTTGGGCAAATCAGGGCAGCTGCTGCAGCGCCTCATCCACCACGACCTCCAGCGGGTCGCCGTTGAGCAGGCGATTCACCGCCCTTTGCAGGGGAGGGCCAAGCGCCTCAGACAATTCCGCCGAGGGCATGGCTTGAGCGGAACCAGCCAGCACTTCCAGCAACGGGCGCAGAGAGCGGTCGGCACGTCCGGCCAGGGCGGTAGGACGGGGAGGCAGGTAGCCAGCCGCTTCCACCCAGGCGGGCAGGTAGGTTTGATCCATCAGCCAGGTGGCCAGTTCAACCGCCAGGGGCTGGTTTTCGGGCTGAGAACCGGCCAGAGTCCACAGCCAGCCATCGGCCAGGGTGTGCGGCGAGCCATCTAGACCCGTCAGCGGGAGGAGAGCCGCGTCTTCGAGGGGCGTTTGCAAAAATTGAGAGAGCCAGATCACCGCAATCGGCACATCCCCTCGCCGAAAGGCCTGCCAGACTTCTTGTTCGGAAGAATAAGCCAGGCTGGCTTTCGAGAAGACTTTGTTTTCGCTGCCTTCTGCGAAAAAGGTCAGAACGTCTGTCAAGGGTTCTTTTTCCAGGGTGGGGTGATTCTGAGCATCGAGCAGGTTCCCGCCGAGGGAGAGATACAGGTTGAGGGCAAACAGGGCGTTGGGGTCGCCGCCTGCCAGCGCCAGCGGCGTGGATTGGGCGAACAGCGTTGGCCAATCGGCGGGAGGTTGGCCAAGTTGAGAAGGATGATACACCAGCACCAGCACATCACCGGCAAAGGCCAGGCCATAGGGGGTGTTTTGGATCAGGCCAAGTTGCCGGGCGTAAGGATACCAGTCGGGGGCATAGGGCAGGTCAGTCAGGCCGCTCAGCGGGTGGATGTATCCCTTGACGGCTGCTGCTTCCATCTCGGCGTGGGAGAGGGCGACCAGGTCGGGCAGGACATCGGGAGCGGCGGCGCGGGTGAGCGCCAGGTTTTCGAGCAGGTTGGTCTTCAGGCGGATATCGAGGCGGATTTCGGGATGGCGGGCAGCGAACTCGGCCAGGCGTGCTTTGAGCAGGCGGGCAGCGGGAGTGCCGCTGTTCGGGTCAAATTGTGGGGGGAGCCACAGGCGCAGCCAACGCGATGCGGCCACGGGCGAGGCAAGGGGAACCGCATCGGGGGTAGGGGAGGCCGTCGAAACGGGGGCCGGCGCGGGCGGAGTCTGATCCGAGGGGAGATTCGCACAGGCGGTGAGCAGAATCAGCAGGGTGAGAAGCAGCCTCCGGGGCAGAATCATGCGCTTCATTCTAAGGCGATTGGAGAAGTGAGTAGAGCCAGCAGCAGTTGGACGGCGTTTTGCAGGTCAGTGTGATCGACCATTTCGGAGGGCGAGTGCACGTAGCGAACGGGCAGGCTGAGTGCGCCACTGATGACGCCGGCGCGGCTGAGCTGGATGGCGCGGGCGTCGGTGCTGCCACCGAGCAGGATTTCACGCTGGTAGGGGATGCGTTTTTTCTCGGCGATGCGGGTCATCCATTGCACCAGGCGCGGGTCGGAAAGCATGCCGGCGTCTTTGATTTTGATGGCGGGGCCTTTGCCGAGGGCGATTTCGCCGGGGCGCGGGGCGGGGGTGTCGGCCGCGGGGGTGACATCTACGGCCAGGCCGATTTCGGGGTCAACGCCAAAGGCGGCGGTGACAGCGCCGCGCACGCCAACTTCTTCTTGGGTGGTGAAGACGAAGTAGAGTTCGTGCGGGCTGTTTTGGAGCAGGCGCAAGGTTTCGATGAGCACGGCTACGCCGGCACGATCATCCATGGCTTTGGAGACGAGCCGGTCGCCCAGGTCGAGGAAGGGGCGGTCGAACACGGCTACGTCGCCGATGGTCAGCGGGCAATCCTGGCGGCGGGTGGCGCCGACATCAATGAACATTTTTTCGAGGGGCGGGATTTCGGTGGGTTTGTCTTGCGGTTCCAGGCCGATGACGCCGCTGACGCCATTGACGAAGCGGACGCGTCCGCCGGGCAGGTAGCGCCCAAAGACGCCGCCGAGTGGGCTGAAGCGGACAAAGCCGTTTTCGTCCACGTGGCTGACGATCACGCCAATTTCATCCATGTGGGCGGCGAGGAGGATGCGCTTGCCGCCTTTGCCGGCCTGGCCTTTGCGGGTGATCAGGTTGCCGAGGGCATCCACGCGGATTTCGTCCACCAGGGGTTCAAGGGTGGTGCGCAGGTAGGTTCGGATGGCTTCTTCAGCGCCGGAGGGGGCGGGGATTTCGGTAAGTTCCTGGAGTAGTTTTTTCATGAGGACCTCGGGGAGGGATTGGGGGATTGAGGGATTGGGGGATTGAAGGATTGAAGGATTGGAGGATTGGGATTTTAGATTTTAGATTTTAGATTTTAGATTTTGGAGTTTGAATTGGGGAGGGAAAGGGTTTGGCCAGCGGAGAAGACCTGGCTGTGGTTACGCTGGAGGAGGTGGACACGTCCCTGCCCCATCACCTGCCAGGTTGCAGCGGGACGGCCAATGAGGGCGGTGTTCTCTTCGATGCCGAGCAGGTATTCATCCTCTTTGAGACGCAGGCGCAAGGCACGGATGAAGGGTCTCCACAATGCCGGGATGCGGTCGAAGTGCGGCAGGAGATACATCGCCGGGATCAGGCCAAAGGCAGGCACGGAGGCGAGGCCAGCGCGGCGCAAGTTGGGCAAACGCTGGGCCACAACCATCGCCCCTGCCGAACAACCGGCATAGATGGCACCTCGTTGCCAGGCCTGAGATATGGCTTCCCAGGTGAGCGTGCCTTGCAGCGTCTCGAACAAATAGAGCGGATCGCCGCCGGAGAAATAAATCAGGTCGGCGGCCTGGAGGGAGGGCTGCCAGCGGGGGTCATCTGCAGAGCGGCGGTCAAGGATCGGCAGGGCAGTAACTTCGGCGCCAAGGCGCTGAAAGTGTTCTATGCCCATGCGAGACCATCTTTCCACGCTGGCCGGACCTTCCCGCCCGGCAGCGGTCGGCAGGCAGACGACGCGCGGGGGGCGTCCATCCAGGCGTAGGCTATCCAGCAGGTAGCGATCCACGGGTTCCATCACGGGCAGGTATTCGCCCGAACCGAGTAAAGCGAGTAGACCAGGCATTGCCGTACTTTCTAACGTTCCTTGCCCAGCAAGGCTGGCGAGAGTTCCGTCAAAGCGGTATGTAGCAAGCGCAGGGTGTTTTTCCAATCTTCCACCAACGCCAGGCTGATGGGAGAATGAGTGTAGCGATGCGGCACCGAGACCGAGACGGTGGGGATGCCTTCCAGGGCGCGCTGAATGGCGCCGGCATCGGTCCCGCCGCCACCCGGCTGGCGGAACTGATAGGGTATTCCTTGCCGCTCGGCCACTTCTTGCAGAAATTGCACCAGGCGACGATCGTGAAGCGTGGAGCCATCGGCAATGTAAATGGCCGGGCCAAAACCCAGGCGGGTGTTATAGACGGTGTTTTCACGCTCATCGAAGGTGGGCAGATCCTGGGCGGGAGTGGAATCAACCGCAATGGCCAGGTCTGGAGCAAAATAGTGAGCCGCCACTTTGGCGCCGCGCAAACCAATCTCTTCCTGCACCGCGAACGCCAGGCACAGGTCAATGTTTTCGGGGGCCTGGCGCAGCAGTTCAATCAAGGTGGCCACACCGATGCGGTCATCAATGGATTTGGCGAAAAGGGCCGAGCCACGGCGCTGAAAGCGAGTGGCGAAGGTGGCGCGATCGCCCACTTTGGCACGGCCACCCGGCCCCAGGTCAATGCGCAGCGAATCGAGGCCGGGTTTGCGCTCGCGCTCTTCGGGCGTGGTCAGGTGAATCGGCTTGAGACCAATCACCCCGGGCGTGTGCTCTTTTCCTACCCAGACCTGTTTGCCGGGCAGATGGCGCACATCAATCGAGCCGACCGTCTCAAAACGATACACCCCTTCGCCGTCTTCGGCAACCAACATCATGCCGACTTCGTCCATGTGTGCATCAAGCATCACCCGCAAGCGCTGCCGGCCGCGCCCTGTTTTCGTCACCAACACGTTGCCCAGCGCATCTACTTTGACTTCGTCGGCGTACGGGCGTACTTCTTCCAGCACAATGTTACGCACTTCACCTTCATCGCCCGAAACCGCCACGGCGTTGCACAACTTTTCAAGCAAACGGATTTGAGGAGCGCCTATCGCAACCATGGTTTAATCATCCCACACAATTTTCTCAACAAAATCAACCTCCAGGCTGGCAATAAATTCAGCCAGCAAACGCCCGGCACGTTGAATATCCTGCAAGGCAACCATCTCGACCGGTGTGTGCATGTAGCGCAAGGGGATGCCGATCACCATCGTTGGGATGCCCTCAGCCGTCACCTGAAGCGCCATCGCATCGGTGCCGGAATGGCGGGGGGTCGGCTCCAGGGCATGAGGGATCTCCAGCCGCTCGGCAATCTCCTTGAAACGACGATGCAAAAACGGATGAATATTCGGCCCAAAGACCAGAGTAGGCCCTTTCCCGATGGGGAACGTCTCCCAGCCGTTGGCGCCCGGCCCTTTGCCAAAGGTCACGTCCACAGCAATGGCAACCTGCGGGCGCAGCTGAAAGGCAGACGTGGTCGCGCCGCCCAGGGTCACCTCTTCTTGCGTGGTGGCCACCGCCCACACATCCCAGAGATGCCTCTTCGACTGGAGTTCTTCCAGGCAAGCAGTGAGCGCGGCCACCGAAGCACGGTTATCCAGCGAGTGCCCGCTCACGATTCCTGCGGACATTTCAACGGGTTCCGTGTTAAAGGCCACCAGGTCGCCCACGCGGATTCGCTTCGAGACCTCGCGCCGCGGCAGACCGACATCCACCCACAGGTATTCGATGCCCACCACCCCATCGCCGATCTTCTCCGGTAGCAGACGAGCGGAGGGCAGGGCAACCACACCGGGGAGTTCTTCCCCGCTCCCGCTGGCATGGACGATCACCGGCGTGCCGGGCAAAATACGCCCATCCACTCCCCCAACAGCCGCCACCCGCAAAAAGCCATCCACCACCTGCCTGACCATCAAGCCGATGGCATCCATGTGCGCCGCAATGAGCAGAGAGGGACGCGGCTCCTTCGCCGCCCCGCGCTTGAGGCCATGCAAAGAACCCAGTCGGCTGAGATGAAGTTCATCCACCAGCGGCTCCCAGCGCTGACGGATCAGCGCGGCAACCGGTGCCTCGTGCGCCGAAAGCCCCGGCGCAGCAAGCAGAGATTTCAAAAACGGAAGGAGTTCAGTCATTCAGAAAATCACCTCGGGGGTAAAAATTGGTAGCCAGCCGACGCAGGTCGGCTTTGCAAATGTAGTCGCGGTTTCAACCGCACCCCAGCCGACGCAGGTCGGCTTTGCAAATGTAGTCGCGGTTTCAACCGCCTCTTCATGGCGTAGCTTCATGGCGTAGCGGAAGGAGTCTCGCCAGGCGAGGGCGTCACCGAGGGCACAAAAGTCTCGGTAAACGTGGGCGAAGGTGGGATAGTCGCAGAGGGGGTCGCCGAGGGCGTAAACGTAAAGGTGAACGTCGGCGGCGGAAGAGGAGTCCACGTAGCGGTGGGGGGCAAGAAGGGAGTAGGAGAAACCGTCGGAGTGAAAGTCAGGGTAGGAGTCTCCGTTGGGGTGGGAGAAAAAGTCGGGGTAACGGTAGCCGTTAGCGGCGTCGGACTGAGCGTCGCCGAGGGAAGCGTCGCGGTCGCGGTAACAGACGGAGTCGCAGTCACCGCTTCGGGCGCCAGCATCACCGCAATCCAACCAATACAATAACAGGGGAGGGTGAGCAGGATAATGGCAACCAGGATCAAACGACGACGGGTGCGAGGGTCAGATACATCCTGCATGGCATGATAATATCATCAGAGCAAATCTAAGGCAAGCCAATTTCGTCAGTCCTCTCAGGTATAATTTCAACGATGATTCCCAGACATCTTTACATTTCCGGCTTTCTTTCTTACCGCCAACCCGTTGAAGTGGACTTCACCACCTTCGACCTGGCCTGCATTTCCGGGCACAACGGTGCAGGAAAATCCTCGCTACTCGATGCCATGACCTGGGTGTTGTTTGGCCAGGCACGCAAACGGGACGAATCGATCATCAACTTGCAATCCAAAGCAGCCGAAGTGCGGCTGATCTTCGAATACGAGGGGAACATTTACCGGGTACAGCGCACCCTGCCGCGCGGCAAAAGCACCCTGCTGGAATTTCAGATCGCCGACACCAGCAACGGTGACCCTCAATGGCGGCCGCTCAGCGAACGCAGCACCCGCGAGACCCAGGCACGCATCGAAGAAACCCTGCACCTGGATTACGACACCTTCATCAACGCCGCCTTCTTCTTGCAGGGCAAAGCCGATCAATTCACCCAACAGCCGCCCGGCAAACGCAAGGAAATCCTGAGCAGCATCCTCGGCCTGGAAATGTGGGAAACCTACAAAGAGCGCACTGCCGAACGCCGCAAAGATCTGGAACATCAGCTCAGCGAGTGGGAAGGGCGCATCGCCGAAATTGACGCCGAATTGAGCCAGGAGGCCCCGCGCAAAGCCAGGCTGAAGGAACTGGAAGAGCAACTCGCTCAGCACAGCGCGGCACGCGCCAGCCAGGAAAGCCTGGTCGAAAACCTGAAGACCCTTGCCGCCACCCTGGCCGAACAACGCCGCTCCGCCGAGAACCTGCGCGCCGCCCTGGAGCAATCTCAGGCGGCTCTGGCCAGACTGGAAAGCCGTCACGCCGAACTTCAGGCCCAACGCGCCGCCCAGGCCGATCTGCTGCAACGCGCCGACAGGATCGAGGCCGCCTACCGCGCCTGGCAGGACGCCCGCCTGGAACTGGAAAAATGGGAAGATCTGGCGCGCCAGTTCCGCCAGCACGATGAAAAACGTCAACCCCTCCTGCGCCAGATCGAAGCCGAAAAAGCTCGCCTGGAACAGGAACGGCAATCGTTGCACGCCAGCCAGGAAGAAATCCATCAGCTCATCCTTCAGCGCACCGAACTGCACCAGAAAATCGAAGAAACCCAAAAAGCCCTGGAAGAGGCCGAACAGCAGGTAGAACAGGCCCGCCAACTGGAGCAAGAAATCAATGCCGCTCGCCAACGCCAGGCCGAATTGAAAAAAGAAAACGAAACCCTCAAAGCCCACATGGACGAAATCAAAGAGCGCCTGGAACGCCTGCAAGAAGTCGCCCAGGCGCAATGTCCCCTGTGCGGGCAGACACTCACCGCGGAGCATCGCCAGCAGACCATCGCCCAACTTCAACAAGAGGGCAAAGCTGCTGGCGACCAATACCGCGCCAACCTCCAGGAAATGCGCGAACTGGGCAACCGTCTCCAGGAAATGGATCAGCAAGTGCAATCCCTGCGCCCCGCCGATGGCCGCCGTGTAGCGCTCTCAGGCGCCCTCTCCCAATGGCAGGAACGGCAGGCCGCAGCCGAAAAGAAAATCGGTGAATGGGAAAACCAGGGGGCAAAACGGCTGCAAGAACTCAACCAGATGCTGCAAAATGAGACATACGCCAGCGAGGCGCGCCAGCAACTCCAGCAACTTGACGAAGAGCTGACCCGCCTGGGCTACGACCCCAACGCCCACGAATCCGCTCGTCGCGCCGAGGCCGAGGGCCGCCAGGCCGAAAACGAATATCGCCAGCTGGAAACCGCTCGCCAATTGATCCATCAAATCGAAAGCGAACTGACCAGCCTGAACACCGAAATCTCCCAACGCCGCACCGAAATTCAAGAAAGCGAGAAGCGCTACAACGAAATCGCCGCCGCGTTGCAAAACTTCACCGTTCCCGATGTCGAAACCGCCGAAAACGAGCTCCTGCGCCTGCGCGCCCAAGAAAATCGAACGCGCGAAGAAGTCAGTCAGGCGCGCCAGGCAGTGAACGTGCTCACCGAACTGCGCGCACGCAAAGCGGAATACCAGGCTCAGAGTGAAGAACTACGTCGCGCCATCGCCCGTCACAAAACATTGGAGCGCGCCTTCGGCAAAGACGGCGTCCCGGCCCTGCTCATCGAACAGGCCCTGCCTCAAATTGAAGCCAAAGCCAACGAAATCCTGGAACGCTTGAGCGATGGACAAATGTCCATCCGCTTCCTTACCCAGGCCGAATACAAAGATAAAAAACGGGACGACCTGAAAGAAACCCTCAACATCCAGATCAGCGACGGCGCTGGCCTGCGCGATTACGAAATGTACTCCGGCGGCGAAGCCTTCCGCGTCAACTTCGCCATTCGCCTGGCTCTCTCCGAAGTGCTTGCCCAACGCAAAGGAGCCCGGTTGCAAACCCTGGTCATCGACGAAGGCTTTGGCTCGCAAGACGCTCAGGGACGACAACGCCTGGTCGAAGCGATCAACCTGGTAAAAGGGGATTTTGCTAAAATCCTGGTCATCACCCACCTCGATGAGCTAAAAGACGCCTTCCCCACCCGCATCGAAGTGGAAAAAACGGAAGAGGGATCAAGGGTAAGGATTCTCTAGGTTTCTTATGCCTCTCCTCCTTTCCACCCTCCTCTTCCTCCTCGGCCTGATCATCATCTACTGGCTGCACACCCAATACCACCACCTCGACATCATCGTCGAGGTCAGCGCACCGCCTGCCGAAGCGCCGTTCATTTCCCTTTGCATCCCGGCCCGTAACGAAGAACACAATATCCGCGCCTGTGTAGAGGCCGCCCTGGCGCAGGATTATCCGGCGTACGAGGTCATTGTTTTGGATGACCGTTCGGACGATTCCACCCCTCAAATTTTGGCCGAACTCTCCCGGCGTGATCCTCGTCTTCGGGTGATTCACGGAGCGGAACTCCCCCCTGGCTGGGCCGGCAAGCCCCACGCGTTACATCAGGCCGCGGCCGCGGCGCGCGGCGAGTGGCTGTGCTTTGTGGATGCAGACACTTTCCTGGCCCCCCAAGCGCTCTCTTCTACCTACACAAAAGCCATTTCAACCAGCGCCGATCTGTTCACCATCATGACCGAACAGATCCTCGGCTCGTTTTGGGAAAAGGTCATCATGCCCCTGGTTATGACGGCTCTCTCCGTGGGGTTTTCGCCGCGTCGGGTCAATGATCCCCGCCGGCGCGATGCCATCGCCAACGGACAATTCATCCTGATCCGTCGCAGTGTCTATGAGGCAGTGGGCGGGCATGCTCGCCTCAAAGACCAGATCGTAGAAGACAAAGCCCTGGCTGAGCAAGTGAAGTGGAATGGCTACCGCCTGGTGCTGGCCGATGGACGTGCCGTCGCCCAAACGCGCATGTACACCTCCCTGCCGCAAATGTGGGAAGGCTGGACGAAAAACATCTACCTCGGTCTGCGCGAGCAACCTGCCCTGCTGGGGTTGGGCGTATTCGGCGCTACGCTGGCTGTGTTTGCTGCCCTGGTCTTGCCGCTCTGGCCGCTGTTGGGCTTCCTCTGGTGGCTGCGCGGGGGAGGCTGGCCAGCACTCGCCGTCAGCGTGGAGGCACTTATTTTGTGGGGAACCCTGCTCATCGTCCGCGGGCGAGCCGCACGAGGGTTGGGCATTTCCGCTGTTTGGGCGGTCACCACCCCCTTGGGCGCAGCCGTCTTTGCCGCCATGATGTTGACTTCTGCCTGGAAAGTACTCTCCGGGCGCGGCGTTAGTTGGAAAGGACGAGTGTACTTGGGGAAAAGGTGAGGGGCGTTTGCCCATCAGAAAAGCGGGGTTTATGTTTCTGGCAAGTCCGATGCTTCATTAGATTTGGAATGGCTGTGATCAGGCGCAATTTATTGACATTTATTATCTTTTTTGTTATATTTTGATAAAAATAACAGAAAATAACAATGCCTAACATCATTCACCGCCAACAAAAAATTCTGGACATTCTCAAAGCCCGGGGAAGCGCGACCATTCAAGAGCTTGCCGAGGCGCTGCACGTCTCGGCAATGACCGTTCACCGTGACCTGGATAAAATGCGGCTGGCGGGTTTAGTCGAAAAAACGCACGGCGGGGCCATGCTGGCATCTTCGCCCTCCCCGTCCGAGGAATGTGATGCTTGCGGCAAACGCGTCGCCGAGCGAACGGCTTTTGTTTTGCGCCTGAGGGATGGCGGTCAGCGGCGCGCCTGTTGCGCCCATTGTGGTCTGATTTTGCTGGGGCAAAGTAGCCAAGTAACCTACGCCCTGACGGCCGATTTTCTGCACGGGCACATGGTTGATGCCTTCCAGGCAACATATGTTTTGCAAAGCGATCTGGTAGTATGTTGTGGCCCAAGCGCTTTCAGCTTTCTTTCGCCTGCAGAGGCCGAACGTTTTCAAAAGGGATTTGGCGGGATTGTGGCGAATGCTGAGATGGCCATCCGCTTTTTCCAGCACCCCCCTACCTTCTGAAGGAGAATTCTATGCGAAAAATTTTGGTTTTCCTGGTATTGTTGGTCTTTCTATGGCTTTCCGCTTGTAGCGGGGAGCAAAAAGGCATGGAGGCCCACGAGCCCTGGGCACGGAGTGCGGCCCAGGGTGAAAACAGTGCGGTGTATCTTGTTCTGCACAATCACTCCAGTACCGCCGATGAATTGCTCAGCGCCGAATGCGATTGCGCCAGCGCTACAGAGATTCACCAGAACATGGAAGATGGCAGTGGCATGATGCAAATGTCACCTGTGGAATCTGTATCACTGGCTGCCCACTCCGAGGTCAATTTTGAGCCGGGAGGGTTGCACATTATGCTGGTCGGCCTGCGGCAGGATTTGAAGGTGGGCGATCAGATTATCGTCGTTTTGCATTTTAAAAATCACCCCGATCTGAAAGTGACGGTGCCAGTTCAAGAAGGGCCGGGAATGCAGGGTGAGCATTCTCACTGAAAAAGAGGCAAGCCTCTTCTTGTGTTTTTTATAGCCAAGTCAAAAATGAATGTCCCCAACTCCTGCCCCACAGCAGGAGTTTTTTATTTGGACTGTCATAATGTGACAAAAGTTACAATATATCGGACTAATTTTAGTATAATTAATTTTAGATTAAACTTTTATCAAAAGGAGAGTGCATGACAAGATTCCCATTGGTCGCCATTGCGCTTATTTCGGCAGTCGTTGCGCTGGGATTCTTTGTTGTGGTTACAGATGCACCCGCCTATGCTGGCACGGCTTCTGAAACCTGCAACAATTGCCATGTTATGGATCCCATGTACGAAAACTACTATCATGCCGCCCATAAAAATTGGGCCAAATGCGCTGACTGCCATTTGCCACACGAAAACGTTTTCGCCTATTATTTCGAAAAGGCCCGGCAGGGTGCCCATGATGTGTACGTTTTCACTACCGGCCAGACCCCTGAAGTGATTCGCGCCAGCAAGCACTCGAAAGCCATCATCCAATCCAACTGTCTGCGCTGCCATGAACAGACCGTTGAGAATGTAGTCATGGGAGCGCAGCCTTACGACCGTTACTGCTGGGATTGCCACCGCAATGTGGCGCATGGTCCGCGCGGTCTATCCAATACCATCTATCAGGACGCCATACTTTATCCAATCAAATAAACAGGAGAACGCTGCATGAAACGCTACATGAATCTTATCCTTGCCAGCATCATCATCATTCTGGCTGCCGCATTGACCGGCGTGTTGATCTTTATCAAAAATCAGCCCCCTCAGGCGCGCACTGTTCAACAAATTGTGGAAATTGCGCCAATGGAGCCTGATTCAGCCAAATGGGGCATAAACTTCCCCAATCAATGGAATTCGTTCCAGAAAACTGCCACCAACAACATTGACACCACCTACGGCGGTTCATCCAAATTCTCATGGCTGGAACGTGATCCGCGGCAAAAGATTTTATTCGCCGGTTACCCCTTCAGCAAAGACTACAACGATGATCGCGGCCACATGAACAGCCTCATTGATGTACGCGAGACAAAGCGTCTGAATCTGAACCCGGATGATCCCAAACATACGCCTGGCACCTGCTATTCGTGCAAATCTTCCAACAACCCCGCTCTGTGGGCAGAGATGGGTATGGAGCTGTACGATAAAACCTTCTTTGGCGATTTAGGGAAACGAATCGACCAACCCATCGGCTGTGCCAACTGCCATGAGGCGGGGACCATGCGCCTGATCGTCACCAATCCCGCCCTCGATGAGGCTCTAAAGGCCCAGGGCAAGGACTGGCGCACTTTTACTCGCCAGGAAATGCGCACAGTCGTTTGCGCTAACTGCCACGTTGAATATTATTTCAAGGGCGAAGGCAAATATCTGACCTTCCCCTGGGAAAAGGGCACGCGCATTGACCAGATCATCTCTTACTATGAAGAAGAGGGTTTCAAGGATTGGGTCTATCCAGATGCTGGGACACCCATGCTAAAGGCGCAACACCCCGAATATGAGTTCTTCACCGCTGATAGCACGCACTACAAAGCCGGCGTTGCCTGTGCCGACTGCCACATGCCCTATGTCCGCGAAGGAGCAACTAAATACTCTAGCCATGATGTGCACTCCCCCCTGCTCAACCCCGAACAATCTTGTGGACAGTGCCACACAGATACAGAATACGTGATCCGGCGCGTTAACCTGATCCAGGAACAGGTCGCGACCACCAAGCAAGCCACCGAAGACGCGATTATTGACGCCATCAATGCTATCAAAGCAGCGGCTGCAAACCCCAATGCCGATGCCGCCCTGCTGGATCAGGCCCGCGCCCTGCACCGCAAAGCCCAATTCATGTGGGATTTCGTCTCCGCCGAGAACAGTACTGGCTTCCACAATCCGGAATATGCCCTCAAGATTCTGGCCGAATCCACCAACCTGGCCCGCCAGGCACAAATGCTGGCCGCTCAATCGGTGGGCGATCTCAGCCTGCTCGCCACAGGCACCTATTACACCATGCAACAGGCTGCTCCGGCTGCTACACCCACACCCTAGTGTTGAAAAACAAAACGGGGCGGAAGCACATTCCGCCCCAAATTTTTTAAGAAGTGGTCCTCTCAACGATACGGTTGACACCACTGGCGTAAAATAGCGCGGTCAGCAATGCGAATCCGCCGATCTTCCAGGTGAATCGCTCCGCTACGTTCCAGCTCCCTCAGGGACCGCGCCACCACCTCGCGCACCGTTCCCAACCGCGCCGCCAGCTGTTCTTGCGTCCAATGGACGGCGATCTCCTTCTCCTCGGTGGCCGGCAGTTCATCCAACAAACGCGCCAGGCGATGGGTCACCTGGTAAAACGCCAGTTCGCTCACCATGCGCACCAGTTTGCGCAAATTTTGCCCAAAGTTGTTTAACACCTTGAGCGCAAAGTGCGGATGAGCCATAACCAACCGGCGCAAAATTTCAGGCTCTACCACCCACACCCGACAATTTTCCAGCGCCTCGACATTGACCGGATTCGTCCCGCCATCAAAAGCGGGCACTTCATTGCACGTTTCCCCCTCTTCCAGCACACGCACAATGTACTGCCGGCCTTGCGGCGAGAGCAAATACAATTTGACACTTCCCTCCTCGATGATGTGCAAACCAGCGCACGGATCCCCCTCCCAAAAGAGCACCTCCCCCCGCTGAAATTCGCGCAGGAACATGTGCCGGGCAATCTCTTGCAACATCTCTTCCGGCAAATCATCGAAATAAATGTTGCTACGCAAAACCCGGATGCGGGCATCTAAATCGGTCGTCAAAACTTTCATTTCGGACCTTCGAGCAAGACCTTATCCCCTCCGCGGGAAATCTCCCACGGATAGACGATATACGCATCGGTGATGGCAGCGTAATAATCCGGTCGCACCGTGCCGAACAAACTACGATAGGGGTTGAAATGCAAAACGCACGTCTCCGGGAAGCCCCCCGCTGCCGAAACGCGATTTTTGACCGCGGTAATCGTGCGCCCGGAACCCCACACATCGTCCACAATCAAAGTCGGCCGACCGCGCAATTTATCATCTGCCGGGAATTGAATAAACTGCGGCCAGACCATCAGCTTTGCCCGCTCACTGGCCGATTGTGAGGGAAAATCTACCGCCGCGGTCAAAATATGGGTGATGTTCATCGCCTCGGCCAGCAACCCGCCGGGGATAATCCCACCGCGGGTAATCATCACCATCGCCGTAAACTCGCGTCGAAATTGCGGCAAAAGATGATCGATCAACCGATCTACCTCTTCCCAGGTAATCACTTCACGTCGCTGTTGTGGTTGCATAGCCTCACCCCAACACTGCGGCCAACGGCGCAGGCGCCGGCACGGACAGCGGTTGTTCGGCAGCGCGGGCCTTTTCCACCTCACGCGCCCACAGATACAGGCAAGTATGATACGCCGTGGCCGTATACGAACTGATCACACTGGCCACACTGACAAATGCAAAGAAAATCAACGCCCCCAGGCCAATGCCCATCACCAGAGCCAGCCAGCCACTTCCCAGCAAAGCAATGAGAGCATACCCCACCCCAAAACCGAGCAAAGCACCGCTTACGCCCAACACAAAACCGATCAGCCCGGTCACCCAGCGAACTCCCACCGTACTGATGCCAATCAAAAGCAAATTTTGCTGAGTAATTTGCCACACCCGCTTCAAACCATCCGCCAGATTAAGATCGTCAATCACCATAGCCGGCAGCACCAGATAGGCCGCCTCCGTCCATAAAGTTTGCAGCAGGCCACTGGCAGCCCGCGCCACACCAGCCACCACGCCGCGCCGCCGGTTGCGCTCCGTTAGGCCCTTGAGCATGTTAACCGCCGTCGAAGCCAACGCCAGGGTGAGCAAATCAAAAAAATCGCGCCGCACAATTGCCCAGGCCTTATCCAGCCGACCATCCCCCTCCGCCAGGTAGCCGTAAATCAGATAAACCGTCATCGCCGAAAAGACATAACTCACCACAAACTGGGCAAAAACCAACAACGCCCCCAACACAAATAAAAGCAAATTGCCAAAGCGGCTTCCCCCAAAAAACAGGGCCGCCAGCCCCAATGGGATCAGGCCGAGGAGCGAAACCACCATACTCACCCCAAACGCATAAAGCGAGGGAACAATCAAATCGCGGTCCTTGAACACCATCCCCCACGCCTGTTGCAGGAAAAACCAGCCACGTCTCAAACTGTCCATAACAGCCTCCTGAGCAATTTAGGCGATTATAGCAAACTTATTGGGTCCACTTCAACCCGCCAGCCGGAAAGATCGCGTCCGCGCAGCAACGTCTCCGGTTGCGGGCCGCGCAAGATGATCTGCCAGCGATACCAGCCAGCCTGCCTGGCAAAAAAGCAAGGAACCGGACCGACGAGGACGGTGGCGCGCCGCCCCTCGGCCGCGATCCAGCCCCGAATTTTTTCTGCCATTCGGCGGGCCTCCGCCTCCGCCCGGGCGGCATCCTGATCCCGTTTCTCCAGGCGAATCAGCCGCCCAAACGGCGGATACCCCAACGCTCGTCGCTGCGACAGTTCCCGGGCGTAAAAAGCCGCATAATCATGCTGCGCCGCGGCCTGAATGATGGGATTCTCTGGCGCAAACGTCTGCAACAGGACGCGCCCGCCGCGGCTGCTGCGTCCGGCGCGCCCGGCCACCTGGGTCAGCACCTGAAAGAGGCGTTCCGCGGCAAACGGATCGGGCAGGTTCAGCCCCACATCGGCCAGCACAATCCCCACCAGTGTCACCAGGGGCAAGTCCAACCCTTTGGCCAGCATCTGGGTGCCGACCAGCACATCGGCGCGGTGAGCAGCAAAATGACCAAGGATCATTTCGTGGGCATCCTTCTGACGGGTGGTCTCCCAATCCCAGCGCAGGGTGCGCGCCTGGGGAAAGAGTGCCTGGACTTCGGTCTCCACTTTTTCGCTACCCAGGCCATACTCACGAATCTGGTTGCTGCCACATTGCGGGCAGCGATTGGGCTTCTGGCGGGAATAGCCGCACGTATGGCAGAGTAATTGGTTGGGCTTCCAGGCAGGTAGGGGGGGCGGCTCACTCTGCGCGGGAGAGGGCGATCCCAAGTGCAGGGTGAGGGGCGTATCGCAATGCGGGCATTTGAGGGCATAGCCGCACTCGCGGCAAAAGACGTACGTCGCTGTGCCACGTCGGTTGAGGAAGAGAATTGCCTGCTCACCGCGTTCCAGGGTTTCGCCGAGGGCTTCGAGCAGTTCGCGGCTGAAGATGCTGCGGTTGCCGCTTTGCAGCTCGGCGCGCATGTCCACGATTCGCACGGGGGGCAGACCGGCTCCGGGCGCGGCGCCCACCCCAAATCCGGGTGTGACTCGCTGCGAGAGTTCGAGATAGGCATATTGGCCGGTTTCCGCCGCATAGCGTTGAATCAGGCTGGGGGTAGCCGATCCTAAAAGAACAACGCTGCCGGTGAGGCGAGCATATTCCTGCGCCACGGTGACAGCATGGTAGAAAGGCGGGTCGGATTGGTAGTAGGAGGGGTCGTGGCATTCGTCGGCGACGATCAGGCCAGGGTTGGGAAGGGGGGCAAAGAGGGCGCTGCGAGCGCCGATGAGTACTTTGATGAGGCCAGCACGCGCCCGCCGCCAGGTATCGTAGCGCTCGCCTTCGGATAGGCGGGAATGCCAGATACCCACCTGGCCAGGGAAGCGCGCCAGGAAGCGCCGCACGGTTTGCGGAGTAAGGGCAATTTCGGGGACGAGGATGATGGCCTGACGGCCGCGGCGGAGGGCTTCTTCGGCGGCGCGTAGATAGAGCTCGGTCTTGCCAGAGCCGGTGACGCCATGCAGCAGGATGGGGCGCACTGCCTGGCCGAGGGCGGCTTGCTGGAAAGCCGCGGCGATGGTTTGCCAGGCCTGGGCTTGCTGGCTGGTGAGTTCGAAGCCGCTTTCGGCGGAGAGGGCTTCAATGGGGGCAAGTTCGGTCAGCGGGTCGCGCCAGATTTCGGTTTCGCGCAGGATGATCAGGTCGCGTTCGGCCAGTTCTTGTAAGTCGGCCAGGGTACAGCCGCTTTCCGCATAGACCCAGGCGACGTTTACCGCGTCTTGGGCACGCAGGAGGAAGCGCAGGGCTGCCTGTCGGCGCTGGAGGGTGGCCGGTGTTCGGCCGAGGGTGGGCAGGGCTGCTTCGGCCTCGGCGGGCGAGACAGCCAGTTGGGCAGTGCGAACGAATTTGGCGCGGACGCGCGGGGGAGGCAAGACAGAGCGGGTGCTGAGCAGGCCGCGCCGCGCCAGGGCCTGGGCCGTTTTGCGCCAATCCACGCGGGCAAAGTGGCGGTCGATCTGCCGGCCGCGCAGGGGGCCGCGCTCGCTCAAGAGTTTGATCAGGCGCGCGGCGAGGGGGGAGGCTGAAAAGTCAGGGGAGTTGAGGGGTTGGCGCAAGGCGTAGAGGGTGTCGCTTTGTTGGGCCAGGCCGGGGGGCAACATGAGGGCGATGATGTCGGCCAGCGAGGCGAGGGTGGTTTCTGCCATGCGCTCGGCCAGGGCAATCTGGGCAGGCGTGAGCACGGGCTGTAGGTCAAGCGGCTCAAGGATGGTCTTGACCTGTTGGGTAGTGGTCTTTTCGACAAAGCGGAGGATGACTCCCTGCACGGTTTGTTTGCCAAAAGGCACCATCACCAGATGCCCCAGGCCAATTTGCCCTGTCCATTCTGGAGGCAGGGCATAATCAAAAACACCGGTCACACCGGGGACATTTACGGCAATCTGGACAAATGTCATGAAGGCCTTCGATTTGTTCTTTCGGGTTCGCCCAGAAACTGAGCCAAGTTTTGTGCAGCTGGCGGACAAAGTGAAAATTTTCTGGCTACCTGACCGTTTTCTCTGCAAGGGTCTTTGCGAGGGCACAAAGCGCCCGAAGCCATCTCTCAAAGCCCATCTTGGAGATTGCGGCGTGACCCTTCGCCCCTTTCAGGGGCTCGCAATGTTATTTTGTCTTCAACACGGCGGCCGCGCCATAACCGACCACAGCGCGGTAATCGCCGGTGACATCCCCCGAAGTGGCGTGATGTAAAATTTTGACGGTATCGGCGCCTAGCTGGCGAGCAGCCCACAACACCGCGGTAGCAGCCCCCAGCCCACAGGCATAACCTTTGCCGCGTTGTTCCAACTCAAAGGCTTCCTCCGGTGAGAAAGATTCAAAGGCCTTTAACATGGCGCGATCCAAACGGAGGGCGGTGTTCTGATCGTAGTAATGGGAAAGATCAGTGCTGGCGACCAGGAGGAAATCTCGCCCGTGCAAAACTTTTGCCAGCGCGTTGCCCAACCCTTGCGAAATTTGCGGGTCTAGCGAGTGCACCATCACCGGTAACAGTTCAAATTCGGCGGCCAGGGCGCGTTGTAGGAAGGGCAACTCAATCTCCAGGGAATGTTCAGGATCGTTGGAAACCGCGACGAGGCCTACCCCAAGTTCTTCCTGAACAGCGGCTTGCAAGTCTGCCAGGGCTTGCCGATTTACGCGAAGGATGCCGAGGGGAGTCCAATAAGCGGCGTGAGCGGTGGTGAGCAAAGGAGCAAAGTAGGGGTGATGCATGGGCGAGATCACCGCTACCAGATCGGGCGTGCGGCCGCGTACGGCAGCAAAAGCATAACCCGCCACTGGCCCGGAATAGACGTGGCCAGCATGAGGTGCAATTACCGCGAGGACCTCACCCGGCAGTTCCGGCAAGCGGGCTTGTGCCAGGTAGTGATCTACACTCTGCGCCAGTTCAGCGGGGTCATCGCTATACCATTGTCCTGCGATGGGCGAGGGGCGAATATCAAGCGTTGCCATCAAAATAATTCTAGCACAATCCGCGTGGCGCGGAATGCCAGAGGGGGCAAATCGCTTTTTGCGAACCATTGAACTGCGGCGGCATCATCACCAGCGGTCATCTCGCCGGATTGAATTTCGGCGCGGTAGATGATGATGAAATCGGCCCCGCGCGGATGCTCCCGGCCAGCGATGACATCCAACACCCGGCTCACGCGGACGTGTAAGCCGGTCTCCTCCAAACATTCGCGGGCGGCGGCTTCGGCGGGATCTTCGCCGGCGTTGACGAAGCCAGCGGGCAACGTCCAATAGCCGCGAAACGGCTCATTGTTCCGTTGCACCAACAAAACACGGCCATCCTTTTCGATGAGGACGGCCGCGGCCACTTTCGGGTCGGCGAAATAAATCCAACCGCATTGTGGGCAGACCGGGCGCATTTTGCCGAAAAGCAAAGAATGCTCCAGCGGCGTGCCACAGCGGGTGCAAAATTTTACTTCATCTTCTCGTGCCATTTTCGATCTGTGGCCAGGCGCAAAATCCAGGCCATGCCAGCACAGGTGAGGGCAATGATCAGCAGGCCGATTTGCCAGGCAAGTGGGATGGGAGGGGAAATTTGCGTTTGGGTTTGGGGCTGGGCCTCAGCCGCCGAGGGGGTAGCTTCAGCCATATAGCTTTTTTGGGTCAGGCCAGGCTCAGGCGTGCCCAGGTTACGCTGATTTTCAGGGGTAAGCGGAGTTTCGCTAGGCGGCGCCGCCATTTGCACGGAAGGTTCGGCTGCGGCGGGAGGCTCTTCGGTGATGGACATCGTCTCAGCGTTACCACCGCCGCCACCCAGGCCATAGGGGTGTGGGGCAGTGAGGGTGGGGGCCAGGGCATTGGTGACGAAAGTGAAGATCAGCAGGAGGGTGGCCAGCAGGGAGGCCCAGCGCAAGGTAGGGTAGGGACGCGGCAGCGGCGGCCGGACGCCCGCCATGGCGGGGGTGAGGGTAAAGTTGCGGGGAGCGCGGCGGGGGGGAAGTTGCCGGAGCAAAGCCCGGGATTGGGCCAGCTCGTCCATAACGGCACGCAGCTGCGGGTCCCGCGCGAGGCGAGATTCAAGACGGGCTCTCTCTCCAGGGGAGAGTTGCCCGTCCAGATAGGCCGAGAGTTGTTCGATATCGCGAAAAGAAGGAGTCGGGGTCATGCCTGGTTTCCTTCTTTCAGACGGAAGGCATTGGGTAAAAGTTCCCAAAAGCCTTGCAAACATTCCCGCAGGCGGAGGCGGGCGCGCGCCAGGCGAGATTTGATCGTGCCCAGCGGGACGCGGGCGGCTGCGGCGATTTCGCTGTAATCCAACCCCTGAATGTCGGCCAGGACGACCACGGTGCGGAATTGGGTGGGCAAGGCATCCAGGCAGTGTTGAATGGCATGTTCCAGTTCTTCGAGTTCGGCGGTTTGTTCGGGGGTGAGGGCTGAGTCGGTCAGCCAGCGTGGGGTTTCCATGTCGTCGCCATCGTCGGTTTTCAGCTCCAGGGGCACAGTGGGGCGACGTTTCTGGCGGCGCAGTTCGTCGTAACAAGCATTGGTGACGGTGCGAAGCAGCCAGGCTTTGAACGAGCCGCCGCGAAAGGTGGTGATACTGCGAAAGGCAGAGATGAACGCTTCCTGACTGGCATCCGCGGCCAGCTGTTCATCTCCCAGGATGCGCAAAGCCGTGTTGAAGACACAATCCTGGTAGTGAAGGACGAGGGTGTTGAAAGCGTCCAGGTCGCCGCGCTGGGCATCCTGAATGAGGGCGGTTTCGTTCATGGGGTAATTTTATCACCGAGTGCGGTGCAGGCTCAGGCAGTGCGTCGATTCCACCACCAGAAGATGGCACGCCACAGGGTCATGCCGAGCGCCGCGCTGCCTCCCAGGATGAGGGCAAAGAGGGGCAAGGCGACGGTGTTGAGCATGGCAGCGCGCAGGATGGCGACCAGCGGGCCAGCCAGCAGCATGGCCAGAGCAGGGCGCCAGAGTTGTCTGGCCTGGGCGGTGATTTGCAAATTGAAGAGGCCGAACCAGGGAGCCAGCAAGAACCAGCCAGCCAGCAGAGGCAGGAAAGTCGTCAACATGCGCGGCAGGAAAGCCAGGCTGGTCTCGCCGTGGCTGGCAAAGCCGATGAGGGTGATGATGACCAGGAGGAGAATATCGCCGAGGATCAGGATGGTGCGTTTGGTCATGGTTGGTTCTCTTCGCTCGAGGATTCTGAGGAGGTTTCTTCTTTGCGCAAGGCGGGGAAGAGTAATACTTCGCGAATGGAGTGTTTGTTGGTCAGGAGCATGGTGAGGCGGTCAATCCCCATGCCAAAGCCACCGTTGGGGGGCATTCCGTAGCGCATGGCGCGCAGGTAGTCTTCGTCCATGGGGTGTTTTTCTTCGTCGCCTTCGGCATAGTCGCGGCCCATTTCGAGGAAGCGTTGTTCCTGATCGAGGGGGTCATTCAGTTCGGTGAAAGCATTGCACAGTTCGAATCCGGCCACATAAACTTCGAAGCGCTCCACGGTGAGAGGGTCAGCGGGTTTGGATTTGGCCAGGGGTGAAATATCGCGCGGGTAGTCGTAGAGGAAGGTCGGCTGAATCAGGGTCGGTTCGAGGAATTCGGAGATCATGAAGTCGATCAGTTTGCCGCGGGTGGCGTGGGGATCGGGCGTTTTGCCTTTTTCGGCGAGGGCGCGGAAGAGCGATTCGGCGGTGGGATGTTGAGCGATGTCAATGCCACTGGTTTCGATCAGGCCCTGACGGAGCTCCAGGCGGCGCCAGGGTGGGGTGAAATCCAGTTCGTAATCTTGATAGACCACTTTTTGGGTGCCCAGCACTTCCTGAACGACGTGGGAGATCATTTTTTCGGTGAATTCCATCACCTGGAGGTAATCAGCATAGGCCCAATAGAATTCCAGCTGGGTGAATTCGGGGTTGTGTTTGAAGGATACGCCCTCGTTGCGAAAATCGCGGCCGATCTCATAGACTCGTTCCAGGTTACCGACCAGGAGGCGCTTGAGATAGAGTTCAAACGAAATGCGCAGGTACATGTCCTGGTCAAGTTCGTTGTGGTGCGTGATGAAGGGGCGCGCCGCTGCGCCGCCGTAGATCGGTTGCAAGATGGGCGTTTCGACTTCGAGGAAGCCATGCGCATCGAGAAAATTGCGCAGGGATTTGATGATGGCCGCACGTTTGCGGAAGACTTCGCGCACTTCGGGGTTGACGGCCAGGTCGGCGTAACGTTGACGGGCGCGCAGCTCAGGGTCTTCCAGCGCGGCGTGGCGGATGACAGTGCCATCGGGGAGGGTCTCATCTTTGGCGGCTGGGAGGGGAGTCACGGCTTTGGCGAGCATTTTAAAGTCGTGGACATGGAGGGTGATCTCGCCGGTTTTGGTGCGGAACATCACGCCAGAGGCCTGGATGAAATCGCCGAGGTCGAAGAGTTTGTTAAACAGTTCCAGGCGTTCCTCACCCAATTCGTTCACGCGGAAGAAGAGTTGGATTTTGCCTTCGCCATCTTCGATGTGAGCAAAAGAGACCTTGCCCATGGCGCGGGCCGCGCGTATGCGCCCGGCCAGGGTAACCCGGATTTCTTTGCCCTCTTTTTCGGCAGCCTCGAAGGCAGCAATGGCCTCTCGGCTGGTGTGGGTGCGCATAGCGCGGGTAGGATAGGGTTCGATGCCGCGAGCGCGCAATTCTTCTAGCTTTTGAAGACGGATTTTTTCAAGCGAAGTATATTCTGCCATTGGATCTCCTGAAAACAAAGGGACAAGAAAAATGCCCCGCGCCGCCTTGTGCAGGTGCGCGGGGCAACGTTTTCCGTGCCCCTGTTAGTGAACCTTGATGATACGAACTTTGTACGTACCGCCAGGGGTATCTACCTGCACTTCATCGCCGGCGCGGTGTCCCAGAATGGCTTTGCCGATCGGCGATTCGTTGGAAATTTTACCTTCACGCGGGTTGGCCTCAGCCGCCCCGACGATGGTGTAAGTTTCGGCATCAAAACCTTCTTCTTTGATAGTGACTTTGGAGCCAATCTGAACAATGCCAGCTTTCTCCTTGTCATTTTCTTCAATCACGCGCGCGTTCGCGAGGAGCGCCTCCAATTCCTGAATGCGCCCTTCTACAAAGGCCTGCTCGTTTTTCGCAGCCTCGTATTCAGCATTTTCGATGAGTTCTCCCCCCTCCATGGCCTCATGCAATCGCTCGGCGACTTCCTGTCGCTTCACAGTACGAAGGTATTCCAGTTCCTCCTGAAGCTTCTGGAAGCCTTCTTTTGTCAGGAAATTGGTTGGCATGTTTATTTCCCTGCATATATAGAATTTTGCATCTCTAGAACAGAGATGCAATCAAAAAGCCCAATCTTGTTTCCCGTAAGGCGACTTTTAATATATCATGATTTTTGTCTGGATACAAGTGACATTTGCCATAGGGAAATGTCAACTTGACAACCCGCTCTTTTGGCACCACAATAGAAATACCGCTTTTACTCGAATACGGAGGAAACCATGCGCTTGCAGGGCAAAAAAATTGCCATCCTGGTCGCGGAGGGCGTTGAAGACCTGGAATATTATGTGCCAATGATGCGCCTACAGGAAGAAGGTGCTCAGGTGCTCACCGCCGCGCTCGACCTCCAGCCGCTGCACGGCAAAAACGGCCTGACGATCACCCCCGACACAAAAATCGCCGACCTGTGCGCCGAGGATCTCTTTGCCCTCGTCCTGCCAGGCGGTTGGGCGCCCGATAAATTGCGCCGTCACGAGGCCGTCAAAGTGCTGGTGCGCACCGTAAACGCCCAAAAGAAAATCATCGGCATCATCTGTCACGCCGGGCAGATCGCCATCTCGGCGGGCATCGTGCGCGGACCGGTCACCGGCTCACTGGGTATCAAAGATGACCTGCTCAACGCCGGCGGCACCTGGGTGGATCAACCCGCCTTTCGCCACGAGAACCTGGTTTGGGGGCGGGTCGTAGCCGATATTCCCGCCTTCTGCCGCGAACTCGTTCAGGCTTTGTGTGAGCAGGTATAGCCGCCTCAACTTCTGGTATATTTGGGCTATCCCCTTTTGATCCAAAATGGAGGACCCCATGAACGCTCCCCGCTTCCCCGAACTGAATCCCACCGCCCGCATCTTGCTTGGACCCGGGCCGAGCATGACCCACCCGCGCGTGAGCCGCGCCCTGATAGCGCCCACCATCGGCCATCTGGATCCACAATTGTTGAATCTCTACGCCGAAGAGCAAAAATTGCTTCGTTACGTCTTCCAGACCAAAAACGAGTGGACGTTTGCCCTTTCCGGCACCGGCACATCGGGCATGGAGGCCGCCCTGGCCAACTTGATCGAACCGGGAGACGCCGTACTGGTTGCTGTGCATGGCTATTTTGGCGAGCGGTTGGCTGAGATCGCCACCCGCTTGGGCGCGCAGGTAGATCGCCTGTTGCGACCACTGGGCGAAATCTTCACCGTCGAGGAAATTGAGAACGCCCTGCAGCAAAAACGCTACAAGCTGCTGGCCATCGTCCACGCCGAAACGTCCACCGGGGCCGAGCAGCTGCACATCCCCGAAATCGCCGCGGCCGCACACAAACACGGCGCCCTGATCCTGCTCGATACGGTCACCTCGCTGGGAGGCATTCCCGTCAAGATCGACGAGTGGGAAATTGACGCCGCTTATTCCGCCAGCCAAAAAAACCTGAGCGCCCCCGCCGGCCTGGCCCCCATTACCATCGGACCACGCGCCAGAGAAGTCATCGAAAAGCGCAAGACACCGGTGAGCAGCTTTTACCTGGATTTGAAAGGCTACGCGACCTACTGGGGTGATGGCCATACCTATCACCACACTGCGTCGGCTACCCTCCATTATGCTCTGCGCGAGGCACTGCAACTGCTGGCCGAAGAAGGCCTGGAAAACGCCTTTGCCCGCTATCGCGCCAACGCCGAAACCCTCTGGCAGGGGCTGGAGGAGATCGGCGCCCGCCCCTTCATCCCCATTGAATATCGCCTGCCACCGCTCACCACGGCCCACGTTCCCCTCGGCGTAGATCCACACGAAATCCGCGCCCGCTTGCTCAACGAATACAACATCGAAATCGCCGCTGGCTTTGGCCTGCTCAAAGACAAAGTCTGGCGCATTGGGCTGATGGGTTACTCCAGTCGCAAGGAAAATATCGCCCTGTTCCTCTCCGCGCTGAAATCCCTGCTGGAAAAACAGGCCGCCTACGCCAGCCAATAACGCTCGTGATACAATCCGCGGCATGAAACGCATTTTGTGGCTATGGCTGGGGCTGGTATGGATCGCTTGCCAGCCCCAGATCGGCCATCCCACCCTCTGGATCCTGGACGGAGAAAAGGTCTATCGCCTGAATGGCGCTCCTGGCACGCCAGCCGACGCGCTGGCGCAGGCCGGAATCCGCCTGGATGCAGAAGATCGCTTGTTGCTCAATGGAAAACCAATCGCCCCCGATCAACCGCTGGCGCAGGGCGATTTTCTCACCTTGCAAATCCGCCGCGCCCTCACGGTGACGGTGCGCACTCCCGACGGCGAACAAACCCTGCGCAGCGCGGCCTTTACCGTCGGCGAAGTGTTGCGTCAGGCCGGATTTCAACTCTACGCAAGCGATGCCTTCGATCCACCCGCCGAAACGCCTCTGCGCGCCGGTATGACCATCCACTACACCCCGGCGCGTCTGCTCACCGTCCAGGTTGGCGGGCAGAAGCTACACATCCGCTCCTCGGCGGAGACGGTGGGCACAGCCCTCGCCCGGGCCGGGATGCCGCTCATCGGGCTGGATTCCAGCCAGCCGTCCGAGAACGAGGCGCTGCCGGCCGATGGGCAGATTCGGCTGATTCGGGTCAGTGAGGCCGTCGTGCTGGCACAAAAATCCATTCCCTTCGAAAGCGAGTTTCAGGCCTCGGCCAACCTGGCCCTCGACCAGCAGGAAATTTTGCAACCCGGCCAGCCTGGGCTAAGCATTCGTCGCGTCCGCATTCGCTATGAGGACGGGCAGGAGGTCTCGCGCCAGACCGAAGCGGAGACGCTGGTGCGCGCCCCGCAAAAGCGTATCGTTGGCTACGGCACGAAGGTAGAAATCAAAACCGCCACCGTGGACGGGGTAACCATCGAATACTGGCGCGCGGTGCGCATGTATGCCACTTCGTATTCACCTTGTCGCTCGGCACCTGGCCGTTGCTACCCCAACACGGCCAGCGGCAAACCGGTGAAAAAAGGCGTGGTCAGCGTGGTTTATCGCTGGTATGTGGCCATGCGCGGCCAGCCCCTCTACATCCCCGGCTATGGCTATGCCACCATTGAAGACGTAGGCGGTGGCATCCCCGGCCGATTGTGGATTGACCTGGGCTACAGCGATGACGATTACCAGCAATGGGGGCAATGGGTCACCGTGTATTTTCTGACGCCCGTGCCGACGAATATTCTCTATGTGCTGGATTGAACATGAATTTTTCTGTCATCCCACCCTTGAACGTGGCTGCTGTGCTCCGCCAGCATGGCCTGCGCCCCGATAAGCGCCTGGGGCAAAATTTTTTGCAAGACCCGACCGCTCTGGAGAAGATCGTACAGGCCGCGGAGGTCGAATCAACGGACACGGTACTGGAGATCGGCCCCGGCCTGGGCAGCCTGACGCGCTATCTGGCGCTTTCTGCCCGGCAGGTCGTTGCGGTCGAGCTGGACGCCGGGCTGATCCCGCCATTGAAGGCGGTTCTCGCCCCTTATGCCAATGTCCGTTTAATTCATGCCGACATTTTGAGCCTTTCGCCGGCGGAGATCATAGACCAGCCGAATTATCTGGTGGTGGCCAACATTCCCTATTACATCACTTCGGCGATTATCCGCCACTTGCTTGAAAATCGGCCTCAGCCGCGGCGGGTGGTGCTGACCATTCAAAAGGAAGTGGCCGAGCGAATTTGCGCCGGGCCAGGCGAGTTAAGCCTGCTGGCGTTGAGTGTGCAGGTCTATGGACAGCCGCGCCTGGTGACGCGCATCCCGGCGGGGGCTTTCTTCCCCCCGCCGCAGGTGGATTCGGCCGTGGTGAGAATTGACATTGCCCCTACGCCGCGCATCGCTGCCGCCTTGTTGCCCACCTTTTTTCGCTTGATCAAAGCCGGCTTCAGTCAAAAGCGAAAGACCTTGCGCAATTCCCTTTCTGCCGGGCTGCGTCTGTCGCCAGCTGAGGCCGAATCGCTGCTGGTGGAGGCCGGCATCCAACCCCAACGCCGCGCCGAGACGTTGAGTCTGAGTGAATGGGAAACGTTGAGTGCTTGCTTTGAAAGCCGCTTGCCCAAATAAAAAGCGGAGGGCCTTTCCCGTGCCCTCCGCCATTTTTGGGTGTCATTACTTTTTCAGGCGCATTAATTCCATTTTGAGCTGATCCGCGCTCTGGTAACGTCGGCCGGGGGGAGTGAGCGCAGCCATTTTGATCGCCAGGCGATCTTTGCGTTGAGCCACACGCTCGCGGTCTTTAATGGGGTAGAAGTAATCCAGCGATTGCTCCAGCCGGGTGCGCAGGCGTTCCTGCAAGGTGGCCAGGTTGGCCGGCGGGACGATCAAAACGAAGTCGGTTGTGGAAAGGTGCCCCAGGAAATCATCGGGGTTGCCCATCTCCCGCAGGGTGTTGAGGATCATGACACTGACGGCCCGCAGCACATCATCGGAGGCGACAAAGCCATAGGCCTCGCGGAAAGGCTCCATGTTTTCGAGGGAAACCATCAGCACCGCCCAGTTTTCGCTTTGCAGCATCTCGTTCAGCCGCTCATCCACCAGTGCGCCTTCAGGCAGGCCGCTGATCGGGTTAGTCAGCGAAGCCTGACTGATACGTTTGAGGGCATTGCGCACCCGCAAACGGAGTTCCTGCACGTCAAACGGCTTGGTGATGTAATCGTCGGCGCCCAATTCCAGGCCCTGCAAGCGATCGGAGCGTTCGCGTTTTTCGGTCAAGAAGATGATGGGCACATCCTGAGTGCGCCGGTCGGCGCGCAGACGGCGGGCCACTTCGTAGCCGTCAATATCCGGCAAACGAATATCCAAAATGACCAGGTCCGGATGGACGGTTTGACAGGAACGAACGCCATCTTCACCCCAATTGACGGTGTAGACTTCGTAACCTTGAACGCGGAAATACGCATTCAGCATCTCCGCCACGTCAAGATCATCTTCGACGATCAGGATTTTAGACCTGGTTTCAGCCACACGACACCTGAATGATTCTGAGATTCCTAGGCGATCGGCTCTTTTTGGATGACGAATTCACAAACATCATCACCCATCGCCACACATTTGGATTCGTTAACGCGAAATTCGTTGCCGCCCGAAACCCACTTAAGGCCTTCTTGCAACAAGCCTGTCGCGATAAAACAGACGGGTTTGTCAGCATCATGGCGACCCCAGCAAACCGGGCACTTGTGGATGGTGTAAATAAATTCGTTCTCGCGTTCTTCCACCGTGCTTAGTTGATCGCTCAGTTGGCTGAAGATTTTCGCCATCGCCGGGACACCGATGCGTAATTTGGCGTGAAGCGGCAAGACCACGAAAGCCAGGTCGGCCACGCCCGCCAGCGCACCAAAATTCTTTAAAGCATCGGAGAAGGTAGCTCGCCCGGCGCGTAAAGCCAGGCCGCGCCCGCCTCGCGGCCCATACATTTCTTCCAGGGCTACCCCAATGGCAGAAAGTTCGGCAAAGTCAAATCCCTTTTCCAGGTTATCGGGGGGATAATTATCAATATAATGTTGCAAACCGGCGAGGTTGAGAATCGCATTCAGGCCGTTCTTCCCCATCACCTCTTCCAGAGACTTGATGATGATCAGGCCAAATTTGTTGGGATAATACAAACCGCTTTTTTCAACAGGGCTCATACCGTCTCCACTAGATTAGTTTGGCCAGATCTTCAGCAGCCCGGCGCATATCAAGGAAGATCAGGCCCAATTTGGCCTGTTCGCGCGCCAGAGCCGTCAGCACCGCCTCTTCGCCTACCGACATCAACACCACGTATCCCTTTTCGCCTTTAATATACACCTGCTCCAACGAACCACGTCCCAGTTCATTGGCAATGCGTTCCCCTAAGGATAACATGGCAGCCGACATGGCCGAAACACGATCTTCCTCCACCCCCTGCGGTAGGGCTGAAGCAATGCTCAACCCATCCACGCTGACAACTGCTGACGCTTCAATATCCGGTGAAGAAGCCTGTAGCTCGCGCAGGCGATCCACCATGAGTTGCGTGCGTGATTTGGACAAACCAACCCTCCTGCGGACAAGGATAAAGCACCCTTAAACGGATGCTTTCAGGCAAAATGATAAAACAAATTTAGCACATGGCCTTGAATGTGTCAAGTTTGAGGCTGCAACCTTTCAAAAAAGTCAGGAAATTTATCCGATATCGCCTGACACTATGCAGGAGGCGGTGATTTCGGACAGGTGTTATAATCCCCCGCACATTTCCAACACAGGTGAAGTATGTTCGATCGTGAACGCCAGATTATCGAAGAAAAAATCCGCACGTTTTGCGCCCAAAACGAGATTCCCCTTGCTGAGCTGAAATGGGCCTCCATCCCCTTCAGCGGCGAATGGGGCATCTCGACTTCTTTTTTTGCCACCGCAGCTCTGGAAGCCCGCCAGGGGAAAAAAATCCGTGTGCCCGAACGCGCCCAGGAAATCGCCGAGCAAATCAAAGTCCAGATTGGAAGCGTGCCGGGGATCAGCCGCGTTGAGGCGGTGAAAGGCTATCTCAATCTCTATTTTGAGACCGCCGAATACGCCCGCCGCGTCGTCCAGGAAGTCCTCGCTTCTGGCCCGGATTTTGGGCGGGGCGCGCCCAAAAATGAGCGCGTCATGATCGAATTTGCTCAGCCTAACACCCATCACTCCTTTCACATTGGCCACTATCGCAACACCATCCTGGGAGAAGTGCTCGCCCGCCTGGTGGAATTCGCCGGCTTCGAGACGCTGCGCGCTTCCTACCCCGGCGACATTGGCCTGGGCGTGATCACTGTCGTTTGGGCCTACGACCGCTTTTACAAGGGACAAGAACCCGAAGGCATTCACGAACGCGGCCAATGGCTGCTGAAAATTTACGTCGAGGCCACGGCGTTGCTGGAACCCAAAGAAAACGAGACGCCCGAAGAAAAGGCCCGCCGCGAAGCCTACGAAGCCGAACGCCGCGAGTACTACCGTCGTTGGGATGTCGGCGACCCCTATGTGCGCGATCTCTGGCTCAAAACACGCCAGTGGAGCCTGGATGAATTGCATGAGATTTTGCACACGCTGGATGTCAAAATTGACGTCTGGTTCTTCGAAAGCGAAGTGGACGAGCTGGCGAAACAAATCGTCGAAGAATTGATCGCCAAAGGGATCGCCGATGATGAACGCCCCTCCGGTGGTGCGGTCATCGTCAAAATCGACGAAAAACTCGGCCTGACCAAAGAGAAATACCGCACCAACGTCATCTTGCGCTCCGATGGCACCACCCTCTACCTGACCAAAGACCTGGCGCTGGCGAAAATCAAATTCGAGCAATATCACGTAGATCGCTCCATCTACGTGGTGGACGTGCGCCAATCACTTCACCTGCAACAGACCTTCGCCATTTTGAAGCTGTGGGGTTTCCCGCAAGCCGAAAAATGCTTCCACCTCGGCTATGGTTTTGTCAGCCTGCCGGAGGGAGCCATGTCAGCGCGCCGCGGACGGGTGGTGCTTTTCAAAGATGTGTTGGATGAGGCCATTCGCCGCGTGCTCTCGGTGGAATCCGAAAAAAGCCCCGATCTCACCCCCGAAGAGCGGCGCCGCGTAGCCGAACAAATTGGCCTGGGCGCTCTGGCCTATTCCATGCTCTCGGTAGACAACAACAAAGACATCGTTTTCGACATGGATGCTGCCTTGAGCTTCGATGGGCGCACTGGCCCCTACATTCAAAACGCCCACGTGAGAGCGAGTTCTATTTTGAAAAAAGCCGGCCTGCCCACCTTCAACCCAGCCAGCCTGCCAGCGTTCGCTTACGAATTGACCAAACACGAGATCGAGCTCATCGAGCAGATCTCCAAATTCCCGGCGGCAGTGGAACAGGCCGCCAGCGAATACCGTCCGCTGGTGATGGCTGCCTACGCTTATGACCTGGCGAATGCCTTCCACTCGTTCTATCACGCCGTGCCAGTGCTGCAAAGCGAGCAAGAAAACATCCGCCAGGCGCGGTTGGCATTGGTGACTGCCGCCAAGCAGGTCCTTGCCAATGCTTTGCGCTTACTCGATATTCAGGCGCCAGAAGTAATGTGAGATAAATTGAAGGTTGGCTGGTTACAAGGTTCACCGTAACCCCCAACCTTCAAATTTTCAAACCACCAAACATTCACAGGAGTAAAACATGCCAATCAAAACCATCATCATGGGCGCCGCAGGACGTGATTTCCATAACTTCAACACGTTCTTCCGCGGCAACAAAGACTACGAAGTCATCGCTTTCACCGCTACCCAAATCCCCGATATTGAAGGCCGCCTCTACCCCCCCGAACTGGCCGGCGATCTTTACCCCAAAGGGATTCCCATCTTCGCCGAAGAAGAATTGCCCGAACTGATCAAAAAATACAACGTGGATCAGGTAGTCTTTGCCTATAGCGATGTTCCCCATGAATACGTCATGCACAAAGCCTCGTTGGTCAACGCCGCCGGGGCCGATTTCCGCCTGATGGGCACCAAACTCACCCAGATCAAATCCTCCAAGCCAGTCGTGTCGGTCTGCGCCGTTCGGACAGGATCCGGCAAAAGTCAGACAACGAGACGAGTTTCGCTCATTTTGCGCGAACTCGGTTACAAGGTCGCCGCGATCCGCCACCCCATGCCCTACGGCAACCTGGTCCGCCAGGAAGTGCAACGCTTTGCCGATTACGATGACCTCGACGAACACGAATGCACCATCGAAGAACGCGAGGAATACGAACCGCATCTCGACAACGGGGTGATCGTGTACGCCGGCGTGGATTACGAGAAAATCCTGCGCCAGGCCGAGCAGGAAGTGGACATCATCTTGTGGGATGGCGGCAACAACGACTTCCCCTTCTACGTCTCCGATTTCCAGATCGTCGTGGCAGACCCGCATCGTCCCGGCCACGAGATGACCTATCACCCCGGCGAGACCAACGCCCGCCTGGCCGACGTCTTCGTCATCAACAAAGTGGATACCGCCGACCCCGAAAATGTCATCGCCGTGCGCGAATCGCTGCGCAAACTGAACCCGAAGGCCATCCAGATCGAAGCCGCCTCCCCGCTCTTCGTCGAAGACCCGGAGGCGATTCGCGGCAAGCGCGTCCTGGTCATTGAAGATGGCCCCACCCTCACCCACGGCGAAATGGCCTACGGCGCCGGTTACGTGGCGGCCCGTCGCTTCGGCGCTGCCGAAATCGTTGACCCGCGCCCCTTCGCGGTTAAATCCATCGCTGCCACCTACCAGAAATACCCCAAGACCGGCCCCATCCTGCCGGCGATGGGCTATGGCGCTGCCCAAATGAAAGACCTGGAGGAAACCATCAACCGCGCCGACGTGGACATGGTCATCATCGGCACGCCCATTGACCTGAAACGCATCATCAAAATCAACAAACCCAGCCAGCGCGTGCGCTATGAACTGCAAGAAATCGGTCAACCCACGCTGCGCGACCTGCTGATCAAAAAATTCGGAACGAAAAAATAAACTTCGGGTTATGAATTCGGGGACGGGCAACCGCCCCCGAATTTTATCCTGGAGGTTCCTGGTGACTGCTCTTGCTCCTACCCTTTCCACCCGCTTCTTCCCGCGGACTTCAGCCTGGTTGCGCGACCTGAGCCTGATCCTGGCTGGGGCGTTGTTCGTGGCGCTCTTTGCGCAAATGGAAATTCCCCTGCCCTTTTCGCCAGTGCCCATCACCGCTCAGACCTTCGCCGTGTTGCTGGTCGGCGCGACGCTGGGATCGCGCCGCGGCGCGGCCGCCCTGCTGACCTACCTGGCCGAAGGCGCATTGGGCCTCCCCTTCTTTGCCGGCGGCGCCAGCGGACTGCGCGTGCTGAGCGGCGCAACGGCGGGCTACCTGTTCGGCTTTGTCCTCGCCGCCTATGTCATCGGTCTGCTGGCCGAGCGTGGCCTGGAGCGCAATCTGCGCACCTCGCTGCTGCCCTTCCTGGTCGGCACAGTCATCATCTACGCCTGCGGTGTGACCTGGCTGGCCATCCTCGTAGGCAGTCTGACAAAAGCCATCACCCTCGGCGTCTTGCCCTTTCTAATTGGCGATGCTTGCAAAATGATTGCAGCCGCCCTGGCTCTGCCCTTCGCCTGGGAACTGGCAAAATAAATCGTGCTATAATTGAACATAACCGGATATGAGTACCATTCGCTTCGCCAACGTCAATAATAATAACAATAATAACGGCCTCTCGCAGGACGTTGGGCGAAGCATTCCTACCGGCTAAAAATATTTACTCTGGTAAAGAATCGCCCAACGCCTGCTGCGTTGGGCGGTTTTTATTTAACCCACCCAAAGGAGAGAACAAAATGTCCAAACTCATTCTTCCCCCCGGCTACCGCCCTGCCCTGGACATCTGGCAGACGGAAAAGGCCATCAAACTGGTCAAAGACTTCTTCGAGACCAACCTGGCCGCTGAACTGCGCCTGATGCGTGTCACGGCCCCGCTGTTCGTGCTCAAAGGAACCGGCATCAACGATGACCTGAACGGCGTGGAAAAACCCGCCGCCTTTGCCGTCGAAGACCTGGACGGTCAACAGGCCGAAATTGTCCAATCCCTGGCCAAGTGGAAACGCATGATGCTGGCCGACTACCGCATTCCCCCTGGCTATGGCCTGTACACCGATATGAACGCCATCCGCCCTTCCGAAACGCTGGATAACCTCCACTCGCTCTATGTGGATCAATGGGACTGGGAACGCGTTATCCTGCCCGAAGAGAGAAACCTGGATTTTCTCAAATACATCGTCCGCAAAATTTACAGCGTGATCAAACGCACCGAATTTCACGTCTTCGATCACTATCCCGCCTTCAAACCCGAATTGCCGGAAGAGATCACCTTTGTCCATGCCGAAGATTTGCAAAAACAATATCCGCATCTCACGCCGCGCCAGCGCGAGGAAGAATTTGTGCGCCAGCACAAAGCCGTGTTCATCATCGGCATCGGCGCGCCGCTGACCGATGGACAGCCCCACGATGGCCGCGCCCCTGATTACGACGATTGGATCACCGAAACGGTCAATGGCTATCGCGGCCTGAACGGCGACATCATCGTCTGGAACAGTGTGCTGGACTGTGCGTTTGAATTGTCTTCGATGGGCATACGCGTCGATCCGGCCTCGCTGCGCAAACAGCTGGAAATGCGTGGGACGCAAGAACGCGCTTCGCTCTATTTTCATCGCCGGCTGCTCAGCGGGGAACTGCCCCTCTCCATCGGCGGCGGCATCGGTCAATCGCGGCTGTGCATGTACTATCTGCGCAAAGCCCACATCGGCGAAGTGCAGGCCAGCCTGTGGCCCCCAGAGATGATCGAAACCTGTCGGGCGAACCACATCTTTTTGTTGTAAAAGCGCAGACAACTCGCCTGAGTTGCTCCACTTCATTTATAATCAAAGCATGTTTGTCGATCAAATTGAAATTTACGTACGCGCAGGCAAAGGCGGCGATGGCCTGGTGCACTTCCGCCGCGAAAAATATATCCCTCGTGGCGGGCCAGATGGCGGGGATGGCGGCAAAGGCGGCGACGTCATTTTTGAAGTCAAAGCCACCCTCAACACCCTCTCGGCCTTTCGCCCCAACCAGAAATTCATTGCCGAAAACGGCATAAATGGCGGCCCCCAACAAATGACCGGGCGCAATGGCAAAGACCTGATCATCCCCGTTCCCCCCGGCACTATGATCTTCGATGCCGAAAGCGGCGAACTGCTCGGCGATCTCACCCAACCTGGGCAGCGCCTCACCGTGTGCAAGGGAGGACGCGGCGGACGCGGCAACCAGCATTTCGCCACCGCCAGCAACCAGGCGCCGCGCACCGCCGAACGCGGCGAACCAGGCGAAGAAAGGCGCCTCCGCCTGGAATTGAAGCTGATCGCCGATATTGGGCTGATCGGCGTGCCCAACGCAGGCAAATCCACCCTGCTGGCGGCTCTCACCAACGCCCGCCCGAAGATTGCCCCATATCCGTTCACCACCCTTGAGCCAAACCTGGGTGTGGCCCACATTGACGACGAAACCACCCTCGTCCTGGCCGACATCCCCGGTTTGATCGAGGGAGCGCACAGCGGAGCCGGCCTGGGGCATGACTTTTTGCGCCACATCCAACGCACGCGAGTATTGATTCACCTGCTCGATGGTCTCTCGCCGGATCCGCTGGCCGACTTCAGCCAGATCAATTCCGAGCTGGCGCTTTTCGACCCCCACCTGGCGCGCAAACCACAAATCGTCGCCCTCAACAAAATCGACCAGCCCGAAGTGCAGGAGCGCTTCCCGGCGCTGCAAAAAGAGATGAAAAAGCGCAAAATCGAGCTCGTGCCGGTCTCAGCGCTGGCGCGCACCAACACCCGCGAACTGCTGCTCAAAGCCGCCCAAAAGCTGGCCGAAACTCCTCCCCTGGAAGAACAGGAAGCGCCAATGCCGGTGTACCGGCCACAGGCTGATGAACGTCAGTTTGAAATCATTCGCGAAGGCGCCAACGAATGGCGCATCACCGGCGCCGCCATTGAGCGCGCCGCCAGTATGACCTATTGGGAACATGATGGCTCGGTGCGTCGCTTCCAAAAATTGATAGAAAAGCTGGGCGTGGACGAAGCCCTGCGTCAGGCCGGCGTACAGGAAGGTGACACCGTTGCCATTGGTGACTTTGAGCTGGAATGGCAGGAATAAGGCAGTTGCCCTCTCATTGCCGGTAAAAGAGTATCGCCCTCCATCAAATCTGATGGAGGGCGATGCAATTCAGACAGCCTGCAAGCGATTATTTGTTAGCAGCTGCGTTGTCTCGCCGCATCGCGTCCATGACGGCGACCGAGGCAATTTGCACAATTGCATTGACATCGTCGCCGGTTTGCAGCACGTGAATGGGAGCACCCATCCCCAGCAAAATCGGCCCAATGGCCTTGGCCTTGCCCAGACGAGCCAGCAGCTTATAGGCGATATTCGCCGATTCCAGCGAAGGGAAGACCAACACATTGGCATCCTTGACCGCGCTGAACGGATAACGCTCTTCGATAATCTCCGGTGAAACAGCGGTATCGGCCTGCATCTCGCCATCATAAACGAAATCGGGGCAACGCTCTTTGACGATCTCCACCGCCTTGCGCACCTTTTCCGAAAGCGGGTGCGGCGTGGAACCAAAGTTGGAGAAGGACAGGAACGCCACGCGCGGGTCAATATCCAATTGCCGGGCGAAATTGGCTGCCAGGCAGGCGATCTCCGCCAGGTCCTCCGCGCTTGGGTCAATGTTGACCGTGGCATCGGTAAACAGATACACGCGATCTTCCACGATCATGATGTAAACCCCCGCGGCGCGCGTGACACCGGGGGCCGTATGGTGAATCTGCAATGCCGGGCGAATCACTTCGGGATAATCATAGGTGAGGCCGGAGACGAAGGCATCCGCGTCGCCCATTTTGACCATCATCGGTCCGAGAATGTTCGGCTCATGAATCTTCTTGAGCGCGTCCGTCATCGTCACGCCCTTACGCTTGCGCAGCTCAAAATAGGCCTTTGCATACTCTTCCATTTTGTCAAAGTGGAAGGGATCGACGATCTCCGGGCAGCAAGGCAAGCCCAATTCTTCAACCTTTTTCTGGATGACTTCGGGGCGACCGATCAAAATCGGCATTCCGATCTTCTCTTCGCTGATTTGGTAGGCAGCGCGGATGATCTTGGATTCCTCGCCTTCGGCGAAGACCACCCGCTTCTTGCCGCCGGAAGAGCGCGCTTTGTTCTGGAAATAATAACGCACCTGCTCGCCGCGTCCCTGACGATAAGCCAACTGCTCGCGATATTCATCAATATCAATCATCTTGCGCGCCACGCCGGTTTTCATCGCCATTTCGGCCACAGCTGGCGCTTCCCACAGCAACACGCGCGGATCGAGCGGCTTGGGGATGATGTACTCGCGTCCGAATTTCAGGCTCTCCAGCCCATAGGCACGCAAGACCGAATCGGGCACATCTTCTTTCGCCAGGGCAGCCAGCGCTTGAGAGGCCGCGAACTTCATTTCTTCGTTGATCGCCCGCGCCCGCACGTCCAGCGCGCCGCGGAAGATGAACGGGAAGCCCAATACGTTGTTGACCTGATTGGGGTAATCCGAGCGACCGGTAGCGATGATCACATCGGGGCGGGCCTCTTTGGCCAGTTCGGGGCGAATCTCAGGATCGGGGTTGGCCATGGCAAAGATGATCGGGTCCTCGGCCATCGTCTTGACCATTTCGGGGGTCAATACATTGGCCACCGAGAGGCCATAGAACACATCGGCGCCGCGAATGGCATCGGCCAGGGTGCGGGCCTCCGTCTCAATGGCGAAGCGCTGCTTGTACTTGTTCAGGTCGGTGCGACCGCTGTGAACCACGCCTTTGGAATCGACCAGCATGATGTTTTCCCGCTTCACGCCCCAACGGATGGCCAGTTCGGCGCAGGAAATCGCGGAAGCCCCTGCTCCAGAGATAACGATACGAATTTCATCGTGGCGCTTCCCGACCAATTCCAGCGCGTTGGCCAGCGCCGCCGATGAAATGATCGCCGTGCCATGCTGATCATCATGGAACACGGGAATATCCAGCATTTTCTTCAGTTCTTCTTCGATGTAGAAGCACTCCGGCGCTTTGATGTCTTCCAGATTGATGCCGCCAAACGTGGGGGCAATAGCAGCCACCACGCGAATCAGCTCATCCGGGTCATGCGTGTTAACTTCGATGTCGAAGACATCGACATCGGCAAATTTTTTGAAGAGAACGCCTTTGCCCTCCATCACCGGTTTAGCGGCCAGGGCGCCACGATCGCCCAACCCCAAAATCGCCGTGCCATTCGAAACGACGGCTACCAGATTGCCCTTTGACGTGTATTCATAGGCCAGAGCAGGGTCTTTTTCGATTTCCAAAACCGGCTCCGCCACACCAGGGCTGTAGGCCAGGCTTAAATCACGTTGAGTGTCCATCGGTTTGGTGGGTACAATAGCAATTTTGCCCGGCTTGCCCTTGAGACGGTGGTATTCCAGTGCGTCCTCGCGAGTGATCTTAGCCATACAACCTCCTGTGAATAGTCATGTAGGGTACGCGCTCTGAATTATGACACAAACAAAGCAAATTAACTAGTTCCGTTTGTCACGAATTAGACACGACACCTGCCAATCTTCAAAAGTTATCACCCCGTGGTCATAAAAAAGTTGTGCATGTTAAAAAATTTAATGTATAATTAGCAAAATCCGCGAGGATTGACTGAAAATTTCCGCCGCACGAGCGGCCTGGCTTGCTAACGGACTCTGGAACTTGTACGAATATCCTGGCTTCAGGAGATTTTGGAAGTCTACCGCCCGATTTCCTGCGGGCGATGCAACCGAACAATTGACTCCTGCACCGAGATTTTTCACTGGCGTGACCTGAAGCGTCGCGTATCTTTGTTTACCTGCATCTTCTTCCGCTTCAGGCGAAACAAGTAAGCGGTTCCTCTCACCCCAGACCTGTTTGCACAGCCGAGGCCCTGCACGCGGCCTTCGGCTGTGTCGCTTTAAAACCTGGCGAACCTGCGATAAACGATGGCAACTACCAAAAAGATTACCGCCATTGAAGTACAGGCAAGGAACCCCCAACGGGTCAATATTTACCTGGATGGGGAGTTTGCCTTCGGGTTGAGTCGCATTGTCGCTGCCTGGCTGAGGGTTGGTCAGGAACTGAATGAAGAAAAAATCCAATCGTTGCAAGCCGCGGAGCAACGCGAACGTGCCTATCAACAGGCCATGTTTTTTTTGAGTTATCGCGCCCGCTCTGAGGCTGAAATTCGTCAAAATTTGCGCAAGCACGATTTCCCCGAAGCCATCATCGAAGAGACGCTGGAGCGGCTTCGCCAGGATCGACTTGCAGATGACAATCGTTTTGCACAGGCGTGGGTGGAAAATCGCAGTACCTTTCGCCCGCGCAGCCGCCGAATGCTGGCTGTGGAGCTCCGTCAGAAGGGCCTCTCGGAAGAGGCCACCCGCTCTGCTCTGGAGGGGGTGGATGACGAGGCCCTGGCCTGCGAAGCGGCCCGGAAACGGGCGACCCGGCTTCGAGGTCTGGAATGGAACGAATTTCGCCAAAAATTGAGCGAGTTCCTGGCCCGTCGCGGCTTCCCCTATTCCGTGATCGCTCCCACCGTTCGTCAAATCTGGAGCGAGACACACGGAGACAACACTACCTTGGACGATGAGGAAAACTTATGAATCCGTTGAATTTAATCATTGACTTTCTGGCCCTGGTGATCGGCGTGGCGGCAGGATATTTCTTCCACCGCTACCAGGTTGAAAAAAATCTCAGAGATCAACAGGAAACCGCCGATAGCATTCTGAAAATTGCTAACGAACAAGCACGACTGATCGAAACGCAGGCGCGCGAAAATGCGGTGAAGATCGTCCAGGCTGCCGAGGCCGAGATCAAAGAGCGCCGCATCGAGCTGGGACGAGAGGCCGAACGCCTCGACAAGCGCCGCTCCGAGCTGGATAGCCGCGCCGACCGCCTTGAACAACGCGAGCAGGCGCTCAACAAACGTCAATCAGCCATTGATCGCCGCGCGAACGAGATCGAAAAACTTTACGAAGAGCAGGTCACCCGCTTGCAAGAGATAGCCCAAATGACGCCAGAGGAGGCGCGGAAAGAGCTCTTCGCCGCGGTGGAGAAAGAGGCCCGCAGCGACATGGCCCGCATCATCCGTCAGATTGAGGCGGAGGCGCGCGAGGAAGGCGAAAAGCGCGCCCGCAAGTTGATCGCTGACGCCATCCAACGGGTGGCTTCGGAGCATGTCGCCGAGGTGACCACGGCGGTTGTTCCGCTGCCCAACGAGGAGATGAAGGGGCGTATCGTTGGTCGCAATGGGCGTAACATCAAGGCCTTTGAGCAGGCCGCCGGCGTAGATGTGATTGTGGACGATACGCCAGAAGCCGTGACCATTTCCTGCTTTGATTCGGTGCGTCGTGAGATTGGGCGGCGCGCTCTGAATCGCTTGATTCTGGATGGGCGTATTCACCCGGCGCACATCGAGAAGATCGTGGAAGATGAGACCAAAGCCGTAGAAAAGATCATCAATGAGGCTGGCGAGCAGGCGGCGTTCGATGCTGGCATTGCCGGGTTGCACCCCGAAGTGTTGCGGATGATGGGACGCCTGAAATTTCGCACCTCGTATGGTCAGAATCAGCTGGCACACGCGGTGGAGGTGGCCAAACTGGCAGGCATTCTCGCTGCCGAAATCGGCGCGAATGTGGAGCTGGCCAAGATGAGCGGCTTTTTGCACGACATCGGCAAGGCGATGGATCACAACCAGGAGGGCACACACGCCATGTTGGGCGCCGAATTTTGCAAACGCTATGGCGTGCACCCGATTGTGGTCAATGCGATTGCCTCCCACCACCACGAGGTGGAGCAGGAATCGGTGGAGGCAGTCATTGCGGAGGCCGCCGATGCGATCTCCGGGGCGCGCCCTGGCGCCCGTCGCGAGGATTTGGAGGCCTACATCAAGCGAATCAAGTCACTGGAGGAGCTCTCACAATCCTTTGAGGGCGTGCAACAAGCCTTCGCCATTCAAGCCGGCCGTGAAGTGCGGGTCATCGTACGGCCCGATGAGATCGACGACCTGGCCTCCGCCCGCCTGGCCCGCGACATCGCCAAGAAAATCGAAGAGACCATGCAATACCCCGGCCAGATCCGGGTTACCGTGATCCGCGAGACACGCGCAACGGAGTATGCGAAGTAGGGGATGAATCTGGTAGTCCGATAGTCAGATCGTTGCTCACCAAACAGGTGGCTAGAAGAACTCCTCCCGTCAGAATGGTGGGAGGAGTTTCGTTTCACGGTGGTGGTTACAAAGTGAGTGGGGGCTTGCACACTCGACAGCAATATAGTATTGCTCTTGAGAATCTATCACGACCGCGAAGATTTTGTATCCTGGTGTCATTGCGAGCGCAACGAAGCAATCTCCCATCAGGCGAGGAGACTGCGCCTCGGGCCGTGGCCCTTCGTCGCTGCGCTCCTCGCAGTGACATTTGGTTGCGGCTCACCGCGCTATGTTTTCTGGATTATATTATCTGCTTTACCATCACTTACTTTTCATCCACTACCAACTTGCCAAATTGTAATTAAATTGTTTCTGGCTCAATGTAGAATGGGCTTATTCTCGATATCCTTAACACCCGCTATAATCACATTCAGGAGCCACTCATGACCTTCACCTTCCACCGCATCCCCGTCGGCATTTGCAATTGCTACCTCCTGCGCGGCGAGCGCACCATCCTCATTGACGGCGGCGCACAGGGCGGCATCAACGCCTTCGTGCGCGGCATGGAACGCCTGCGCCTCGACCCAAAGGAAATCTCCCTCATCCTCCTCACCCACGGGCACTGGGACCACATCGGCGCCCTGCACCCCATCCAGCAGCTCACCGGCGCAAAAGTCGCCGTCCATCACCACGACCAGCCCTGGGTCGAGAGCGGAGCGCCGCCCTTTCCCCCCGGCGTCAACGCCTACGGGCGCGCCATGAGCACCCTCGCCAAGACCCTCCTCCATCCCAAACTCCCCTCCGTCAAAGCCGACCTGGTCCTCGGCGACGGCGGCATCTCGCTTGCCGAATACGGCATCCCCGGCAAAGTCGTGTACACCCCCGGACACACGATGGGGCACGTCAGCATCCTGCTCGACACAGGCGAAGCCTTCGTCGGCGACATGGCAATGAACGACTGGTATCTGCGCCTCACCCCGGGGCTGCCCATCCTCGCCGAAGACATTGGCATGGTCGTCGAAAGTTGGAAGAAAATCCTGCCAATGGGGATTAAACGAATCTACCCCGCCCACGGCATGGACTTCCCCGTCGAAGTGATGCACCGCGAAATCGCCGACTTCGACCGCCTCCACCCCCGCCGATAGCGGATTCTGTTCCGAAAAAGCGCACCTCCGGCGACGGCTTTCCCCGTCGCCTTTTTTGTTTGCACCCTAAAACAATCCTTTCACCCCATCACAAACGGATTAAACCGTTTCTCATCCCCCACCGTCGTCTCTGGGCCGTGACCCGAAAGCAGGCGGGTTTCCTCCGGCAGGGTGTAAATTTGCTCGCGGATGCTCCTCTCCAGGGAGGCCCAATCGCCGCCGGGCAAATCGGTACGACCTACCGCACCCATGAAAATCAAGTCGCCGCAAAAACACACTTTCTCCGCCGCCGCATAAAAGACACAATGCCCTGGCGTGTGCCCCGGCGTATGCCGCACTTCGAATTCGGTCTCTCCCAGCCGCAACACCTGACCATGGGACAGATCAATCGTCGGCTCAGGGCCAGGATCGATGCGCATCCCAAAGGCTGAGGCCCCTCCTTCCGCCTGCCAAAGCGGGTGATCCAACGGATGGAGCGCCACCAATGGCAGCGGATTGATCGCATCGGCAATTGCGCCGGCCCCGCCGATATGGTCAAAGTGCGCATGGGTGTACCACAAATGGGCAATTCGCCAGCCGCGCCGTTGAGCCTCCCCCAGGATAATGTGCCCATCCCAGGCCGGGTCAATCACTGCCGCCACCCGGCTTCGCGGATCGGCTACCAGGTAAGAATTGGTCTGGACCGGGCCTAAAGTGAAAGTAACAATCGTAAGCATGGCATCAACCCTCCGTTCCGGCATGAGGCGAAAAGATCGCCGAGAGAATCAACACCACGAAAATAGCAACCAAGCTGAGCGGATAGACCAACTCGGGCGCGCGGTCATACAAAAAGCCAGCCGCCACCGGCGCAAGCATCAAAGCCAGCGCCCCCAGCGTCTCATTCACCCCGAACGCCAGTCCCATCTGCGCCGGATGAACCAGGGCGCGCACCTGCGCCGCAGCCAGCGGACGAGCCGCCCGAAACCCGCCCAGCAGAAAATACGCCAACCCATACAACGGCATCCCCGTCCCCTTCCAAATTAACACCACAAACATCCCCACCAGCGCCTGTGCCACCAGAAAACCCGTCCGCGCCGAAAACAGCGCCCCCAACGCCATCGCCAACAGAGCGTTCCCTAACATCCCCAATGTGCCCAGCAGGCCGATTTGAGTGAGCGAAAGCCCGCGCACATTGCGCAGAAAATTAGGCGTAAGCGGCTGGGGCAAATACAGCACAAACATCACCACGAATGCCACGGCCAGAAACTGCCAGTAGCTGCGATTGGTGAACAGGCTAGAAGGCGGCGATTCCGGGTCATGCCCATCGCGCGGCTGCGGGCGAATCAAAAGCACCAGCAACGTAGAGAGCACGAACAACGAAGCCGCCACCGCATAC